>JAHFRL010000146.1 GCA_023266235.1 Betaproteobacteria bacterium
TTCCACGGCGTCACCGCCGCGCACACGCCGATCGGCTGCTTGATGACGACGATGCGTTTGTCGGCCTGGTGCTGCGGAATCGTATCGCCGTAGACGCGCTTGCCTTCCTCGGCAAACCATTCGATAAACGACGCGCCATACGCGATCTCGCCCTTCGATTCGGCGAGCGGCTTGCCCTGCTCGGTCGTCATCAGCACCGCGAGGTCTTGCTGGTTCGCCATTATCAGGTCATACCATTTGCGCAGGATCGCCGCGCGTTCCCTGGCAAGCTTGCCGCGCCACGCCGGCCACGCGGCATTGGCGGCTTCGATCGCGCGTCTGGTTTCCGCGGCGCCCATCTTCGGCACCGTGCCAATCTGCAGGCCGTCCGCCGGATTGTTCACGGCCAGCGTGGTCCGGTCGTCAGCGTCCGCCCATTTGCCGTCGATATAGCACTGCTGGCGGAACAGGCTCGGGTCATTGAGGTCCAACGTAGGTTTGACTTTGGTCAACATGGGGTGCGGTCCTTACGAGTAAAAAGCGATGAGCGCGAAGGTGCTGAATTTAACAGGAAATTATAGCACCGCGCGGCTCCTTGCCGGCAGCGCACGCCAAGGCGGGTATCAGCAGATGTGAATACTCCGCTTGACGTTGACGTTTCATCGGATATATAAGGGAGTTGGGTACCGGTTAGTTGCTGTGCCGGTGCTTTCCGTTGCAACATTCATCCACCACTCACAGGGGGTCCTGATGAAATTGTTCTACAAACTGATATGTCAGCTACTGGTCGTGAGCATGGTGCTGCTGCCGTTCTCGACCCAGGCCGGAATGATCGGTACCGACCAGGTGGTCGCCAGCGCAACAGGCCAGGCAAGCGTTGATAAAGTGCGCGATTTCGTGAGCCGCACCGATGTCGTCAAGCAGTTCGAAGCGCTTGGCCTCACCGCGACGACCGCGCAGGATCGCGTGAACGCGATGACGCAGGAAGAAATCAACCGGATCGCGGGCCAGATCGACACCCTGCCGGCGGGCGCGGATTCAAACGGCTGGTGGTGGGCTGCCGGTGTCATTATTATTGCACTGATCATCTGGTACGCGTACAAGTAACGCAAACGCGGCGATCTGCACGGCTTCCAGGCCCGCTTGATCGCGGGCTTTTTTTTGCCTATCATAACCCTGCGTTTACTTGGGACACGTGAAGTTGCTCTTGACGCTCATGCGATGCCGGATATATAAGGAAATCCGGCATCGCCAGATTGCGGCTTCCGGCGCTTTCCGTTGCAACATTCATCCGTCACTCACAGGAGGTCATGATGAAATTGTTCTACAAACTGATAAGCCAGTTACTGATCGTAAGCATGATGTTGCTGCCGTTCTCGACCCAGGCCGGAATGATCGGTACCGACCAGGTGGTCGCCAGCGCAACAGGCCAGGCAAGCGTTGATAAAGTGCGCGATTTCGTGAGCCGCACCGATGTCGTCAAGCAATTCGAAGCGCTTGGCCTCTCCGCAACGACCGCGCAGGATCGCGTGAACGCGATGACGCAGGAAGAAATCAACCGGATCGCAGGCAAGATCGACACGCTGCCGGCGGGCGCCACCGAATCCTGGATATGGTGGACCCTCGGCGTTATCGTTGTCGGGCTGATTATCTGGTACCAGTATAAGTAGCGATTGATATGCACAGCTTGAGAGCCCGCTTATCGGCGGGCTTTCTTTTTTTAAGCGCCCTGCTTTCGGGTTGCTCGCTCATTGCTCCGCAAACGTACCAACTCAAGGAGCAGCGGCCGTCCGGCCTGCCGCCGCGCATCGAGCTTACGCAGGTGCCATTCTTCCCGCAGGAGGATTATTTCTGCGGCCCGGCTGCGCTCGCGATGGTGTTCAACGCCGCCGGCGTCGCGGTGTCCCCCGACGCGCTCGTTGACCAGGTCTATCTGCCAGGCAGGAAGGGCAGCCTGCAGGTCGAAATGCTGGTCGCGGCACGGCGGCACGGTTTGATCGCCTATGAGCTGGCACCGCGGGTCACGGATATGTTGCGGGAGATCGCGGCCGGCACCCCTGCAATCGTGCTCGAGAACTATGGTCCGTTCAGCTGGTTTCCGGTGTGGCACTACTCGGTCGTCGTGGGCTACGATCTGGACACGCTGGAGGTAATCCGTCGTTCCGGAATAAGACCACGCCGTGCCACCCCGCTCCCGGTATTCGAGAAAATTTGGAAGCACGAAAACTACTGGGCGATGGTCGTGGTGCCGCCCGACCGGGTGCCGGCTACCGCTACCGAACCGCGCTACGCGAATGCCGTGGTGGCGCTGGAAAAAAGCGGGCAGGTCAGGAACGCGCACATCGCCTACAACGCGCTGCTCGGACGCTGGCCGGACAGCCTCGCCGGCCAGATGGGGCGCGGCAACACAGCGTATGCGCTGAAAGATCTGGCTACCGCTGAATCCGCGTTCAGGCAGGCGACGCAGAACCACCCGGATTCAGCCGCCGCATTCAACAATCTCGCGCAGGTGCTGGCCGACCGCGGCCATTACGACGACGCGCTCGCTGCAGCGCAACATGCGGTTGACCTCGGCGGCCCAATGTTAGCGGTGACCCAGGCCACGCTCGATGAAATCCGCCAGAAAGCGGCGGCGGCTGCAGCAGCAGCAACCGAAGCAGCAGAAGCAGCAGAAGCACAACGAGCCCAGCCCGCCCTGGAAATTCAGGTTCCCGCAAAAGCGCAAGCTCCTGCTCCCGCGCAACCGCGCAAACGTAAACCGAAAATCCGCACCAATTAATCCATGCTGATGTCGGCCGGCTTGCCCCCTTGCTTCGCTGCGTGGACTCTTGCACCCCGTCGTAACCGCCTACAGGGCGCCCAGTCCCACCCGCACCCCGCCAGCGGTAATTTCTCACGCTCGCGCATCGCACAAACGCGGCACCAGGCGGCGTTGGTTTTGCCGGAAATGGTTGTTATAATAGTCAAAACCCGGCCCCATCAGAAAAATCCCCGGAACTCTTAACATGACTTTATTCGCTGAGCGGCTACGCATCTCGTTTTTGTTGGGCCTGCTCGCCCTTGGATTGCTCGGTGGTTGCGCGAGTACCAATAATCCGCGCGATCCTCTCGAGCCGCTCAACCGGGCGATCTATCGGGTCAACGATGCCCTCGACAAGGTGGTCATGAAACCGGTCGCGACCGTCTACAAGGGCATCCTGCCGCAGTTCGTGCGCACGGGCATCACCAATTTCTACAACAATCTCTACGACATCCTCACGGCGCTCAACAATTTGCTGCAGGGCAAGGTCGGTGACGCCGCTTCCGACGTGGCACGCGTTGCCATGAACACGACGGTGGGTTTGGCCGGCTTCATCGATGTTGCAACCGAAATCGGGCTCGAAAGACACAAGGAAGACTTCGGCCAGACGCTCGGCCGCTGGGGCATCGCCTCCGGCCCTTACCTGCAGATACCGTTTTTCGGACCCAGTTCCTTCCGCGATGCGGCCGGCACGTTTGTCGACTTCAAAGTCGATCCGATCTTCTGGATCTGGCGCGATCATATCGCGACCCGCAACTCGGTGTGGGGTTTGTACGTCGTCAATCTGCGCGCCAACCTCCTCGATTCGACCAAGATACTCGAGGAAGCGGCGCTCGATCCGTACGAGTTCCAACGCGACGCTTACCTGCAGCGCCGCCGCAACCTGGTCTACGACGGCAATCCTCCCCCGGATAAGGACAACGAAGATTTTCCGGAGCTGAAGACCAAGCCGCGCAGCGAGTTCGACGAGCCCGTCAAGCCGTCGGGCGCGGCGCTCGACGCGCCGCGAGCTGACGTCGACTTGCCGGCCGCGAGCGCAGTGGCCGCCCCCGCCGCTACGCCGGCGATCTAGTTACGCCCCCCGCTTTTCCCGCGCTGCGCCCGGTCGCGCGGCAGCGGGTTGCCGCGATATTCGAATCACACCGGCCCCCGGCGCGCCGGTCTTGCCGCACGGTGCGGCCTCACTTCGGTGCCGCTGGCGCCGGTTTCGGTGCTTCACCCTGCCTGGCAAAAATCCGGGGAGGTCGACCGGCGATCAACCAGCGATTACAAGCCGATTTTTCCCAGCCAGTCGATGATGCGGTCGGCGGCCTCCTGCCAGTCGGGCTCGAGCATCATCGCGTGCGCCATTTCCGGAAACATTCCCGGCGTGACGCCGTAAATCCGCGCCGTCGATTCGACCATGCCGGCGGAAAAGAAAGCGTCCTTCTCACCGCCCATCACCAGCATCGGCACGCCCGCCGCAGGCCTGATAAAAAAATGCTGCGGCCACGACAGATCGAACACTGCGCGCTGCGATTCGAGCTGCATGCGCGCGAAATGCCGGCCCACGTCGGCGTCCGCAATGCGCTCCGAAAATACCGCGCGCCGCAGGCCCTGCATGGTGGCGAAGCTCGGATGCGCGTAATGAATCAGGCTCATCTCGCGGAACAGCGCGGGATCGCGCGCCGCGAGCAGCAGCGATGAGCCGAGCAGGCCTTCCGGCGGCACCGGCGACATCAATACCGCGGCGGCGGCATGCATGCGGTGCAGGCAGCGCTGCACCACCATGCCGCCCAGCGAATGCCCGACCACCACCAGCGGCCCGCCGAGGTGGCGGGCGATCCGCAGCATGTCGGATTCGTAATCGTCGATGCTTGCCACCGACAGCGTATCCCACCCGGCGCTGCCGCCGTGGCCGCGCAGGCTCAATGCGTGCGCGCTGTAGCCGCGCTGCGCGAAATACGGCAGAAAGTAGTCGTCCCAGCACCACGCGGCGACGAACGCGCCGTGCACGAACAGCAGCGGCGTCGGGTGCGCGGGTGGCCGCGGCGCATGGCTGATCAGCTCTAGACCTGCTACCTGAGTGACGCGCCGCATTCAGTTCAGGCGCGAAGCGACGGCCTGCAGCTCCACTACCTTCTGGTGCACGCTGTCGGCGTCGTTTGCCACCGGCAGCATCTTGAGATAGGACTGCAGGTCGAACAGCGCGGCGCGGAAACATTCGAGATTGAGATAAATCATCCCGCGGTCGCGGTATTCCTCGGCCAGATCCGGCATCACGCTGATGATGCGGTCGGTCGCCGCCAGCGCCCGCATCCACTCCTTGTGGTGCGAGTAGATGCCTTTCAGATTGCGCAACATGCGCACCAGGATCTCCTTGTTGCTGGCCGCGGCAAGCATCTGCGCCATCACCGACCTCGGCGGCTCGACGCCGCGGCGCAGGCTCTTGATGCGCTGCTTCAGCTCCTCGAAGCTCAGCGAAATGCCCTTGGCGTAGGGGTCGAGCACCACCGTGCCTTCGCGCAGCGGGCATTTGACCAGGAAGTGCGCCGGAAACGCTATGCCCTGCACCGGCAGTCCGATGCGGCGGCCGATCTCGATATAGACCAACGCGAGCGTAAGCGGTATGCCGCGTTTCCGGTCCAGCACTTCGTTGAGAAAACTGTTGCGCGGATCGTAGTAATCCGCGGCGTTGCCGGTAAAGCCATGCTCGTCGAACAAAAAGCGGTTGAGCGCGACAATGGTGTCCGCCGGGCTGATGTCGGGACGCAGCCGGCGCTTGAGCGTCGCCGCCATGTCGTCGAGCCGCGCGAGATACGCGGCGATGTCGAGATCGCAATACTCCTCGGCCGCAACCAGCAGCGCGGCTTCAGCGAGATTGATCGCTTCGTCCGGGCCGCAGACGATCTGCTGGAAGCGCCTGGCTTGCGGCGTCACGCGCGCCTCGCCAGCGGCAGGTTCATCAGCAGGTTCTGCGGCTTCATGCGCAGCCGGAAGTCGGGGCCGGCCGCAAGGCCGAGAAATACCGGCTTGCCGGCAAGTCCGGCGTGCATGTCGGACGGATTCCTGAAATCCAGCCGATAAAGCCCGATGATGCGTTGCATGCGTTCCGCGTCCACCTCGCCGCCATTATAAATCTCGTTCAGCATGGCGGTCGCCTCGGCGTCGAGCCCGACATGCCAGACCCAATCCTCGTCCGGAATCTCGCGTACCGGGGTGACCGTCACCGGCGTCTGGTGGAAATGCCCGACCCACGCCTCAAGCACGCGGCATAGCGCGGCGCACCCGGCATGCGCGCTGTTGATCTGCATTACGGTATCGAAGCGCTCGTCGCGCCGCCAGTACTCGGCCTGGGTCGGAGCGTCGAGCACATCGAGCTCGAGCGAGCGCAGCGGCGTCTGCGCCTCCAGGATCAGCTTGCCGAGATTGCCGAGGCCGCCGCTCGCGGCGTGCATCTCCACCGTCGCGTCGTCGGCCAGCCGGATGACGCCGCGCTCGATGTTGACGCGCTGCTTGCGGAAAAACAGCTCCGCGGCGCGCGCCTTGAGGCCGTCGCCATCGTCGTCGAGGATGGCGCGCAGGATCACCTGTACCGTCTGGTCGATAAACAGCGGCGGCACCGCGACGTCGCTCTGGAACAGCCCGTAGTAGAACGCCTCGAGCGACGGCGCCGCGAGCAGCTGGTCGCGAAAACGCAGCATCACGCGGTAGTTTTCACGCGCGTCTGCGTCGCGCATTGCGCCGATTTGCGGGTTGCCGACCGCGAGTCGCGGATTGTCCATCAGCGCTGCGTGCAGCGCGCGCTCCCCGGCGCACGAATCGGCGACCGGCGCCAGCTCGGGGCGCGTGTAATAGGCGCGCAGATAGTCATCGGTGACGACAAGTCGCCCGTCCGCACCGCGTTGGAGCAGGTGGTAACCGCAACTGCGCCAGAAATCAGCCATGGGAATAAAGGGAATAGGAAATGGGAAATGGGAAAAGGTGTAGAACCCCTCACCCTTCACCCTTCACTGTCTCATTTTACCGGCGCCGGCGCGGCGCTGTGGCGGGTTTCGAGCTCTTCCCAGCGCGCAGTAGCGTGCGCAAGTCCGACTTCGATCGCGGCCAGGCGCGCCTGCAGTACTTTGACCTGCCCCGGCTCATCGCGATAAAGCGTCGCATCGGTCAGGCGCTGCGAAACTGTCGCCTGCTCCAGCTCGAGCGCCGCGATGCGGTCAGGCAGCGCCGCGAGTTCGCGCGCTTCCTTGTAGCTCAGCTTCACGCGCGGCGCCACGCGGACCTCGATTTTCGCCGCCGGCTTGCGCTTGCGCGCCGCACGGCTGGATTCATTGCGCGCGGCATCGCAGCTGAACTGCTTCGCGCGCCGCCAGTCCGCATAGCCTCCCGCATACTCGAGCAGCTTGCCGCCGCCTTCGAACGCAATCGTCTGCGTCACCAGGTTATCGAGAAAAGTGCGGTCGTGGCTGACCAGAAACAGCGTGCCGGAGTAATCCTGCAACAGCGCCTCGAGCAGCTCGAGCGTCTCAATGTCGAGATCGTTGGTCGGCTCGTCGAGCACCAGCACGTTCGCCGGCTGCGCAAGCAGCCGTGCCAGCAGCAGGCGGTTGCGCTCGCCGCCCGACAGGCTGGCCACCTTGGCGCGCGCGCGTTCCGGCGGGAACAGGAAATCGCCGAGATAGGAAATCACGTGCTTGCGGCTGCCCGCGATCTCTATAAAGTCCAGGCCCGGGCTGATGACCTCCGCGAGCGTTGCATTATCGTCAAGCTGCGCGCGGAACTGGTCGAAATAGGCAACCGACAACCGGGTGCCGCGCCGCACGGTGCCGCTATCAGGTTTGATCTCGCCGAGCAGCAGCCTGAGCAGCGTGGTCTTGCCGCAGCCGTTGGGGCCGATCAGCCCGACCTTGTCACCGCGCTGGATCACGCACGAAAAATCGTCGATCACGCGCTGTTCCCCGAAGCTCTTGCTGACGTGCTGCAGCTCGGCCACCAGCTTGCCGGAACGCTCGCCCTCGGCAACGTCGAAATCGACGTGGCCGATGCGGTTGCGGCGCGCGGCGCGCTCGCGGCGCAATACTTCCAGTCGCCGCACCCGGCCCTCATTGCGCGTGCGGCGCGCCTCGATGCCCTTGCGCACCCACACTTCCTCTTGCGCCAGCAGCCGGTCGAATTTCGCGCTCTGCTGTGCTTCAGCGTCGAGCAATTGCTCCTTGCGCCGCTGGTAGGCCGAAAAATTGCCGGGAAAGCTCGCGAGCCGGCCGCGGTCGAGCTCAATCACGCGGGTCGTCACGTTGTCGAGAAAACGGCGGTCGTGCGTCACCAGCAGCACGCTGCCGCCGAAATACGTGAGCAGCTCTTCGAGCCACTCGATGCCGGCGACATCGAGATGGTTGGTCGGCTCGTCGAGCAGCAGCAACTCCGGCTCGGCGACCAGCGCGCGCGCCAGCGCGACCCGTTTCTTGAGGCCGCCCGAGAGCGTGCCGACGCGCGCATCGGCGTCCAAACCAAGCCGCGCGATGGTCGTTTCGACGCGGGATTTCGCATTCCAGCCGTCGGTGCGCTCGAATCCGGTCTGCAGTTCATGCAATCGCTCGAGCAACGCGGGGTTGTCCTCGCCGCCGTCGGCGAGCCGGTGCGACAGCTCCTGGTATTCATGCAAGAGCGCGGTTTGAGCGCCGAGTCCGGCTGCGACCGCATCAAACACCGTTATTTCCACGTCGAGTTCCGGCTCCTGCGCCACCAGCGCGAGCCTGAGCCCGGGCTGGCGCCACAGCTTGCCGTCATCCAGCGCGAGTTCCCCGGCGATGATCCTGAGGAGGCTCGACTTGCCGGTGCCATTGCGGCCGATCAAGCCGATGCGCTCGCCGGGCTCGAGCGCGAAATCGGCGTGATCGAGCAGCGCGACGTGGCCGAACGCGAGACACGCGCCGTCAAGGGCGACTAAAGGCATGAAAGACTTTTTGAAGCCGCAGATAAACGCTGAACAGCGGTGAAGAGTGAACGGTGAAGGGTTCTACACCTTTTCCCATTTCCCATTACCCATTACCCGTTCCTTGATCCGCCGGGACGGAAATTTCGACCAGATTGTCATCCGGGTCGCGCACATACACCGAGCGGAGCGGGAACCGCGCGCCGGTGCGTATCGACGGCCCCTCCTCGATCGGGATGTTGTGCCGCTTTAACCGCGCGATCACGTCGTCGAGCGGGCAATCGGCCAGAAAGCACAGGTCGAGAGAACCCGGCGTCGGGTGGCGCGCCCTGATGTCGGCTGCGTAGCCGGGCGGATGAACGTTGAATTTCTGCTCGCCGAACCTGAGCGCGATGCGCCCCGCGCCGAAAGTTTCGAGTTGCATGCCGAGCGCCTGCGTGTAGAACGCAAGGCACTTGGCGAGATCGCGCGTCGTGAGCACCACGTGGTCGAGGCTTTTGATCATCAGGCGGCAAGCTCCCTCAAGTCATTCATTACGTCCAGCGTATTGCGCGCGGGGTGGACGCCCAAATACACTTTTGCGACCGCGCCGCGCGGATCGACGAGGAAGGTGTTGCGCTTCGCGAATTTCACGACGCCGAGATTGGCGATCGAGCCGTAGCGGGCCGCGGTCTCGCCGTTACGGTCGGCAAGCAGCGCGAATGGCAGATTGTACTTGCGCGCGAATGCCGCGTGGCTTGCGCTGTTGTCGACGCTCACGCCGCACACAACGGCGCCCAACGCTTCGATCCCGCGCAGCGCATCGCGGAAACGCGCGGCCTGCTCGGTGCAGCCGGGCGTATCGTCCCGCGGATAGAAATACAACACCAGCCACTTGCCGCGGAACTCATCGTTCGTGCGCAGCTTGCCGTGCTGGTCCGGCAGATTGAAATCCGGCGCGGGCTCGCCGGTTTTGGGCAGGTTGCTGTTCGCAAAAGCGGCGATGCGCCACAACAGCAGCGCGATGCCGGCCAGCACCGCGATCAGCAGCCACTTGAGCATTGATTTTCCGTGGGGATGAGCATCAAAACCGACGCTCATTTTACGCTAGAATACGCGCTCACGCCCCGGTAGCTCAGTGGATAGAGCAGCCCCCTCCTAAGGGGCAGGTCGGACGTTCGATTCGTCTTCGGGGCGCCATCTTACATAACTAGCGGCGCACGTTTTGCCGCGCGCGGTACCAGACATGAACCCGCACGGCAGCTGGCGAAATCCGATAGACGATTACGTGACCAGTGTTTGCAATCGGGTAGCGGCGCTCGCCGCGCCGTGCCGTGGGCACGCCAATTCCAGGGTGTTCGACGATCAGATCAAGCGCGTGCTCTACGCGCTCTCGGACAAGTTCAGCGGTACGCGGGTCTTCGTCAGCGATGTGGGCAAGAGAATCAATGTAGGCTTGCAGTGCCCGCGGCGCCCACTCAAGCCGCCTGGCGACGCTTGCGGGCATGGGCAGCGTCGATCACGGCGCGTGTTTGGCGCCGCACTTCTTCATGCGGCACATATCCGTGCCGCATCGCATCGCGCTCTGCGGCTATGCTTTCATTTACTTCCAGCTCGCACAAATCGAAGCCATCCCGAAGCACAAAGCGCAACATAACTTGCGGAGTGCGTCTGGCATCGCGGGCGAGTTTTTCAAGGCGGCGCTGCTGCGTTGTGGTAAGTGCCAAGGATCGCATGCTGCCTGCTCCTCAATTGATCAATATTGCTAATTGTACCATCAGCGCGCGAATCGTTGTACCGACAGCATCGGTGGCGAGTGCAAATCACAGTGGCCGGATTTGCACCTTGACACGATGATAGACCCGACCTCTCACGCCCCGGTAGCTCAGTGGATAGAGCAGCCTTCTCCAAAAGGACAAGTCGGACATTCCGTTCGTCTTCGGGGCGCTCCGAATTTCAGCGATTAATGGGACAAGACAGGAAGAACGCAATGAGGAGGCGCATGAAGAGATTTATCTTATTTTTGCTCTTGTCAGGCTGCGCTACCGCCCCGCCTCAGGATGAAGCGCGAATGTGGGTAGAGCGTCTTGGCCCGGCCTGTGAAAGCCGAGGCTTTGAGGAATGGACTCCTGCCTGGACTTCGTGTATCCGAACGAGCTACGCCTTGCGCTCGCAGAATCAGGTGCAGACATCAAACAGTCCGTTCGATCCGCAAGGGTATACACACACTTACTGCGCGCCGGTTCAAGGCGATAAATACAACTGCATTACTTTTTAAGTCAAACAAAGCGCCCGCAACAGCGGGAAACGCGCGAATTCCTTTTGCGCGCCGACCAGGCCGCTTCGGTATGATGGCGTAGATTCACGCCCAACTTGCCCAACCAAGGAGAAAATCATGATGAAGACAAAACACGCTTATTGCATCGCCACCGGACTAGCCGCGTTGTGCATTGGCG
>JAHFRL010000003.1 GCA_023266235.1 Betaproteobacteria bacterium
CGCCGTCATTGCGCAGGCCAGTCGCTACGAGCCGCGGGCCACTGACACCGTGCTGGACTTTGCGGTGCACTACGGCTGCAGCGTGCTGCCGGCGCGCGCCTACCACCCGCAAGACAAGGCGTGGACTTCATGATGCACCTTGTTCGGATGATTGAGCGGGAATGAATTGGGCGGGCCGACCGCCGTAGCGGCCGCCGGCACCGCGGATGAGTTGACCACCATTGGGCGGCTCGTACAAGCATCGGTGTTCGTTGCCGTACAGATGCCGAGTCAGCACGCCTTGTCGGCCGAGTTGGTGGACGGTGGTCGTCGAGACCCCAAGCTGCCGGGCTATTTCTTCGCCGGTGAGCATGCCACGAAGACGAAGCCGCTCGAAGCGGCAGCGAAGTTTGTAGGCCTGGCGCACGATGGCAACCTTCTTCGGCGTGAAGGCATCACCCCGCCAATTGCGATACCCCAACGCGTTAAGGCGCTCTGCGACCTGCAGGTCGGTCGATGTCTCAAGCAATTCGTCGATGAGCTTGACGACGACATCTGCCGTCTTGCGGATCAGCGCGATTGGTCTTGGTTTGGTGACGGTTAGGCTCTGAGTTCGCCCACCTCGCCAGCGCACGTGCACGGCGATGCTGGGGCCGCCCACAAGGGTCACGTCCTCAATCAGAAGGCCGAGCATGCGCTTTCGTTCCAGCGCGCTGGTCCGCTCGTCGTTCCATACCCGTGGAAAGTCGCGCGCCAGCTCGATGATGCGTTTGCGAGCAGGCTCATCGAGCTGACTTTGGTCCTCATGCTGCTGGCGCTCGTGCTCAAGTTGAAAGTCATGAAGCTGACGCAGGCACCGGTTCCAGTCGGCCTCCAGCGCATCGGCCACCAACCGATTGTCCGGGTCCACTTTGGCGTAGCGCCGACGCGCCAATTCGGATTCGTAGCGGGCGCGTTCGAGTTGGGCCTCGCGCAGCGCCGCCGACTGCTCGATGCGCTGCGCGATCTCCTGTTGCACGGCCAATGCCACTTCGATCGCGGCGGGTGCCACGGTCTTTAGCAGCAAGGCGCCGACTGCCTCATCGACGGCAAGTCCGTGAACCCATTGACAAGGTTTGCCGGCATGACGAACGACCTCCTCGGTGCAGCAGTAGTAGGGGCGAAGTCGACCCGACAGCTGCTCGTAGTGAACTCGCATGCGGGCGCCGCACTTGCCGCACAACAAGCGACCCTGCAGCAGCGCGCTTCCTTCGCGCGGCATGCGCCCGCGTTCGCCCGGTGCGAAGCCCAGGTTCTGGCGCAGCCTGAACTCGTTGCGCTCGAACTCCTCCCAGTCGATGTACCCCTCGTGGGCGTCGCGGATCAATACCGGCCATTCTTGCTGCTTGACTCCTTTCTGCACGGGTCGCAGTTGAGCGTTGTAGGCAATTCGCGAGCGTCCGTATGCAAAGGCCCCCGCATAGCGCGGGTTATGCAGGATCTGCAGTACCCGCGACACGTCGATCTGGCCCCAGACCAGATCACCCTTGCCGATGCCTCGACGTATGCGCCGGGGGAACATCACTTGACGGCTGCTCAGAAGCCGAACCACGGCACAGGCGGAGCCGCTTTCGCGGAACGCGTCGAACAGCATTTGAACGGTGTCTCGGACTTGCCGGTCAGGGTCGAGCACCACCCGGCCGGCGCCGTCGTAGACCAGACCGATGGGCAAGGGCAGCTCCAACTCGCCTCGTCGCGCCTTGTTGAGGATGCCTCCCTGCAGACGAGACTTCAGGACATGCAACTCGGCCTCGCTCATAGCCCCCTTCAGGCCAAGCAGCAGCCTGTCGTTGAAGTTCGCCGGGTCGTAGATCCCGTCCTCGTCGAGGATGAGCGTGCGCGACATAGCAGCCAGCTCGATCAGACGGTGCCAATCGGCGTTGTTGCGGGCCAGGCGAGAGACCTCCAACCCAAGCACGATGCCGGCGTGACCGAGCGCCACCTCCGTGACGAGATGTTGGAAGCCATCGCGGTCCCGGGCCTGGGCAGCAGACTGTCCAAGGTCGCTGTCGATGACGTGAACGCGTTCGGCAGGCCAGCCCAAAGCGATGGCACGCGAGCGCAGCGCGTATTGGCGCTTGGTACTCTCTGTGTTCTCGAACACCTGCCGTAGCGTGGATTGCCTTACGTACAGGAACGCGTCACGACGAAGATGATGGGCGTCGACCTTCTGGGCGGATTCAGTGGGCATGTTGCACCTGCGACTGGGTCGCCAGCACCATGTCGGCCAGTAAACGCACGAGCTGGCGATCGAGCGTGCTGGCGGGCGCCGCCGACGGTGTTGGCGGGGCGTCCCGTAAAGATGAGGCCGTGGCGGTGCGCAACAGCACCTGCAATCCCTGCCACATGCCGTGGAAGATGATGGCGCCCAGCGCATCGGGTCTGGCGATGCCGGTCATCACCTCGGCACGCACGCGCTCGTAGGCCGGCGTGGCATCGGTAGCCAGAATCGGCGAGAGCGGCGCCGAGGAATTCGTCAGCGTTTTTTTTTGCGGGCCACTGCCCGCTCGATGCTGCGTGGATGCACCTCGACACCCAGCTGTTCGTGTACCAGCCGAGCCATCTCGCGGGCCTGCAAGGGGCCGCCGCTGCGGTAGTGCGACTCGATGACCTGCATGACTTCTGGAGTGAGTTTGTGGGCGGCCTTCGGGCCACGAGTCTGCGGCAGCAGACCGGCAATCCCGTCGCGCTCGAATGCTGACTCTGCCTGGTAGAAGGTCGGCCGCGATAGGCCAAACAGGCTCGCCGCCTCCGCCTTGGTTACGCCATCCTGCCTGGCGTGCCGAAGCATCTCGTACTTGACCTGTACCAAATCGTTGGCATCGAAGAACCCGCCGGGCTGGAACCAAGGCGCCCGAACACGCTGCGGCTGAGCGTTGAGGGTGCCCGCCTGCCGCAGGCGATCGAGTTTGGTTGTGGGTTTGGACACAGGCCGTTAGCACCTTTAAGTGTAAGTAATAATATGCCGCAAAATACGCAATGTCAATGAGGTATTTAGGCGCTACTTTGCATTCCATGGCCATTCTCCCTTATGAATCATTCGGCACTGACACCCAGATTGAGTTCGATGCGGCACAATTTGCCTTACATATGCGGCAATATTTACTTGACACATTGACGCACCCACTTGTGTCTCAGACGGATCTCACCGATCAAGGCCGACAGCACAGCCAGATCGTCGGCTCGCAAGAGGGCACGCCCCTGGGACGTAACCGTCACCACGTCCGGCGCGTCCACATCGGTCCATGACGCCGGCAACGAGCGCAGCCGCCCTTGTTCGTCGTAGAACATCACGCGGTCCTCCCCCCAGTTCCGCCTGCGCGTAGCCAGAACGACGCGCCGCCCCCTCCAGGGGTGGAAGGGATGGGTGATCTCGACCTCTATGGCGGCTCCACCTGCCGCATGACATGCAGTTGTCGACTTACGAGAAGGCCAA
>JAHFRL010000241.1 GCA_023266235.1 Betaproteobacteria bacterium
AGTAACGAGTCAAAATCACGCGTAACTTCGTGGTTGGAGGCTTTCAGCGCGGTGACTTTACGGCACGCATGCAGTACCGTCGTATGATCACGCCCGCCGAAAGCCTCGCCTATGTCCGGCAGGCTAAGGTGGGTTAATTCTTTGGCTAAAGCCATTGCGATCTGCCGGGGGCGTGCGATATTACGACTGCGTTTCTTTGAATACATCTCGGAGACTTTGATCTTGTAATACTCGGCGACCGTTTTTTGTATGTTATCGATCGAGACCTGGCGGCTTTGCAGCGCTAGCAGGTCTTTAAGTGCGTCGCGGCAAAGTTCGACCGAGATCGGCAAGCCCGAAAAGCGGGAATAAGCAAGGATGCGCTTGAGGGCGCCCTCGAGCTCGCGTACGTTAGTCTGACTGTGAGTGGCGATAAAAAACGCAACCGCCTCATCGAGAATCACCTTTTCGACTTCCGCTTTCTTCAGCAGGATTGCCACCCGCATCTCGAGTTCGGGCGGATCAACTGCCACTGTCAGGCCCCACCCAAAGCGTGAAATCAAGCGGTTTTCCATGCCCAGGATCTCGCGGGGATAGGTGTCGCAGGTGATAACCACCTGTTTACGTGACTCGATAAGAGCGTTGAACGCGTAGAAGAATTCTTCCTGCGTGCGGCTCTTGCCGCCGAAAAACTGGATGTCGTCTATCAGCAACAGGTCGAGCGAGTGATAGTAGTGCTTGAAGTCATCGAATGCTTTGTGCTGATACGCGCGCACGACGTCCGACACATATTGTTCGGCGTGGATGTAGCGGATGCGGCTCTGCGGGTTACGCTCTTGAAGCAGGTTGCCGATCGCGTGAATCAAATGGGTTTTGCCCAGCCCAACCCCGCCATAAACGAACAACGGGTTGTAAGCTTCCCCCGGGCGTTCCGCAACCTGAATCGCTGCCGCGCGCGCGAGTTCGTTAGCCTTGCCGGTGACAAACGTTGTGAAGTTAAAATCGGGATTAAGACGCGATATATCGCGCGTGCTGGGTTTACTGCCATGCGTCTCCGGCGTAAGTGATTTGCTCGGCGCGGGAAGCTCTTTTTCCACCAGCACCAGGCTCACAGTGACCGCCGCCCCCAGGCGCTCGACCGCCAAGCGCTGGATTTCACCAAGGAAGCGGTCGCGGATCCACTGCAACACAAAGCGGTTGGGCGCCGTCAGCGTAACGGCATTGGCGGCAGCTTGGAACTTGAGCGGCTTGATCCAGGTCTTGAATTGCTGTGGTGGCAGTTGCTGTTCGAAGTGGCTGAGACAAGAGCGCCAGAAGCTATTCATCGTGAGACCGACAGGGTTCTTATAAACGGGGTGGGAAAAGCCATGCAACTGATCGCCAATTTTATCGTTTTTGGGTGAAGTTATCCACAACCTTCGACAGTCAAACGGGGCAACCGCGCTGGCACGACCGCGCATTGACAGGAACACACGTTAACGGTTGTAATAGCGGGTTTTTCACATAGCCACAGGCGGAAATCATGAAACGGACCTACCAACCTTCGACTACCCGGCGCAAGCGCACGCACGGATTTCGGGTTCGCATGAAAACGCGCGCCGGCCGGGCTGTAGTGCGGGCACGCCGCGCCAAAGGGCGTGCGCGGCTCGGCGTTTGACGGACACGGCAACCAGGCTGTCGCTCTCCCGGGCGGACCGGCTCGTCCGGTCGCACGCCTACGCAGCGGTGTTCTCATTCAGATGCTGGGTAACGGGCAAGTGGTTCCAGGTTTATGCCAAGCCCAACGGCGCGCCAGCGGCCCGGCTTGGCATTGTTGTCAGCAAACGCATAATTCCGCAGGCGGTGGCGCGCAACTATTGCAAGCGATTGGCGCGCGAAGCATTTCGTGCCGACCGCGCCGCCCTGGCGGGCGTCGATTTGGTCGTGCGCCCGCGCACCGCCGTGACGCGCGCAGCGTCTGCCGCCGCACGCGGCGAGATTCGCGAGCTTTTGCGTAGCGTGCAACGCCGGTGTCGCAGCCGCGGTAATGCGACGCCTAACAATTTGACACAATGATGGATACCCAGCGACTAGTTCTGTTCATGGTGTTTGCGTTCTCGGTGTATTTCCTGATGGATGCGTGGCAAAAGGAAAAACAGCCGGTGCCGCCCGCCGCGTCACCCACCACTGCCGCGCCGCTGACCGGGCCGGCGGCAATCCCGGTACCGGCGCCGTCGCAGCCGCTGGCGGCAACGCCGGTAACACCGGCAGCAACGTCGCCCGCCGCCGGCGCACTCCAAACAGGCGCAACGGTGCGCGTCGAAACCGACGTGTTTATTGCCGACATCGATACGGCGGGCGGGGATCTGCGTCGTCTGGAACTGCTCGCGCATCGCGACACGCTCGACCAGAAGAAGAACTTCGTGTTGCTGCAGCAGCAACCCGACCACACCTATGTCGCACAATCGGGGCTGATCGGCAATGGTCTGCCCAACCATCGTACGCGTTACGCCGCCAGTGATCGCGACGTCAAACTCGCGGCCGGCGCCGACCGGGTTTCGGTGCGGCTCACCGCGCCAGCGGCAGAGGAATTCAAAATCACCAAGATTTACACGTTCACGCGCGGCAGTTACGTGATCGACGTCGGTTACGAGGTGGAGAACAAGAGCGCTGCGGCGATCCAGCCGGAGGCGTACTTCCAGCTCGTACGCGACAGCAAGCCGCCGGGTGGCGATTCAGCGATGCTGCCGACATACACCGGCATGGCGGTCTACACCGACAAGGAAAAGTTTCGGAAGGTGGCGTTTGCCGATGTCGACAAAGGCAAACTCAGCTACCCGAAGAAAAGCAACGATGGCTGGATCGCGCTACTGCAACACTATTTCCTGAGCGCATGGCTGCCTGCGAACAACGCGCCGCGCGAGTTCTACATCCAGCGGCTGGACGGCGGACTGTACGCGGCGGGCGTCATTGTGTCGCTCGGCAGCATAGCGCCCGGTGCGAGCGGCGCGCTGACGGTGCCGCTGTATGCCGGGCCGCAGGAGCAGGACAAGCTCGACAAGCTGGCGCCCGGCCTCGATCTCACCGTCGATTACGGCTGGTTGACGGTGGTTGCCAAGCCGCTGTTCTGGTTTCTGCAGTGGCTGTATCGCTGGGTCGGTAACTGGGGGGCAGCGATCATCGTGTTGACCATCATCATCAAAGCGTTGTTTTATCCGTTGTCAGCCGCGAGCTATCGCTCGATGGCGCGCATGCGAATACTGGCGCCGCGCCTGCAGAAAATCAAAGAGCAATACGGCAACGACCGCCAGCGCCTCAACCAGGCGATGATGGAGCTGTATAAGACCGAGAAAATCAACCCGCTCGGCGGATGCCTCCCTATAGTGGTGCAAATACCTGTTTTTATTGCGCTTTATTGGGTGTTGTTGGCGAGCGTCGAGCTGCGCCACGCACCGTTCATGTTGTGGATTGATGACCTGTCGACG
>JAHFRL010000035.1 GCA_023266235.1 Betaproteobacteria bacterium
AATCAAATTGCTGATTGCTGATTGCTGATTGCTGATTGCTAAATGCCGACTCCTATTTATGACCAAAATCGAGCTTACCGTCAACGGCACCAAACACTCGCGCGAAGTCGAAGACCGCGCGCTGCTGGTCGACTTCCTGCGCGATGAGCTCGGGCTTACCGGCACGCATGTCGGCTGCGACACCAGCCAGTGCGGCTGCTGCACGGTGCACGTCAACGGCCGCGCGATCAAATCTTGCACATTATTGGCGGTGCAGGCGGGCGGCGCGGAGGTCGTCACCATCGAGGGCATGAGCAAGGACGGCAAGCTGCACCCGGTGCAGCAGGCCTTCACCGATTGCCACGGCCTGCAGTGCGGTTTCTGCACGCCGGGCATGATCATGGCGGTCGCCGCGCTGCTGGAGGACAACCCTGATCCGACCGACGCCGAGATCTATCACGGCTTGGAAGGCAACCTGTGCCGCTGCACCGGCTACATCAACATCGTCAAGGCCGTGAAACGCAGCGCCGAGACGATGAAGTAAGCCGCGCAAAAAAAAACAAGGCCCGGCTCGCGCCGGGCCCAAATTGCTGCCACCCGCCAACCGCGGCATTGCGCCGCGGAGCAAATGTCCTGTTGCGCGGGAGCCGTCCCGCATCCCGTGTTGCTTAGTGCTTGAAGCCGTGCTTCAGCGGCGCGCGGTTGGACAGGTATTTGGCCGCGTTCTCAATCGCGTTCAATACCCACATGATGCCGTCCGAAATTGCGTCGGCATTGCGTAACGCGTTAAGGGCAACTTCACGCTCACTCGCCGTCATCGGCGCCCGCTTGATGCGAGCATAAAGGTCTATATTCGCAGCTCTTTCGCTAACTTTGCTCATTTTGATCTCCGTTCATGGTAAATTGCGTCGGCTTGATCGGACAAGATTACCTATTGCCACGGTTTGCCTATTGCTCGAATATAGACCTGATATATTACGATATGTTGCATCGCAACACATGATATATTGTCGTCTGTCAAGTTAGGGGAACTAATCTGAATATGACCGAACGGTTACCACCGCTGAATGCGCTCAAGGCTTTCGAGTCTGCGGCGCGCCATTTGAGCCTGAAGCGCGCGGCGCAGGAACTGAGCGTGACGCCGGCGGCGGTCAGCCACCAGGTCAAGGCGCTCGAGGACTATCTCGGCGTGAAGCTTTTCCGCCGCATGAATCGCGCACTGGAACTGACGCCGGTCGCGCGCGCCGCGCTGCCCAAGCTGCGCGAAGGTTTTGACAGCCTGGCGCAGGCGGTTGCCGCGCTGCGGCCGCAGCTGGACAGCGGGCAGGTCACCGTGAGCGCGGCGCCGTCATTTGCCACGCGCTGGCTGATGCCACGGCTGCACCGCTTTTTCTCCGCGCATCCCGAAATCGACGTGCGCGTTTCGGCGCGCCTGCGGCGCGCCAGGCAGGGCGGGCAGCACAGCACGGCCGAGCGCGCCACGATCGAAAACTGGCTCGAGGAATCCGATGTCGCGATCCTCTACGGCCATGGCGATTACCCGGGCTTTCGCGTTGACAGGCTGTTCACGTTGACCGTCGCGCCGATCTGCAGTCCGCAGTTACTGCACGGCGACCATCCGCTGCGGCGCCCGCAGGACCTGATCCATCACACTCTGCTGCATGACGATACCGGTATGCTCTACGATGGCGTCGCATTCTGGGATGCGTGGCTCAAGGCGGCCGAGGTCGAGGCCGTCGATACCAGCCGCGGTTCGCATTTCAGTCACGCCGTGCTCGCGCTCGAAGCGGCGAACGATGCGCTCGGCGTGGTTGCGACGTTCCCGGTGCTTGCCGCCGCCGAGCTTGCGGTCGGGCGCCTGATATTGCCATTCGAGCTGCAAGTCCCGCTGCAATCGGCTTATTACCTGGTGTGCATTGAAACCGCAGTATTGCGGCCGGCGGTCGCGGCATTCCGCGACTGGTTGCTTGCGGAAGCCGCGCACCGGCCGGCATTTTGATTTCATGCCCTTGATATCTCGGGCATAATCTCGTTTCTGCCGCTTCGATCACCAGCGCGCACTTGAGGGCCATGGCGGGTGCGTGCGCGAGCGGCTTTGCCGCGGGAGGCAGTCACCATGAAAAACAAAAAATCCACCAGCCGGAAGATCATCGATCTGGTCGTTTCGTCGCCGGCGACGCGCGTCAAGGTCGCCGTCACCGACATCGACGGCGTGCTGCGCGGAAAATATATTCACAAGGACAAGTTCCTGTCCGCGGCCGACGGCGGCTTCGGTTTCTGTAACGTCGTGTTCGGCTGGGACAGCGGTGACCAGGCCTACGACAACACGACGTGGACCGGCTGGCATACCGGGTTTCCCGATGCGCTGGCGAAGATCGACCTCAATACCTACCGCCGCATCCCGTGGGACGATCACGTGCCGTTTTTCCTCGCGGACTTCGCAGAGGCGGACGGTGAACCGTTGCCGGTATGCCCGCGCCAATTGCTCAAGAAGGTGCTCGCGCGCGCCGCGAAAAAAGGCCTGCGCGTGATGGCCGGTTTCGAGTACGAGTGGTTCAATTTCCGCGAGACGCCGCAGAGCCTCGCCGCGAAGCACTACACGCAACCCGAGCCGATCACGCCGGGCATGTTCGGCTACTCGCTGATCCGCGCGGGCCAGAACCAGCCGTTCTTCCGCGCGCTGATGGAGGAGATGCCGCAGTTCGGCATCCCGATCGAGGGACTGCACACCGAAACCGGCCCCGGCGTGTACGAGGCGGCGATCCTGTATTCCGAGGCGCTCGAGGCCGCGGACCGCGCGGTGTTGTTCAAGACCGCAGCGAAGGAAATCGGCTTCCGCTTCGGCATCATGCCGAGTTTCATGGCGAAGTGGAACACGCAGTACCCGGGTTGCAGCGGCCACATTCACCAGAGCCTGTCCGACGGCAAGCACAATCTGTTCTTTGACGGCAGGTCGCCGCGCAAGATGAGCAAGTTGTTCGAAAGCTACCTGGCCGGACAGTTGCACTGCCTGAAAGACATTCAGGTGTTCTTCGCGCCGACCATCAACAGCTACAAACGGCTGGTCGACGGTTTCTGGGCGCCGGTCAAGGCGACGTGGGGCCTCGACAACCGCACGGCAAGCTTGCGCGTGATCCCGGGCTCGTCGAAATCGACGCGGCTCGAGACGCGTTGCCCGGGCGCCGACACCAATCCCTACCTGGCGCTCGCGGCATGCGTTGCCGCCGGCCTCTATGGCATCGAGAAAGGGCTCAAGCTCACCACCGCGCCGCTCGAGGGCGACAGCGCCAAGGCGCGCCAGATCCCGCGCCTGCCGCGCAACCTGATGGAAGCCGCGCATAATCTCAAGCAGTCGAAAATCGCGCGCGAGCTGTTCGGCGACCCATTCGTCGATCACTACGTCAAGACGCGCGAGTGGGAATGGCGCCAGTTCCAGGACGCGGTCACCGACTGGGAACTCAAGCGGTACTTCGAAATCATCTGATCCATGGCGATACACCGGTTCGCGTTCCCGACTGACATTCATTTCGGCCCCGGCGCGCGGCGCGAAGTCGCGGAGTACCTGAAGGCGCTCGGCTGCAAGCGGCCGCTGATCGTCACCGACCAAGGCATCGCCGCGCTGCCGCTGCTCGCTGAGTTCAAATCGACGCTCGCCGGGCTTGCGGTCGATGTTTATTCCGGCGTGTGGGGCAATCCGGTCAAAAGCCAGGTCGACGCCGGCGTGGCGGCGTTCAAGGCGCACCAGGCTGACGCGGTCATCGGCTTCGGCGGCGGCGCCGCGCTCGATGTCGCGAAAGTCGTCGCGCTGATGTCGAACCATCCGGGCGATGTGCTCGAATACGCATGGGACCATCCACAGGCGCGGCCGATCGAGCGCGAACTGCCGTGTTTTGTCGCGCTGCCGACCACCGCCGGCACCGGCAGCGAGGTCGGCCGCTCGAGCGTGATCTCGGATGATGCGACACACATCAAGAAAATCATTTTTTCGCCCAGGCTGCTCGCCAGGGCGGTGTTCGCCGATCCGGAGTTGACGTTCGGTCTGCCGCCGCACGTGACTGCGGCAACCGGCATGGATGCGCTCACGCATAACGTCGAGTCGTATATCGCCAAGGGCTACCATCCGATGTGCGACGGCATTGCGCTCGAGGGGGTGCGCATCGCCGCGCGCGCGCTGCCGCTCGCGGTGCGCGAGCCGAAAAACCTGCAGGCGCGCTCGGACATGCTGATGGCTTCGATGATGGGTGCGGTCGCGTTCCAGAAGGACCTCGGCGCGACGCATTCGTGCGCGCACGCGCTCTCGACGGTTGCCGACCTGCACCACGGGCTCGCCAACGGCATCATGATCGACTACGTGATGCGGTTCAATCAGCCGGTCGAGATCGAGCGTTTCGCGCGCATGGCGCAGGTCGCGGGTGTCGCGCGCGGTTCGACCGCAGCGAGCGCGGCGGCGTTCGTCGAATGGCTGACCAGACTCAAGCGCGACATCGGCATTCCGGCGAAACTCGGCGCGGTTAAAGTGACGATAAAGCAGTTGCCGAAGCTGCTCGACGTGGCGGTCGACGATATCTGTCACAAGACCAATCCGCGACCGTGCACGCGCGCCGATTTCGAGCGCATTTTCACCGAGGCGATTTAGCGATGCGCCCGCTCAAGATCGGCGTCTCGGCGCGGTTTTTCCATCCGCAGCCGGGCAGCATCGCCGTGCAGAGCAAGACGCTGCAGTACCTCGAGCAGTCGATGGCGCACTGGGTGATGTCGCGCGACGTGCTGGTCTTCATGGTGCCCTCGGTGGACAAGGACGGCCTCATCCACCGCAGCAGCATCCGCTTGTCGGACTACGCGAAGCACCTCGACGGGCTGGTACTGCAGGGCGGGGCCGATGTGGCGCCGGAGAGCTACGACGAGGAGCCGCTGAAGCCGGAATGGGCGGGTGACCGCGTGCGCGACGTCTACGAGATGGAACTGCTGCACGAGTTCATCGAGGCCGGCAAACCGGTGCTCGGCGTCTGCCGCGGCTTGCAGTTGATCAACGTTGCGCTCGGCGGCACGCTCTACCAGGACGTCAACAGCCAGATTCCCGGCACACTCGAGCACCGCAGCAGACAGGCCTACGAAAAGAATTTCCACGACATCGCGATCGAGCCCGAGTCGGGCCTGGCACGGTTGTATCCGGACGTAAGGACCGCGCGCGTAAACAGCATCCATCACCAGTCGATCAAGACGCTCGGCCGCGATCTCGTGATCGAGGCGTATGCCGAGCCTGATCGCGTGATCGAAGCGATGCGCTGGCGCGGGCGTGGCTACGTCTTCGGCGTGCAGTGGCACCCGGAGTTCCTGCACCCCTCCGACCAGACCGTGATGGATCAGACTCCGATCCTTGATGAATTCCTGACTGCGGTGCGCAAGCACACCTGATGCCTGTGTTGAAAATCGTCGATCCGGCGACCCTTGCCGTCGTCGCCCGCGTGCCCGCCGACACCGCGGCCAGCATCGGGAAAAAATACCGGCTCGCGCGCGCCGCACAGCCAGCGTGGGCGCAACTGCCGATCGCGCAACGCATCGACGCGATGATCCGATTCCGGGAACAGATCGTCGTGCAGCGCGAAGGGCTGGCGAAGATTCTCACGCGCGAAGTCGGCAAGCCGATTACCCAGTCGCGCAATGAGTTGAACGGCGTGCCCGGCCGCATCGACTTTTTCGTCAATCATGCAGCCAAGGTCGGGCGCGACGAGGTGGTGTTCGCCGACCGCGGAGAGAAGCTCGAGGAAAAGATCTCGCACGAGCCGCTCGGCGTGATCGCCAATATATCGGCGTGGAATTACCCGTATTTCGTCGGTTCCAACGTCTTCGTGCCGGCGTTGCTGACCGGTAACGCGGTGCTCTACAAGCCGTCCGAGTTTGCAACGCTGAGCGGGCTCGAAATCGCCAGGATGCTCCACCAATCCGGCGTGCCGCAGGACGTGTTTGTGCCGGTGATCGGCGGCGGCGAGGCTGGTGCGGCCCTGTTGAAGCAGCCGCTCGACGGCGTATTTTTCACCGGCTCGTACGCAACCGGCCGCAAGATCGCGGCCGCGGCGGGAAAACGCATGATCAAGGTGCAGCTCGAGCTCGGCGGCAAGGACCCGATCTACGTATGCGACGACGTCGACATCAAGACTGCGGCGGAGGCGCTCGCCGACGGCGCGTTCTACAACACCGGCCAAAGTTGCTGCTCGGTCGAGCGCATCTATGTGCACGAGAACATTTACGTGCCCTTCGTCGAGGCGTTCGTCGCGACGGTGCGCGGCTTCAAGATCGGCGATCCTGCGGACGACACGACTTATATCGGGCCGCTCACGCGTAAGCCGCAGCTTGCGGTGTTGAAGCGCCAGGTGGCCGATGCCAGGAAGAAGGGTGCCAAGCTGCGCACCGGCGGCAAGCCGCTCGCGCGCAAGGGCAATTACTTCGCGCCGACGGTGTTCTCCGATGTGAATCACCGGATGGAATTGATGCGGGAAGAGAGCTTCGGCCCGATCATCGGCATCCAGGCGGTAAAGGACGACAGCGAGGCGACGCGGCTCATGAACGACTCTGAGTACGGGCTTACCGCCGGCGTCTACACGCCGGATCGCAAGCGCGCCGAAGCGATACTCGCGCAGATCAAATCCGGGTCGGTTTACTGGAACTGCTGCGACCGCGTCAGCCCGCGCCTGCCGTGGTCGGGTATTGGACACTCCGGCATTGGACTGACTCTCTCTACGTACGGAATCCAGACCTTCATGCGTCCCAAAGCCTGGCACCTGAAATCAGTTTAGGCTTGCCGTATTGTCGTTGAATCGCAGTGACCGACGCCAAGCTGAAGCAACGTCTGCGTAGCGCGCGCAAATTCGATCCCGCCGCGCACGTGCCGCTGTTGTGTGAAGGCAAGCATATCGGCTGGCTGCGCAAATCAGCAGCGCAGCGCCTTATGGCGTGGCCCGGGATATTCAAGCGCGATGCGGCCGGCGTGCGCGTCGCCGATTCGCTCGCCAGCGCCGAGGCACGCACCGCGGCGATCGCGGCGGTGATCGAGACGCTGTACCGGGAGGGTGCGATCACCGGCTGGCGCGCTGAGCGCTACGCGGTCGTCACCGCTTTTGACGCGCTGCCGTTGTTTCATATCGAGCGCGCGGCGGCGCGTTACTTCGGCGTTACCACGTATGCCGCGCACGCGAACGGCTACTGCGGCAGCGGCGCGCACTGCGCGATGTGGCTCGCGCGCCGCTCAAAGACCAAGCCGATCGATCCGGGCATGCTCGACAATCTGGTTGGCGGCGGCATGTCGGCCGGCATCCAGCCGCTGCAAGCCATTATCAGGGAGGCGTGGGAAGAGGCGGGGATACCTGTGGAACTCGCGCGCAAGGCGGTCGCTGCGGGAACCGTACGGCTGTTACGCGAAGTGCCGGAAGGCGTGCAGTCGGAGGCGATTTTCGTGCACGACCTCGAATTGCCGCGCAACTTTCTGCCGTATAACGAGGACGGCGAGGTTGCGGAGTTCCGGCGCGTGCCGATTGCGGACGTAATCGAGATGCTGCGTGGCGACATCGACATCACGCTCGACGCGAGCCTAGTGATACTGAGTTTTCTGGTGCGACGCGGTTATCTTGAAAACGCCCTGCCTGGCTGCGGCGACGTTGTGTCCTTCAGTGACTGACCGGAATGGACGTCCTCAATCCTCGTGCGCCAGCATGCGAATGATATAGCCGCCCGACTTTTCATCGCGCTCGAGATTCAGCAGGTGCCTGGCCT
The DNA here is from genome assembly GCA_023266235.1 of Betaproteobacteria bacterium. GTDB lineage: Bacteria > Pseudomonadota > Gammaproteobacteria > Burkholderiales > SG8-41 > PALSA-1004. Next base: position 7,747 of record JAHFRL010000035.1, read on the forward strand.
CGGCTTCTTCCAATAGCTTGTTGAACGAGCGGAAACCGTAATAGGCCTCGTTGAAGCCCGGCTTGCGGCGCTTCAACGCCTGCTTCACCATCGAGCCCCAGATTTTCTCGTCCTCGCCGCGCTCAGTGCCCAGCGCTTCGATGGTTTCGAGGATCAGGTCGAGCGCTTCCTGCCGCTTGTCGTCGTCCGACTTTTTCGGCCCGTCCGCCTCGGCCGTGCTCGCTGCGGGCTTGGCGGCGGTTTTCCTGGCGGCAGCGCGCTTGCGCGCCGGCTTCTCGCGCACCAGATCGTCGTAGAAGATGAATTCGTCGCAGTTCGCAATCAGCAGATCGGAGGTCGAATTCTTGACGCCGACGCCGATCACGACTTTGTTGTTCTCGCGCAGCTTGGAGACGAGCGGCGAGAAATCCGAGTCGCCGCTGATGATCACGAAGGTGTCGACGTGCGATTTGGTATAGCACAGGTCGAGCGCATCGACGACCATGCGGATGTCGGCCGAGTTCTTGCCGGACATGCGCACATGCGGGATTTCGATCAGCTCGAACGCCGCTTCGTGCATCGCTGCCTTGAAACTCTTGTAACGGTCCCAGTCGCAATAGGCCTTCTTGACGACGATGCTGCCCTTGAGCAGCAGGCGCTCGAGCACCTTGTCGATGTCGAACTTCGCGTATTTGGCGTCGGCGACTCCCAGAGCAATGTTCTCGAAGTCGCAGAACAGCGCCATGTTGGTGATTTCAGCTTGTGCGGCCATGCCTTACTCCATTGTTATTGCGCCGGCGACATGGATCGTCACCGGCGTCAGCGCCATCTTACGCGACGGCAGCGCGGTTGTCGCCGCTGGCCCGCGGGTCAGTCCGGTGCGCTGAGGGGAATCATCAGGCTGCCGCGCTCGCTCGGGCGGCGGGCTTCAATTGCGTGATGCCCATTTCCTCGACGATCGCGGCGATCGCGTCGACCGCCTGCCGCATTTCGGCTGCGCCGATTGCGCCGATGCAGCCGACGCGGAAAGTCTCGACTTGCGTGAGCTTGCCCGGGTACAGCGTAAAACCGCGCGCGCGCACCTTGTCGTAGAACGCGTTGAAGTTGTAATTCGGGTCAGCCGGCGCGTGCCAGGTCGTGATGATCGGCGCCTGGATCGCGCGCGGCAGGAACGACACGAAGCCGAGCTTTTCCATGCCGTTCATCAGCGTTTCGCAATTCTTGCGGTAGCGCGCGCCGCGGCCGGCGACGCCGCCCTCGGCCCGGAATTGCTGCAACGCCTCGGCGAGCGCGGCGACCACGGTGGTCGGCGGCGTGAAGCGCCATTGCCTGGTGCGCGTGTATGACTGCCACTGGTCGTAGAGGTCGAGCGACAGCGAGTGGCAGTTGCCCTGGCATTGCTCGAGCGCTTCCCGGCGCAGGATCGCGAAGCCCATGCCGGGCACGCTCTCGAGACACTTGCCGGACGCCGCGACCACGCCGTCAAAGCGGATCTTGCGCGCGTCGATCTCGATCGCGCCGAACGAACTCATCGCATCGATGAACAGCCCGCGCTGGTGCGTGGCGACCACCGCGGCGATTTCATCGAGCGGATTCAGGATCCCGGTACTGGTTTCGCAGTGCACGATCGAGACGTGCGTGAGCGACGGGTCGGCGGCGAGCGTCTCCTCGACCATCTTCGCGGTGGTCGGCTGGTCCTCGGCGGTCTGCAGAATCCTGTGCCTGCGGCCGATGACGTCGCAGATCCTGGCGATGCGCTTGCCGTATTCGCCGTTGATGCAGACCAGCACGTGGCCGGTTTCGGGAACCAGCGTGCCGAGCGCGGCTTCGACCGAAAACGTGCCGCTGCCCTGCATCAGCACGCACGCGTGGCTGTCGCCGCCGTGCACGATGTCGTTGAGCTGCGTGATCAGGCTTGCCGTTATCTCGATGAACGCGCTGTCGCGCGAGCCGAAGTCGCGTAACTGCGCCTGCTTCGTTTGCAGCGAAGTCGTGAGCGGCCCGGGCGTCAGCAGGATCGGGTCTTCGTGTTTTGAAGTCATTATGTTTTCCTTAATTCTGTTCCGCCGACCTGCGCCAGGCCTGGGTCTTGAGCTCGAGAAAGCGGTTGAGCAGATAGTAAACGAAGCATACCGCCGACGAGGTAACGACGATCAGCGTCGCCATCGCCGCGGCAGGGCCGATTTCGCCGGCTTCGTCGAGATTGAGAATCGCAATCGCGGCGAGCATGGTGTCGGGCGAGTAGAGGAACACCACCGCCGAGATCGTCGTCATCGCATTGACGAAGAAATAGCGGCTGATTTCGAGTATCGCCGGCAGGCAAACGGGCACCGTCACGACGAAGAAAGTCTTGAAAAACGGCACTTTGAGCGACGCCGACACGGCCTCGAACTCGTTGTCGATCTGTTTCAGCGCGGTGAGCGCGGTCATGTGGCTCGACGTGTAATAGTGGACGATGGTCGAAATCACGAGTATCGCCATGGTGTGATAGATGGCGTTGAGCGGGTTCTCAGGGTGGTTGAAGAAGAAAATAAAGCCCAGCCCGAGCACCAATCCCGGCACGCCCATCGGCAGCACCGCGAACATGCGAAGCCACGGCCGCAGCCAGTCGAGGCCGCGCGTCTTTTCGAGCAGGTAGGCGCAGACGAACACGAACACGGTGCCGGTGGTCGCGCACCACAGCGCCATTTTCACGCTGTTCAGATAGGCGTCGAAAATGCCGGCCTCGATGAGCCCCATGCGGTAATGATCCATGCTGAAGGAAAGATCGTATGGCCATAGCTTGATGAACGACGCCCATACCGCCATGCCGAGCACCGCGAGCATCAGCACGCCGATGAGCCAGCAGAATGCGCTCATCGCGAAATCAAAGCCGCGCGCGGGCTTCGGGGTGTACGGCACCGAGCGCGCGGTGAGCTGCGCCATCTGCCTGCGCTGCACCAGCAGGTCGACGACGTAGGTGATGAATACCGGCGCGAGCAGCATGATGCTGACCACCGCGCCCTTGGCGAAATCCTGCTGGCCGATGACGAGCTTGAAGATGTCGGTCGCGAGCACGTTGAAATTGCCGCCAATCACCTTGGGCACGCCGAAATCGCTGAGCGCGTAGGTGAACACCACCATGGCCGCGCTGATCAGGCCGTATTTCGCCGCCGGCAGCGTGATGGTGAAGAACTTGCGCAGCGTGCGCGTGCCCATCGAGTCGGCGGCTTCGTACAGCCGCCCGTCGGTCAGCGACAGCGCGGTGATCAGGATCATCAGTGCATGCGGAAACGTCGCGTAGATCAGCGACAGCACGATGCCCGACGCACCGTAGATCTGGCGCTCGCCCAGCCACGACTTGAGCGCGCCCTGGTTGCCGAACCAGTAGATGAACGAGATCGCCGACAGGAGCGATGGCGCGAGCAGCGGGATCAGCGCGATGTTGCGCAGCAGCGATTTGCAGCGCATGCAGCTGCGCGTCAACGCATAGGCAAACGCGCACGCGGCGGGGACCGTGACCAGCGTCACCACGCCCGACACCCAGACGCTGTTCCAGATCGACTGCGACAACGCCGGCGTCTGGAAATACTCGATGAAGTGGGTGAGCCCGGTGAAGTTGCCGTCTTTGTCCTCGACGCTCTTCGCCATGATCATCCAGATCGGCGCGAACAGCGCGATGCCGAGCGCGGCGCCCAGCGTGAGCAGCACCAGGTGACCGACGCGCTCGGTCCAGTGCACCCGCTGTGAAATCCGCTGCGGCGCGACGGCGGGAGTAGCGAGAACTGCGCTCATCGCAGCGGGCTTATTTCGGAAAGATCCGGATGCTGCGGCCGGGAATGGTCACGCGCACCGGACAGCCGCGCTCGAGCTGGAACGCGAGCATGCCGCGCGCTGAAAAATCGGCAAAGACGAGTTGCGACTCGATGCCTTCGACTCGAATGCCGAGCCGGCACACCGCGCCGAGGAACTCGACGTTTTCGATGCGGCCGGGCAACGAACCGGGCAGGTTCTCGCCGGCGCCGCGCACCACCACGTCTTCGGGGCGCAAAAATACCGACACCTGCGCGCCGGGCCGGAAGCCGACCGGCGTGCCGTTCGCGCCGAGCCGCACCCCGTCGATTTCGAGTTCGGCGTTTTCGCGCACGATCGCGGGCAGGAGATTGGTCCTGCCGACGAAATCGGCGACGAACGGCGAGGCCGGCTCGCGATAGACCTGCATGGGCGTGCCGACCTGCTCGATCACGCCGTGGTTCATCACCACTACGCGGTCGGCGATGGACAGCGCTTCCTCCTGGTCGTGCGTGACGAGGATGGTGGTGACGCCGAGCCGCTGCTGCAGCATCCGGACCTCGCCGCGCAACCGCACCCGCACCTGCGCATCGAGCGCCGACAGCGGTTCGTCGAGCAGCAGCAGGCCGGGCGAGGTCGCGAGCGCGCGCGCGAGCGCGATGCGCTGCTGCTCGCCGCCCGACAACTGGCCCGGGTACTTGACGCCGCTGTCCGCCAGCCCGACCAGCGTCAGCAGTTCGGTGACGCGGTCGCGGATTGCGGTTTTGGCAAGCCTGCGGTTGACGAGCCCGTAGGCGACGTTGCCGTAAATCGTCAGATTCGGAAACAGCGCATACGACTGGAACACGATGCCGTAATCGCGCATCATCGGCGGCAGCCGCGAGATGTCCTTGCCGTTCTGGATGATGGCGCCGCTCGATTGCACCTCGAGCCCGGCGATGATCCTGAGCAGCGTGGTCTTGCCGCAGCCCGAGGGCCCGAGGAAGCACACCAGCTCGCCCTTGTTGATCGCCAGGCTGACGTCGTTCAGGGCGGTGAAATCGCCGAACCTCTTGACGATGTGCTCGAAGCGCAGCGCTTCGGTGTGGGTATCGGGCATGGCCGGCGGCGGGCTCAAAAAAATGGCGCCGGGGAACTGTCGTCCCGCGACGCCAGGGGTTACATGATCGCTATTACTTCTCGGTCTTGGCGCCGTAGCGCTTTTGCCATTCGGCCAGGATCTTGGCGCGGTTCCTGGCCGCCCACGCGAAGTCGTTCTTCACGTACATCTGCTCGTAATCCTCGGGGATATTCGGCTGCGGCTGGGCGATGCCCGGCATGGCGACGATCTGCCACCATTTGGCATAAAGCTCGTTGGCCTCCTTGCTCGCGGTCCAGTCCAGCAGCTTCTTCGCGGCGTCGAGCTTTTTGGTGGTCTTGACGATGCCGGTGGCTTCGATGTCCCAACCGAGGCCTTCCTTCGGGAACACCAGCATGACCGGCGCGCCCGATTTCTTCACCTGCTGCGCGCGGTATTCGAACGAGATGCCCACCACGAATTCGCCGGCGCCGGACTGCCGGCACGGCTTGGAGCCCGAGTGCGTGTATTGGGCGATGTTCTCGTGCAGCGCGTCCATGTACTTCCAGCCTCTGGCCTCGCCCCACATCTGCAGCCACGCGGTGACGTCGAGGAACCCGGTGCCCGAAGAAGGCGGTGCGGGCATCGTGACCTGGCCTTTGTAGACCGGCTTCAGCAAATCTTCCCAGCTTTCGGGGCGAGGGATGTTGCGTTTCGCGGCTTCGACCACGTTGAAGCACACGGTAGCGCCCCACGCGTCCATGCCGACCCACGTCGGCGTGCTCTTGGGGTCGCTGTACTTGCGCGTGAGCTTCTCGAAGCCTTTCGGCTTGTAGGGCAGCAGCAGGCCTTGCTGGTCGAACACCATCATGCTGGTGGCGGCCACGCCCATGATCACGTCGGCCTGCGGGTTGGCTTTCTCGGCGAGCACCTTGGCGGTGATGACGCCGGTGGAATCGCGCACCCATTTCAACTCGATGTTGGGCTCGCTCTTGTTGAAGCTGTCGGAATAGGCCTTGAGCTGGTCGGTTTCGAGTGCGGTGTACACCAAGAGCTGGGTTTTCTGTGCGCAGGCCACGCTGGCAACCGCTGCCAGTGCCAGCGTCGTGATCAAGGCGAGCAGTTTTTTATACACGCTATTCATATAGAACTCCCTGTGAAGTCATAGGTCATGCGGAACAATTATGCTGTATAGCCGAGCCCACCGAATACTATGTCAGAGCGGTGAAGGTTGAATGCTATCGCGGCAAGCCGATGCAGCCGCGAATCAAAGGGTTGCTCGTTCCAAATTGTAGACAATCTACAAATAGCGCACTACAATGTCAAGCGATGCGGGACGATAACATCCAACCCGGCCGCCCCAGCGCGCTAACCATCCTGCAAAGTCACTCGTTGACGATGCTGGTGCAGCAGGAAATCGAGCACCTGATCGTCGGCGGCGAACTGGGCGCCGGCGCCAAACTGAGCGAAAACGCGATTGCCGTCAGACTCGGCGTCTCGCGCGGGCCGGTGCGCGAGGCGTTGCGGGCGCTCGAGCAGACCGGCCTAGTGCGTGTCGAGAAGAACCGCGGCGTGTTCGTCCGCCAGATCTCAATCGAGGAAGCCGACGAAATTTACGAACTGCGCGCGATTTTCGATCAGCTGGCCGGACGCAAACTCGCCGCCGCCATCACCCCCGAGCAGTTGAAAGAACTGCGCGCATTGATCGAGCGCATGGAAAAAGCCGCCGGGCGCGACGATCTCGACGCGTATCATCCGCTCAACCTGAGGTTTCACGATGCGCTGGTCGAGTTCTCGGGCAACAAAAAACTGCTGCATACCTACCGCCGGCTGGTCAACGAGCTCAACCTGTTCCGCCGCCATACGCTGGCGCAGCGCGACCGCCTGCCGATGTCGACGCGCGAGCATCAGAAAATCGTTGACGCGATCGCCGCCGGCGATGCTGACGCTGCGGGCAGGTTGCTGTATGAACATGTTATGGCGAGCCGCGAGCGTATGCACAAGGCGCATGCACATTCAGCCGAAGTCGTCCCGCTTACCCATCGCAAGGTTACGCACAGGAAGTCGAAATGAGTACCAGGCATGAGCAACTCACGGTCAACGGCCGCGCTTACCAGTGGATGGACAAACCGCTCGTCGTCGTCTGCATCGACGGCTGTGAGCCGGATTACATCACGCAGGCGATCCGGGCCGGCGCGGCTCCTTACTTGCACGAATTGTGTGAGAAGGGCGCATCGTTTCTCGGCGACGCCGTGGTGCCGAGCTTTACCAATCCAAACAACCTGTCGATCGTCACCGGCGTGCCGCCGGCGGTGCATGGCATCTGCGGCAATTACTTCTATGATCGCGAGGCCGATCAGGAAGTGATGATGAACGATCCCAAGTATTTGCGCGCCGAGACGATACTGGCGAAATTTTCCGCCGCCGGCGCCGATGTCGCGGTGGTCACGGCCAAGGATAAACTACGGCGGTTGCTCGGGCATAAGCTGACAGGCATCTGCTTTTCCGCCGAGAAGGCGAATGAGACGAGCAAGGCCGAGAACGGCCTCAAGGACGGCCTTGCCTTCGTCGGCATGGATTTACCGTCGGTTTACAGCGCGCAACTGTCGGAATTCGTGTTCGCCGCCGGGGTCAAATTGATGGAAACCCGGCATCCTGATCTGATTTACCTGTCGACCACCGATTACATCCAGCATAAGGACGCACCGGGAACACCCGGCGCGAACGCGTTCTATTCGACGATAGACGGGTATCTGAAACGGCTCGACAAGCTCGGTGCAACCATCGCGCTCACCGCCGACCACGGCATGAACGCCAAAACCGACGCCAAGGGGGATCCCAACGTGATTTATCTGCAGGACGTGCTTGACCGCTGGCTCGGCAAGGACGCTGCGCGCGTGATCCTGCCGATCACCGATCCTTACGTCGTGCACCATGGCGCGCTCGGCTCGTTCGCGACCGCCTATCTACCGCCGGGTGCCAAGGCGAATGAAATCATCGCGCGGCTTGCCGCGTTGCCCGGCATCGAAGTCGTATACGACCGCGCGAACGGATGCCGTCGCTTCGAGCTGCCCGGGGACCGCATGGGCGACGTCATCATCGTGTCCGAGCGCCATGTCGTGATCGGCACCAGCCGCGAGCGCCACGACCTGTCGGGGCTCGACGTGCCGCTCAGGTCGCACGGCGGAATTTCGGAGAAAACCGTGCCGCTGCTGTTCAACCGTCGCACCAACGGCATTGACCCCGCGCGGCGGCTGCGCAATCTTGACATTTTCGATGTCGCGCTCAACCACGTGCAATAAGCCACGTTCAGCAGGGATCGGATCATGACACCCTTGGCGCAACGCAAACAGACGTCCGACATCCTGCACGAAGGCATGCGCATCGGCGGCGAGAAAGTGATTGCAACCGTGCCGAAAGCGACGGTCGAGGACGTGCGCCGCGCGTTCCGCGTCGCGCGCGAGTATTAACCGCGGAGAGCGACGATGAACTTCAACTACAAACGCAGCTACAACGGACCGATCGAGGCGGTGCTGCTCGACTGGGCGGGCACCACCCTGGATTTCGGTTGCATGGCGCCGGCGGTCGTGTTCGTCGAGGTATACAAGCGCAAAAAAGTGCCCATCACCATCGAGGAGGCGCGCGCCCCCATGGGAGCGCACAAGCGCGTGCACATCCAGCGCATCAGCGAGCTCGACTCGGTGCGTCGGCGCTGGCAAGAGACCCACGGACGGCCCCCGAACGATGACGACGTGAGCGCCATGTTCGCCGAATTCGTGCCGCTGCAGCTCGAGTGCCTGTCCAGCTACTCGGCGCTCATCCCGGGCACGCTGGAGGCGATCGCTGCTTTGCGCGCGCGCGGCATCAAGATCGGTTCGACCACCGGCTATCTCACCGAAATGATGAAAATCAACCAGGCGGACGCGAAGCGCCAGGGCTACGAGCCGGACGCCACGGTTTGCGCGGCCGACGTGCCGGCCGGCCGCCCGTACCCCTACATGTGCCTGCAGAACGTCATCAAACTCGGCGTGAGCGCAGTGCAGGCCTGCGTGAAGATCGACGACACCGTCCCGGGCATCGAGGAGGGCCTGAATGCCGGCATGTGGACCATCGGGCTCGCCGTGAGCGGCAACGAGGTGGGAATGATGCTCGATGAGTGGCGGGCGCTCCCGGCGGCCGAGCAGAAGATCAAGCGCGCGCGCGCCTACACGCGCATGCAGCAATGCGGCGCACACTATGTGGTCGATACCATCGCCGATATCATGCCCTGCATCGATGACATTCAGGCGCGCATTCGCCGCGGTGAGACGGCGTGACCGCCATGTCTGGAGGAAAAGCTAGTTGCAGGTATTGGATAATCTGCTGGCGGCGCGGTGATCGCCAGCGGTAACGCCAAGCCGGCCGCCCCGTCGCTTGATGGGAATGCGCCAAAGATTTGAAGGGGTTTCCGCATGGACATGACGTTGGCCGGGATCAAAGCGTTGTTCGACGCCAAGGGCGGCCGCCAATACAGCGGCGAACCGGTGTCGCAGCTCGAGCATGCGCTGCAAAGCGCGCAACTGGCCGAGCAGGCGGGGGCCGGTGCCGAGTTGATCACGGCGAGCCTGTTGCACGATCTCGGCCATATGTCGAACGATATGGGTGAGACGCCGACCCTGCACGGTATCGACGACCGGCATCAGTTCCATGGCGTGAGCGCGCTCAAAGGCCTGTTCCCGGAGGCGGTGCTGACGCCGATCCGGCTGCATGTCGACGCGAAGCGCTACCTGTGCGCGGTCGACCCCGCTTATTGGGCGAGCCTGTCGGACGATTCCAAACGCAGTCTCGAGCTGCAGGGCGGCGCGTTCTCAGCAGAGCAGGCCGCAAAGTTCATCGCGCAGCCGTTCGCGCGCGACGCCGTCGAATTGCGGCGCTGGGACGACCTCGCCAAGGCGGCGGGCAAAACCACTCCTGATTTCGCTCATTACGAACAAACAATGCGAGCGTGTGCGCTGAGGATGTAGCACCGACTTTCGCCGTAACGGTATGCCGGCGGCAATGAGCCTGTCAGTCGACGTCACGTTGCTGGTGCTGCTAGCGGCGCTCATGCACGCGGCGTGGAACGCCATCGCCAAGACCGGTACCGTTACGCTGCTCGAAATCGCAACGATCGCTCTGGCGGCGGGGGCGCTGTGCGCGGTCGTGCTGCCGTTCCTGCCTTTCCCGGAGCGCGCGTCGTGGCCGTGGCTGGCGGCATCGGTGCTGCTGCACTTCCTGTATTTCGTTGCGCTGGTCGGCGCCTATCAATGGGGCGATCTCTCGCACGCCTATCCGCTGATGCGCGGGCTTGCACCGCTGCTGGTCGCGTTACTCGGGATCGTGTTGCTCGACGATCAGCTGACGGCGGCGATGTGGGCCGGCATCGTGCTGATAAGCAGCGGCGTGCTGCTGCCGTTCTGGGTGCGCTTGGCGGCTTTCCGCGTGCCCGGCAAGGGCACGCTGTTCGCGCTCAGCAATGCCCTCATCATCGCCGCGTATACGCTGGTCGACGGCATGGGCACGCGGCTGTCGGCCAACCCGGTCAGCTATTGCCTGTGGCTGTTCCTGTTCGACGCGTTTCCGATCACGGCGCTGGCGCTCGCGCGCCACGGCAACGGCGTGTGGGGTTACATGCGGCAGCGCTGGCAGCCGGGGGTTCTTGGCGGCGCGCTGACGCTTGGCTCATACGGCATCGTGCTGTGGGCGATGACGCGCGCGCCGATTGCCGCGGTCGCGGCATTGCGTGAAACGTCGGTGATATTCGCGGCGCTGATCGGCTGCATGGTGCTGCGCGAGGGATTCGGCGCGCCGCGCATCGCGGGCGCAGTGCTGGTTGCCGGCGGAATCGTGGCTCTCAGGCTGTAGCTCTGGCGCGTACGATCTGGCGATCGTCGATCGGCCAGTTGAGGAGTCCCGCCACCACGCCCATCGCGATCGTCAAGATCCACATCAGCCGGTAGGAACCGGTCGCGTCGAAGAGATACCCGCCGAAGGCTATCCCGAGAAAGCTGCCGACCTGGTGGAACAGGAAAGCGATGCCGGTGAGCGTCGAGAGATACCTGACGCCGAAGATCTGCGCGATCAGGCCGCCGGTGAGCGGCACGGTGCCGAGCCACAGGAACCCGATCACGGCACCGAACACGTAAACCGCCCACGGCGTGACCGGCAGCGCGATGAACACCGCGATCGCCACCGCGCGCGTGATATACAGTGTACTCAGCAGGTATTTCTTGGTGTAATGGTCGCCGAGCCAGCCCCAGAAGTAGCTGCCGAAGATGTTGAACAGCCCGATCAGCGCGAGCGCCATCATGCCGGTCTCCGGCGTCATGTGCTGATCAAGCATGTAGGCCGGGAAGTGCACCGAAATGAACATGATCTGGAAGCCGCATACCGTGTAGGCGGTACACAGCAGCCAGAAGCCGCGGTGACCGAACGCCTCGCGCAGCGCCTCGGGTATCGATTGCCGGTGCGGTCCGGCCGGCTCGTGCCGGTGTTGCTCGACCAGCGCTGCCGACAGCGGCACCATCACCAGCACGGTCAGCGCCAGCACCAGCAGCGCGTGGTGCCAGCCGATATGATTGATCAGCGTCTGGCCGTAGGGCAGCATCGCGAACTGGCCGAACGAGCCGGCGGCGCTGGCGATGCCGAGCGCGACGCTGCGCTTTTCGACCGGGAATGCGCGGGCGACCACGCCGTAGACGATGCCGAAGCCGCTGCACGACAACGCGATCCCGACGATGACGCCGGCGCTCAGGCCGAACTCCCAGCCGGTGGTTGAATAGGCCATCAGCACCAGGCCCAGCGCGTAGAGGACAGCGCCGCCGGCCATCACGCGTCCGGTGCCGAATTTGTCGGCGATCATGCCGGTGAACGGCTGGGCGACGCCGTAAACCAGGTTTTGCAGCGCGATTGCAAGCGAGAACGTCTGGCGGCTCCAGCCGAGGTCCGCCGTCATCGGCTGCAGGTAAAGGCCGAAACTGTGGCGCGTGCCGAGCGCGATGGTGAGCGCCATGCCCCCGCACAGCAAAATTATCGCGGGGGTGCGCCAGTTTCTTTTTGTTGTGGAAGTCACGATCAGATAGCGCGATTGTAGCGTATCGGCCGCGGCCGCACAGACCGCGCGGTTGTGGAACTTTTTTTTGCACACCGCCGGCGCTGAGATCCCGGGGATCGCCGTCAGCGCACGGCTTCAGGTTTTGAGCGCGAACGGATTGAAATCGGTGTGGCGATCGTAGTAGTCCTCGTGTTCGGCGCGTTTCAGCGCTGCGACGATCTTGTAGGTAACCGGCGTGAACACGACTTCGACGCCGACCTTGGCGACGAACTGCGACGACATTACGAGCAGCAGCTTGTCGTCGGGGATGATGCCGCTGCCGTAGAACGCGAGCGGGTAGAACAGGAGCGAATCGACGCCCTCGCCGAAGATCGTCGAGCCGATGGTGCGCGTCCACAGCCAGCGTCCTGCGGTCCAGATTTTCATCTTGGCGAGCACGAACGAGTTCACGAACTCGCCGCACAGGAATGCGATCAGCGAAGCCAGCGCGATGCGCCAGGTCGAGCCGAACGCGATCTCGTAGGCGGCCTGGTTGCCCCAGAACGGCGCGGGCGGCAGCTTGACGATCACCCATGCCATCACGGATGCGAACGCGAGCGCGGCGAAACCGGACCAGATCACGCGGCGCGAGCGCGCGTAGCCGTAGACTTCGGTCAGGATGTCGCCGAACACATACGAGATCGGAAAGAACAGCACGCCGGCGCCGAAGGTGAGCGTGCCCAGGAGCGGCAAGTCGAGCTGCGCGATTTTCGCGGGACCGATCAGGTTCGAGCACACCAGCACAGTCACGAACGCGACCATCACGAGATCGTAGTAGCGGTAGGCGCGGCGTTCGGTCATTGATTGATCCGGTAACGGCGGGAATCCGTATTAAGCCACATCCGCTGTGACGTGCAAATCGGCGTAGGCTTATGGCCGGGCTGCTGCGTTAATACACCAGGCGGCAATTTCGCCGCTGTCGGGCATGGCATTGCGCCAGGCGCTCACGCCCAGAGAGGACCGCGATGGATCGCTGCATCAGTGATGGTTTCAGATGCCCGTCGAGCAAAACCGTGCTGCTGCTGATGGCGGCTGCAGCGCTTGCCGGCTGCGCCGGGCTGCCGCCCGGCGTCGAGCCGCCGACGGTCACCATTTCCGATTTCGGCGTCGGCAGCGCGAGTCTCTTCGAGCAGCAATTCAATCTCAGGCTGCGCATCCAGAATCCGAACGCGGAGGACTTAAAGATCGACGGCATTGCCTTCGATCTCGAGATCAACGACCAGCCATTCGCCAAAGGCGTCGGCAATCAGGCGGTGACAGTGCCGCGCTTTGGTTCCGGCTTCATGCCGGTCGAGGCGGTGAGTTCCCTGGGCGGTCTGCTCAGGCAGTTCGGTCAGTTCGTGCAGGGTGAGAAGCCGGGATTCAGGTACCGTATTAAAGGCAGTTTGAGCATCGCCGGCGGCATGCGCGTTCCGTTCGACCGGCGCGGCGAATTCGATCTGGGCGTGCTCGCACCCAGATAGGGAACCGGGCTTTCATCTTCTGACCGGGCGTCAAAAATGACCCCTGGCAAAGGCGGGAGCCGAAGATCAACCTTCGGGCTTGATGCCGGCGTTCTTGATGATCTTTTCCCACTTCACGGCTTCATCGCGCATGAATTTGCCGAGGCCGTCGGGCGTGCTGCCGATGTACTCGGTCCCGAGATTACCGATACGCTCTTTCACGTCGGGCAGGTCGAAAATCCGGACGATCTCGGCGTTCAGTTTGGTGGTGATTTCCTTCGGCGTGCCGGCCGGCGCAAGAATAGCCCACCATTCATCGGCCTCGAAGCCTGGGAAGCCCGATTCCTGCAGCGTCGGCACGTCAGGCAACACCCGCTGGCGCTTGGCGCTGGTCGTGACGAGCGCTCTTATTCTGCCCGCGCGCACGTGCGGCGACGCGGTCAGCATGCTCGCCATCATGACCGGTATCTGCCCGCCGAGCAGGTCGTTGACCGCGGGCGCACCGCCCTTGTAGGGGATGTGTTCCATATCGATGCCGGCGGCCTGTTTGAACATTTCCGCGGACAGGTGATTGGAGCTGCCGGTGCCGGCGCTGCCATACACGAGCTGGCCCTTGCGTGCCTTGGCGAAGGCGATGAAATCCCTGACGTTGAAAACCGGCACGGAAGGGTGGACTACGAGCACGTTGGCGGCGCGGGCAAGCAGGATGACAGGCTCGAAATCCTTGATGGCGTCGAACGGCACTTTTTTGAAGAGATGCTTATGTACGACATGGCTGCTGATCACGTTGACCAGCGTGTACCCGTCCGGTGCTGATCTGGCGGCAAGCTCGGTGCCTATCATGCCGGTTGCGCCCGGCCGGTTGTCGACCAGCACGTTCTGCCCCCAGTTTTCCAGCATTTTCTGGCCAATGATGCGGGACAGCGCATCGGTCGTTGCGCCAGGAGGAAATGGCGTGATCAAACGGATGGACCGGTTAGGATAGTTCTGGACCTGCGCGAACGCCGTGGACAAACATAGCACCGCCGCAGCAATGACCGGGCATCGAAATAGCAGGCGCATGGGAGATCTCCTCGATATCATGCTCGTTCCGTTGACCGGAACTTGGACTGCAGAGACTATCTTAGGATGCTAGCAGCCCGTTGCGTCATATTCAATGACTGCGCCAGCCGGGGAACCGTCGGCAGCACCCTGCGTTGCACGGGCAAGCGCCCCGCAGGTTCGGGGTCTTGCCGCATGGTGCTCAAGTGGCTGCGGTTTTCGAAGTGTTGTCCCGTTTTTCCCGCACCGGACTCAGGAAATCGCCCCCGCGCATTGACGGATGAGCGCGCTCGTATTGTTTCGGGTAGAAAACCTGTCCGCCGAGCTCGACCGCAGCGAGCCACGGCCAGCGCGGATTGAAAAGCATGCCGCGTGCAAGCGCGACCAGATCAGCCTTGCCTGAAGCGAGAATATCCTCGGCCTGGGATGGTTCGGTAATGAGCCCGACCGCCATGGCGGCGATGCCGGACTCTCGCCGAATGCGCTCCGCAAACGGAACCTGATAGCCGGGGCGAACCCGCAGTTTCTGTTCCGAGGTTACGCCGCCGCTGGAAGCGGTAATGTAGTCACAGCCGCGTTCGCGCAGCTTGGCGGCGAGTTCCACGCTGTCGTCAAGCGTCCAGCCGCCTTCGGCCCAGTCGGTCGCGGACAGGCGCATGCCAAGCGGTTTACGTTCGGGCCAGACGGCGCGGATCGCGTCGAACACTTCGAGCGCAAAGCGCATACGGCCCGCGCGGTCGCCGCCGTAATCGTCGGTTCTCTGATTGCCGAAAGGCGACAGAAAGCTGTGGATCAGATAGCCATGTGCGCCGTGGATCTCGAGTACGTCGAAACCGATCGCGTCGGCCCGGCGCGCCGCCGCCGCGAAAGCAGCGATCACGCGCTGGATGCCGGCGTGATCGAGCGCGACCGGCACGGCGCGGCCCGGATGGGCGCTCGCCGACGGTGCCCAAATAGTCCAGCCACCCTGGTCCGCCGGTATTGGCTTTTGCCCCTCCCATGCGACCGTGACCGAGCCTTTGCGGCCCGCATGGTAAAGCTGCATGCCGAGCTTGATGCGGCTGTGTTTGCGGCAAAAATCGATCACGCGGCGCAGCGGCTCGATCTGGTCGTCGGACCACATGCCGATGTCGTGCTTGCTGATGCGCCCCTCGCGCTCGATGGCGGTCGCTTCGGTAAACAGCAGGGCGGCGCCGGACATCGCGAGATGGCCGAGATGCATGAGGTGCCAGTCGGTTGCGCGCCCGTGCTCGTCACCCGAGTACTGCCCCATCGGCGACACGACGATACGGTTCGGCAGCTCGAGTTTTCGCAACGAAAAAGGCGAGAACAGCACTGTTGTTGCCATGCAAATTCCTTCAATATTCCCTGGTTCCGGAGCAGTATCAATCGGCCTTGATGCCGGTTTCCTTCGCCACTTTGGCCCATTTCACAAGATCGGCCTTGATATGAGCTTCAAACTCCCGCGGCGTACTGCCGACGATAACCGACCCTTGCGCCAAAATGCGCTCTCTGACGGCGGGATCAGTCAAGGTGCTGACTATTTCCTTGTGCAATATGCCGATCACCTCTTTGGGTGTGCCGGCCGGGACGACGATCCCTTGCCATTCAACCGCATCGAATCCTTTCACCGTCTCGCCCAGGGTCGGCACATCGGGTAATACCGGAAGGCGATTGGTGCCGCTGACGGCCAGCGGAATCAGTTTTCCCTGCTTGAAGAATTCAAGGGAAGTGGGCGTTGTGGTGAATGCCATTGATACCTCCCCGCTGAGCACTGCCGTCACCACAAAACTGCCGCCTTTGTACGGCACGTGGACCATATTGGTGCCGGTCATGTACTTCAGCAGCTCCGGGGCCAGATGGTTGATCGTGCCATTGCCCGCGGATGCGAAATTGAGGCTGCCTGGTTTCGCTTTCGCCAATGCAATCAATTCGCGCGCAGACCGCGCCGGAACCGAAGGGTGGATCGCCAACACGGTCGGCACTATCGCAACCAGGCTCACCGGTGTGAAATCTTTCAGCGAGTCGAACGGGAGTTTGGAGTACAAAGCCGGATTTGCCGCAAACGCGATTGTCGCCATCAGCATGGTATAGCCGTCAGCAGGGGCCTTCGCGACCATCGACATGCCCAGTATGGCGGCGCCACCCGGACGGTTGTCGACGATGATCTGTTGCCCCAATTTCTCCGACAGCCGGGGTGCGATAGTACGGCTGGTGACGTCGGTCGCGCCGCCTGCCGCGTACGGCACGATCAACCGTATCGGTTTATTGGGGTAGTCCGCGGCAATCGACACATTCGCGTTAATCAGCAACAATCCTGCGAGCAATCCGAAACAGGAGCCGCTCGATATTCTGGTCAGCATATTTTCCCCTCCGCGTTGATAAGTGAACTTAGTGTGAGCGCAAAATCAAATTTCGCAAATCGGAATTCCATGAATCGCCGATAGGGACGATGCCTGCACCCGGGATAGCCGGTCCGTATGGGCCAACGGGTCGCCGGACACACTATTCCGCCTGATGGAACCTATGCTGGACAGTGAAATATGACGATGTTAGGCTATCGCATCAGGTGGGTTTTGTCCAGAATGTGAGTGAGCGGATGGAAGCGCTGACCGCCTCGACCAGCGGAAAGAGCAGGACCGCCGCAAGTTCCGCCGGGATTTCCCACGCCACCCGCTCTTGTATCTCAATGCGAGAGATGATCTTGCAAACCACTTACAGCGCTTGAGCGGGCATTGATCGCCCCGGACGATAGCAGACGATGGCAAGGAGATAACGGAGCGTGGATTTCAGGTTGACGCCAGACCAGGAGCTGATGCGTGATTCCATACGCAGGCTCGTCGAGCGCGATGTCGATCCGTTGCTGGAACAGCACGACCCCGACCAGCCGCTGCCGAAATCCGCGTTTCTCGCGGTATTCGGTAAGCTGGCAGAGCTCGGGCTGACGGCCGCGAGGCTGCCACAGGAGGCCGGCGGACCGGGCATCACGATGCTCGATTACGGGATCATGTTCGAGCAGATCCCGCCCGCGATCGGGTTATCGCTGATAGCCCACGAAGCGACGACGTCGCGGTTGAATGCGGACTGCAACGACGGGCAGCGCCGGCGCTTCCTGCCGGATTTGATCGCGGGACGAAAAATAGGCTGCACCGGCTCGACGGAACCTGACACTGGCTCGGATCCGCGCGGCATCAAGACGCGGCTCACGCAGCAGGGGGACTCTCTGCTGCTGAATGGCCGCAAGATGTGGATCACCAACGTTTCCGCGGCCGATCTGATTTTGGTGACCTGCCTGGATTGCCGCGGGGGCGCACCCCGGGGCCAGGTCGTAAAAGTGGTCGTTGAACGGGCGCAGTCGCCGTTCGAAGCGCGCGAAATAGATACCATCGGTTTGCGCCAGGGAATGCTCGGTGAAGCCGTGTTCGACGACTGTAAAGTGCCCCTGGCAAACCTCGTCGAATCGCCCGCGGGTGGGACTGAAGTGCTCAAGGTGAGCTGGGCAGTCAACCGTCCGCTGTTCGGCCTGCTGGCAGTGCATCTTGCGCAACGGGCATGCGATATCGCCATGGATTACGCCAAAGTGCGCAAACAGTTTGGCAAGCCAATCGCTGCGCATCAGCTGGTGCAGAAAAATCTCTCCGATATTGTTACCGCAATCACTGCGAGCCGCCTGCTGTGCCTTCACGCGCTGTCCTTGGTCGATCAAGGCCGGGCAGCCGATGGCGCGGCTGCGATGGCGAAACGCTATGCTCAAAATGCATGCCGCGAGGCCGTGTGGCAATCGATGAATGTTTTGGGTGCGATGGGCCTGTCGACCGAGGCGAAAGTCGAAGCACTCTACCGCGATATCCGCATGCTGCCGGTACCGGATGGCACGAACGAGATCCTGGCCCTCATACACGGCCGGGAGCTTACCGGCTTCGCGGCATTTCGCGGCAGCGGGCGAGTCGCGGATTGACGGCAGATGGGCGCAACTCCAGGCGCTTTGGCGGGGCTGGTTGTGGTCGAGCGCGCGGGCCGCATCGCCACGGCCGCATGCGCCAGCTTGCTCGCGTCGCTGGGCGCACGCGTCCTGAGAGCCGAGTTGCCGGAAGAAGAAGAGCGGCTTGCGCGGATGTCTTTCCCCGAGCGCCTGCTGCGCACAGGCGGCAAGGAGCGGGTGCAGCTGGCGCCGGCGTCCACTGATTTCGAGAGCAACTGGCACCGGCTGCATGCGGCGGCCGATGTGATTCTCTTTGATCCGCCGCAGCCCGCGGATCCCGATTACGGCGTCGTGCAGTCGTTGCTTGCAGTTGCTGCAGGCGCCAAGGTGATCTGCGCGATTTCTCCCGCGGGCTTGCATGGAGACGACCTGCCGGTTGCGGCAGGCGATCCCCTGGTGCAGGCGGTGAGCGGCCTGATGGCCGTTACCGGCGAGCAGGGCGGCCAGCCCGAGTTCGTGCGAGTTCCCGTGGCCGAGTTGAGTGCCGCGGTCATAGCCGTCACTGCCATTCTTGCGGCGCTTCGAGTGCGCGGCCGCGATGGCGTCGGTCAGCTCATCGACTTGAGCCTGATCGAGGTCATGGCCGATCAGCTTCGCACGCACGTGCCGATGGTGGTGGCCGGCAGCCCTCGAGGTTTCCGTATCGGCTGCCGGCATCCGGTGTGCGCGCCATGGAATGTGTATCGCGCGCATGACGGTTGGGTTCTGATCTGCTCGGCAAGCGACGTGCAGTGGCAGGGCATGCTGGATGTGATCGGACGCGCCGAGTTGAGGAGCGATCCGAGGTTTGCGACTGCGGCGTCGCGTCGTCAGCACGTCGACGAGGTCGACGGGATAGTGCAGGGCTGGGTGTCCCGACACAGTATCGAGCAGGTCGTCGCCGCGACCACCGCGATCGACCTTCCGGTCGGACCCGCGCAGAGCGTTTCCCAGGTCGTCGCTGACAAACTGCTGCGCGAGTGTGGCACCGTGCGCGAGTTGCGCGACGATGCGCAGGGCACGGCATACGCGGCCGGCAGCGCACTGCGCCTGAGCCGCACGCCGTCGCAGCAGGCTGCCGCGCCGTCCGCCGTTTCGCGCGAGATGCCCCGTGATTTGCGGGCACGCGAGCAGGGGACGCCGGTGGCGTCGAAGTCCGGGTCACCGCTCGATGGGATACGCGTGGTCGAGATCACCCGCTATGCGGCCGGCCCCTTGGCCGGACTGGTGCTGGCGAGCCTGGGTGCGGAGGTGATCAAAATAGAGGCGCCGGGCGGCGAGGACTGCCGCGGCTGGACGCCGCGCTTTGGTTCCGCGAGCGGGTATTTCGCCAACTACAACGCGGGCAAGCGCTCGACCGTGCTCGATCTGCGCGAGGCGGCGGCACGCGAGCGGCTGTGGGCGCTCATCTCCAAAGCGGATGTCGTATTGCAAAACCTGCGCCCCGGTGTCATGGGGCGCATGGGATTCGGCACGGACGCGGTGGCAACGAGGCACCCGCGCGTCGTTTACGCTTCCATCTCCGGATTCGGGCTGCGCGGGCCGAAGCTCGCGGCCCTCGACACCGTGATGCAAGGGCGGCTCGGCCTCACCGCGTTGACCGGCAATGGGCAAGTGCCCTTGCGTGTCGGCTATTCGATTGCGGACCAGCTGGCGGGTCATTACGCGGCTGCCGGGATACTCGCGGCGCTGGCCGAAAGAGAGCGTTCCGGCCGCGGGCAGATTGTCGACATCGCCATGTCCGATGCCATGGCGTGGCTTACGCAGCTTGCGTGGAGCGGGCGCCCGTCGGCGGCTACCGCCTCGCAATGGCAGGCGCGCGACGGCTGGGTGGTGGCCGAAGCCGGGCCGGATACGATAAGGCGCATGCTCGGGGCCGTTGCGGCTACGGGCCTGACTCGAGCGGAACTCGTGCGGAACCTGGCCCGGCACGGCATCATCGCGGCCCCCGTGCTCGAAGTCGACGAAGTACTCGCGCAAGCCGTGATCAGAAACCGCGGCTCGCTCCATCAGATCGAGGCACGCGATGGTGCGACCACTTCGATATTTGCCGTGCCGTTAGGGCTCACGGCGACTCCGGTGCTGCGAGCGCAGCGCATGCCTGATCTCGGTGAGGATAATGCGGCGCTTCTGGCCGACGCCGGGCAAGGCGCAGTTCTCTGCTGATTCTTGTTATGACGACAGACTCAAAATCAGACATGGTGAAAACCGCAGTGCCGGGCACGCAGCCACTTCCGCTCGAGGGAGTCCGCGTGATCGATTTCAGCCAGCTGCTGCCGGGGCCGTTTGCGACCCAGATGCTGGGCGAGCTCGGCGCCGACGTGATCAAGGTCGAGCGGCCCGGGATCGGCGATCCGAGCCGGCATAACCAGCCGCGCTATCGCGAGAACAGTGTTTACTTCAATGCCGTGAACGCGAACAAGCGCAGTATCGCGCTCGATCTGACCCAGCAAGCGGGGCGTGCCGTCGTGCGGCGCCTGCTCGAGGACGCCGATGTTGCAATCGAGTCGTACCGGCCCGGAGGCGCGTGCAAACTGGGCATCGATTATTCGACCATCAGGAGTTTCAATCCGCGCATCGTCTATTGCTCCATATCCGGCTTCGGGCAGAGCGGACCGTTGTCGCATATCGCCGGCCACGATCTGGTGATCCAGGGCCTCACCGGATTGATGGGATGCGATCTCGAGGACATCAACCCGCCCGCCGTCCCCGGATTTCAGGCCGCTGACTTCGCCGGTGCGCTGTTCGCCGTGATCGGCGTGCAGGCCGGGCTCGCGCAACGCGCAAAGACCGGCGTAGGCTGCGAAGTCGATCTCGCGATGTTCGAGGCGCTTTACAACATGTGCCTGATACCGTTGAGCTCCGCGTTCGCGCACATGGCGGGGCACAGCGGCGAGCCGCGCATGGAATCCTTCGGCGGCAATCCGCGTTATTCGACGTATCGAACCAGGGATGGCAAACCGGTCGCGGTGACATTGCTGGAAACCAAGGCGTGGCGTGAATTTTGCGCGCATATTGGCAGACCTGACCTGGTGTCGGAGGATGAAACGCCGGCGGACCGTTTGAGCGCGCACGGAGAACGTCACGGTGTTTATCGCGATGCGCTCGCGGAGTATTGCAGGTCCTATACCTGGTCGGAAATCATGCATCACATGGAGCAGACCGGTATCGCGATTTGCCCGGTGTGCACGCCTGATGAGGCGGTGGCGTTGCCGCACGTAGCTGCGCGCAATGTCATCAATCAAATCGATCATCCAATAGAGGGGCGCATCCCGCATCTCGTTAATCCGCTGGCGCGCGCTGGGCTTGCGCGGCATTCCCATCGGCCAGCGCCCGGTCTGGGTGAGCACGCAGAGGAGATACTGCTTGCTTTGGGATATTCCAGGGGTCAGGTTTCGGAGTTGCGACAGAAAAAAGTCATCTGAATACCCATGAGGCAAATATGAAATCCGGGGACATCTCGAACAGCCGCGTCATTGCGGATTATGTTTCCTCAACTCACCAGCGCGATCTGCCTCCCGCAGTTCTGGACGCGGCGCGGTTGTGTCTGGCTGATTGGGTCGGGGTTGCCATGGGCGCATGGGAGGAAAACGCCGGCCAAATTGTGTGCTCGGTCACGGCCGGATGGCAAAGCAGCGGGCGCGCAACTGTCTTGTTGGGCGGACACGCCTGTGCTCCACTCGCCGCGCTTTGCAACGGCACTCTAGCGCATTGCCTCGATTTCGACGATACCTACGTGAAAGCGGTAACGCATACCAGCGCGCCGGTGTGGGCGGCGACGCTGGCGCTGGGCGAAGAGACGGGTGCAAGCGAGGCTGCAATGCTGGCGGCTTTCGTCACCGGCTTCGAGACTGCGTCGCGGGTCGGGTATGGCCTGGGCGAGGCAGTGACCGCGCGCGGCTGGCACGGCACCGGGGTGTTTGGGCGCCTGGGCGCGGCAGCCGCCAGCGCCGCATTGCTGAAGCTCGACGTGGAACGCACGCTCCACGCACTCGGTGCCGCAGCAACTCAGACCAGCGGCCTGACCGCGTCATTTGGAACCATGGCCAAACCGTTTCACGCCGGTAAAGCCGCCATGGACGGCGTGCTGTCGGCGCAGCTTGCGGCCGGCGGCTTTCATGCCGCGGTCAATTTGCTCGAGCCGGCGGGAGGGCTGGATGGGGCCCTGGTGCAGGACCGCAGCGCGCATATCAAGCCGGCTGATTTTTCGGGATGGGAGATCCTCAATAACAGCTTCAAACCTTATGCCGCCTGTCATTTGACGCATCCGGCCGTGGATGCGGGGCGCGCGCTTCATGCGGCGGAATTCGATCTCGCGAGAGTGCGCGCGATACGCGCCGAGGTGGGCGAACTCGCCAACCAGATCACCGGGGGAAAAAGCGGTGCGCCGGCGTCAGCGCTGGAGGGTAAATTCGATCTCAGGTATTGCGTCGCGCTGGCGCTGCATGGCCATGCGCTTTCGGCGGCGGATTTTCGCGAGCCAATGCGCCCGGACCCCGCGGTATCCGCGACGGCACGCAAAGTGACCGTGGCAGCGAAGCCGGAGATGACTTTCGCTTCCGCGCGGCTCGAAATCGAGTTCGAAGACGGGCGCACGCTGGCGTCTGCTGTGCCGGTTGCCAAGGGACACCCGGGCAACCCGATGACCTGGGACGATATGCGGGATAAGTTCAACGGCCTGGTCGAGCCCCGGCTGGGCAAGCAGACCGCAGCGTTATTCGGGCTATTCCACGAGTTCGGCGGGCGGCGCGATGCGCTGGTGGAGATACGATCAATTCTCGGCTCGGTGCGAGCCGCGCGGGACGCATGATTTCGACGAATCGGAGCCAGGCAAAGGAGAAACAAGGTGGACCTCAAACTCAACGACAGAGTCGTATTTATCACCGGCAGCGGCAGCGGGTTGGGCCGGAAATTCGCGCTGGATTTTGCCGCCGAGGGCGCCAGAGTAGCGGTCAACGATGTCAACGCCGCAGGAATAGCGCAGACGGTGGACCTCGTCAAGCAAGCGGGCGGCAAGGCAATGCCGGCTCCATGCGACATTACCAGGCTCGAGGCGATAGCGGAGATGGTGCGGAAGGTGGAGGCTGAGTATGGCCGCATCGATATTCTCGTCAATAACGCAGCGGTCCTGCTTGCCCATGCGCTGTTTCTCGAAACCAGCCCCGAGGACTGCGACCGGGAGATCAAGGTCATCCTGTATGGAACGCTCAACTGCGCGCGCGCGCTGCTCCCGGGAATGATCGAGCGCCAATACGGCAAGATCGTCAATATCGTCACGGATGCGGCTCGCGCCGGCCAGGAGCGCGAGGTGAATTATTCCTCCGCGAAGGGCGGCGTGATTTCATTCACCAAGTCGATCGCGCGCGAAGTCGGGCGGCACAACATCAACGTCAACGCGGTCTCGCCGGCGGCCACCAACTCGCCGATGCGCCTGGAAGGGCTGCGTCAGCTCAAGGAAAAAATCGGTGAGCAGAAGCTGCTCGAGCGCGAAGAAAAGATCCGGCGCGCTTATCCGATGCGCCGCATCGGGGAGCCCGAGGACGTAAGTCATGCGGTGTTGTTTCTTGCATCCGACCTCGCGCGCCACGTTACGGGCCAGGTGCTGAGCGTAAACGGCGGCTATGCGATGTTGGGTTGAGGGTATGGCATCGCAAGCGGGTCGAAACCGCGGGGAAAGCGAGCGGCAAAATATGGAGACATCGGCATGATGCGCGGGGTGGGACGGACGCTGGCGGTGTTCGAATGTTTCAGTTCGCAGCACACCAGCCGTTCGCTGCAGGAGATCGCCAATGCGCTCAAGCTTCCCAAGTCGACCACGTTCCGCATTGTGGCCAGCCTCGCGGAGGCAGGTTACCTGATCCGGCTCAAGAACCACCAATACTGCCTGTCCTTCAAGTTCGTCCGGCTGGCTGGCCTGGTGATGAGCACTCTCGACATCCGGAGCATCGCCCGGCCCGTCATGGAGCAAACTGCAGTGCTCTCCAACGAGATGGTCACGCTCAATACGGTGAGCGGCAACGAGCGCGTTTGCCTTGATGTGGTAAACACGCCGAGTCCGCTCATGAGCGTATCCAAGCCCGGCGAGCATTTGCCGCTCGTGGACGGTGCCACGGCAAAGGTACTGATGGCGTGGCTGCCGAATGCGGAGCGGCATACCGCGATCGCACGCGCTGCCAAGGCGATGAAACGCAGGCGCGCCGAGTTTGCCGCTGAACTCGACCGCATACGCAGTCAGGGATATGCCGCAACCCACGGCGAGCGAGTGCTGGGACTGACCGCGGTTTCCGCGCCAATCCGTAACGTCGAGGGCGAGGTACGCTATTGCCTGACAATCACCGGACCGCAGATCCGCATGCAGCCGCGGGTCGGCGTTTACGTCAAGCTCGTGATCAAGGCCGCAGCGGACATATCGCGGCAACTCGGCGCGCCGGTTTGATGCGTATACGGGGTCAATCCGCGATTCCGCCAGCATGCCCGCTGCACGACTGAACTTTGACAAGGAGCCACAACCATGCAGTTCACCACAATCAAAATTGAGCGCGACGGCGCAGCCTATGTGATCACTCTGAACCGTCCGGAGCGCCGCAATGCAATCAGCATCCAGGCCATGGACGAGTTGATTGCCGCAGCAAGGACAGCCGAAAGCGACGCGGGCGTGTTCGGTGTCATCATCACGGGGGGCGAGCAGTATTTCTCCGCGGGCGCCGATCTGAACGACGCGCTCGCGATCAGCTCGAGCAGCGAGGGAGTTGAATATTTCCGCCGCTGGCACCGTCTGAACGCAACCCTGGAGGGGCTCGCCAAACCCGTTATCGCGGCGGTGGAGGGCTTCTGTGTTACCGGTGGATGCGAGCTTGCGTTGGCCTGTGATATCCGCGTTGCCGCGGAAGGCTCCAGTTTCGGCATCACCAGCTCCAGGATCGGTACCGTGCCGGGCGCCGGGGGCACGCAGCGCTTGCCGCGCGTCGTGGGCGCAGCGAAGGCGCTGGAAATGCTGTTCTCGGCGGACAGCATTGACGCGGCCGAGGCCTACCGGATCGGACTGGTCAATCGTCTGGTGCCGCGCGGCCGCGCGCTTGCCGAGGCGAAGTCGATGGTTGCGGTGTACGCGCAACGCGCTCCCTTGAGCCTGGCATGGGACAAGCGCGCGGTGTACCAGGGACTGCAGATGGATCTTGCCTCCGGCATCGAGTTCGAGACGTTTCTGGTGTCCACTATCTATACGACAAGCGACCGGAAGGAGGGCATCTCGGCATTTCTGGAGAAGCGCAAGGCCTCCTTCAAGGGCAACTGACGCAGGTTACGGGCGTCGGGTGTGCGGCAATATCGCGTCTCCGCCTGCCGCCGCACTGCGTTCAGGCAAGGCGGCTCGTGCTACGGCGTGCCGGACAGTCCGTGCCCTGCAGCAGACCCTGTTCGATCAAATAGGTCCGCTCGGGTTTGGCCGGCTTTCCAATCGGAGCGCCGATCGCCGGCGGCGTGGCGTTCAGCCGCAGCGGTGACCCGAGCAATTCCCATGTAATGCCCTCGGGGGTCGCGCGGTGCATGATGAGTTCCCGTGCGCAAGTGTGGGGGTGATTCGCGATTTCGGCGACAGTTTGCACAGGCACGCATGCTATGCCGCTACGGAGGCAGGTGTCGGTCACGGCGTCACGGCTCAGTTCCGGGGCCTGGCGCGCAATGTCGTTTATCCGGGACTGGTCGCAGTGCGCCTGGGCCAGCACGTAGCCGTCGCGGCAACGGAGCGGTGTATTGCGCGGCAAGGGCTGCTCCGGCTTGCGGTTCCACGCGGTTTGCGTCAGCCAGGCGGCCGCATCCTGCATCGAGATATCGAGGTAGCGGCCTTGGCCGGTGGTGTCACGGTGCTCAAGGGCCGCCAGTATGGCGAGCAAGCCGAATTGTCCGCCGCAGATGTCCGCGATCGAGATTCCCGCCTTGAGCGGCATGCCGCGATACCGTGTCGCATCCATTATGCCCGACATCGCTTGCACCACCGTGTCGAAAGCCGGTTTGCCCGCGTAAGCCGAATCCGCGCCAAAGCCGCAGATGGCGCAGTAGATCAGCCGGGGATTGATGGCAAGCAGGGTCGCGGGAGAAAAGCCGAGCCTTGCAAGCGAGCCGGGCTTGAGGTTTTCCACCAGCACGTCAGCGTTTGCAACGAGATCGCGCAACAACTGGCGGCCCTCATCGCTGCGCAGATCAACGGCAAGGCTGCGTTTACCGCTGTTACTCATCATGAAGAATAGGCTCATCCCGGCGCGGTGTGGTGACCACGTGCGTGCCGCTTCGCCCTCAGGCGGCTCGATCTTGACCACCTCGGCCCCGAGCATTGCAAGGTGACGCCCAACCAGCGGCGCCGTGGTGAACTGCCCGATCTCGATCACACGCATGCCCGCCAGCGGCATGCGAGCACTGCTGGTTTTCCCGGTCACGCTACTGACCGGCTCCGCAGCGGCCGACGAAGCGGCGGGGAGAAGAGCCCGCACACGCTCGCGGTCGGAGTCCGGCGCCGGAATCCGGGCAGGCGCGGTCAGCGGCCAGTCCGGGGCGCCGAGCACGGATCCGATGAGCGTCACGGTATGCCCGGTCACCGGATCGTGAGTCCGCACGATTTTGCGCCGATGGACGAGATTGGTCTGCCCGGGCAGATCGCGGATCTCGACGATTTCGCCGCATGCCATGCCCGCGCGGCCGAGTTTGTCGATGCACTCCGCGACTGACTGCGTGCTCACCCAGTTCGATACGATGAGGTCGACCTCGCTGCGGCGCGCGACCCTGCTGGCGATGCGCGAGAAACGCGCGTCGCCGGCAAGTTCGGGGCGACCGATGATGGCGCAGATTTTTTGCCAGTGCGCGTCTGCAGTGGAGCACAACAGTACCCAGCCGTCGGCGGCGGCGTATGCATTCCAGGGCACGCCCATCGAATGACCGTTGCCGAGCCGGCTCGTCGATCCGCCGCCGAAATGGCCCGGCAGGAACGTGGTCAGCGAGTTCACCGCGACGTCGTATAAAGCCATATCGACTTTTTGCGCGATGCCCTGCGTGCGCCATACGCGCCATGCGGTGACCACGGCTGCGGCGGCATAGATGGCGGTGGAAAGCTCCGCCACCGGGATGCCGATTTCGACGGGCGGACCATCGGCCAGTCCGGTCGTATCCATGATGCCGCACAGCGCCTGGATCATGGCGTCGGACAGCGCCTGACCCGCGAGCGGTCCGGTGGCCCCGGTCGCAGTGATGTCGCAGACCACGGGGCGCTGCCTGCATCTTGCTACGATCTCTGCAGCAGACGCGGTATCGACGTCAGTCGACAGCAGAACGATGCTTGCCGCATCGACAATCTCGCGCACGAACGCGCAGTCACCCGGATTCGAGGGGTCCCAGCACACGCTGTACTTGCCGTAGGCAAAAGGCGTCTTGCCGGCGTTTCGCGGCGCGCCGGGCGAGCGCAACTCGATCATGACTACCGTAGCGCCGAGCTGCGCGAGCAGGCAACCGCAGGCGCTCACCCCGGGTCGTTCGCCCAACTCCGCCACCAGCACGCCGGCAAGCGGAGCCGGCGTCATGGCGCACGCCTCGATTGAATCTGGTGGAACGGCGGCATCGGATGCTGCAGTGGCGGGTGGCGGCCGTCAGTCCGCGATTGCGCGCGCCAGCACCCGCGCCGGGGCGCCGTCGCAATCGATGATGTTGAGCGGGCAAAACATGAATTCGGCGCGCCGTCCGGCGAGCGATCCCAGGTTGGTGACCTGTTCGGCGATCAGCACGCCATCGCGCAGCAACACGTGATGCACCGGCCAATTGAACCCGGCATCGCGTCGGTCGATCGCAATGTCTGGCGTCGGCATATCGACCGCGACCAATTTGATTTTTTGCTCGACCAGCCATTCTGCGGCAGCGACCGAAAGCGACGCGTGGCGGTCATAGTCGGCGGTGCCTGCCCGGCCGGTTGCGCCGGTGTCGATCGCGAGTATGTCGCCAGGCTCAAGCCCGGGCCGCATGCGTTCGAGGTCGCCGGGCTCGATTGCGCCGTAAAGCGGCTGGTCCATGCGCCACACCACGCCCGCACCCAGCAGACGCTCGAGCGGGATGTCCTGGAATGCGGGCCCGTCGCTGTAGAAATGGCGCGGCGAGTCGACGTGAGTGCCGGTGTGCACGACCATCTGCAACTCGGTAATGTTCAGCGGCTTGTCGGGAATCGCCGCGATGCGCTCGATGCGCGGCGGCGGGAACGACGCGATGCGCGGGACGGTGGGGGATAGCGGCCAGGTGAGGTCGATCCAGTCCCCGGCGGGCACGCAGCGCCGCGGCGCAGGCAACCTCACCCAGCCGCGCCAGCCGGTTCCCGCCTTGCTTTCGTCGCTATCGCACATGGGGCATCGTTCGCTGTCGTTCGACAGTCAGGCATGCAGCAGCGACGTGAGATCGTTCACGTTGCGCGCATCAGGCAACGCGTGGATCGCGTCGAGGAGTTTGCCGGCGCGCGCGGGACTGAGCATCGCCGCGACATTCCCGCGAAATTTTGCTTCCAGGTCGGCCGCGCTCAGCGGGTCCTGCGGGTCGCCCTTCGGAAACAGCACCGTTTCCTGGTGCGAAGTCCCGTTTTTCAAAGTGATCGTCACGCGGGCGGGAAATTTATCGGGATAGAGCTGGTTGAGTTGGGCGTCCGCGACCACCTCGGTGTTGGCGAGGACTTCGCGCACCACCGGGTC
>JAHFRL010000242.1 GCA_023266235.1 Betaproteobacteria bacterium
TGAATTCGCCGGCCTTGCGCGCGTCGATCAGAACGGCCCCGGCCGCAAGCGCCGCCTCGAGTTCGGGCGGCTCAATCAAAAAATTCCTCGCATCCATGTGCAGACTCTCATTCGCCAAAATGCGGCGGCCCGGCAGTCCAATTCAGAAAAACCCGTACAACCCGCGATCGGTCGGGTCGGGCGCCTGCTCCCCGCAATAATTGCGATGTTACCACCGGCCCGCGGATCGTGACAGCGTCAGGCCGCGCTCGCGCCGCATTTACAAGACACGATCCGGCATGATTTACTTGCAGCGCCCGCCACCCACTCAAGCGGATGAAAGACAGGAGCACCCATGTTCGAAGGCTTCAAGCACGTTCAGATACAAACCGGCGATCCCGACGTAAAAATCAATCTGCGCTACGGCGGCAAGGGTCCGGCCGTATTGTTGCTGCACGGTAATCCCCTGACCCATGTCACCTGGCATCTGATCGCGCCGCGGCTGGCCGAGCATTTCACGGTGGTATGCGCCGACCTGCGCGGCTACGGCGACAGTTCCAAGCCGCGCGGCAAGCCCGATCACTCGAATTACTCGTTCCGCCGGATGGGGCAGGACCAGGTGGACGTGATGGAACACCTCGGGTTCACGCAGTTCATGGTCGCGGGCCACGACCGCGGCGCGCGTGTCGCCTACCGCATGGCGCTTGACCACCCGGATCGCGTGCGCAAATTCGCCAGCATCGACATCATCCCGACGCACTGGCAGCTCACCAACATGAAATGGACCTATGCGGCGCATTCGTATCACTGGTTCTTTCTGTCCCAGCCGTACGATTTTCCCGAGATGCTGCTCTCCGGCAAGGAGGAGTACTACATGCGCAAGAAATTCGCCAAGCAGGGCGAAGGCAAGTTCAGCGCGGAGACCCTGGCGGAATACATGCGCTGCTGCACGCCGGAACAGATACACGGCGTGTGCTCCGACTACCGCGCAACCCTGCACGTCGATTTTCCGATGGACCAGGCCGACTTCGAGGCGGGCAACAAGATCAAGTGCCCCGTGCTGGTGCTATGGGGCGAGAAAAGCCATACCCAGCGCGAGTTCAGCGCGCGCGAAGCGTGGCCGAACTATGCCGCGAACATCCTGCGCTTCCAGATGCTGCCGTGCGCGCACTACCCGATGGAGGAGGCCCCGGATCTCACGTATCAGGAGCTTCACGACTTTTTCAAGGGCTGAGCCGCGACCAGAAGCATGACATGCCAATGAAAATCCTCGTTCTTCCCGGCGACGGCATCGGCCCGGAAATCACGCAAGCCACGCTGACTGTGCTCGATCGCGCCAATAGCCTCTATAAGCTCGGCCTCGAGTGGCAGATGGACGAGATCGGCTTCGCCACCCTCAAGCAGGAAGGCACCACCCTGCCGCCACGCGTGATGGAGGCAGCCAGAACCTGCGCCGGCGTGATCCTGGGCCCGATCTCGCACCTCGATTACCCGCCGCGCGAGCAGGGCGGCATCAACATCTCGGGCGAATTCCGCGTCAAGCTCGATCTCTACGCCAACATCCGGCCAGCCAGGTCGCGCCTGGGCGCGGGACTGACCGGCAAGCCCGTGGATCTGGTGATCTTCCGCGAATGCACCGAGGGCTTTTACGCCGACCGCAACATGTACATGGGCCTCGGCGAATTCATGCCGACCGAGGACATGGCGATTTCGATGCGCAGGGTGACGGCCAGGTGCTGCAACCGTATCGCACGCCGCGCATTCGAAGCAGCGATGCACCGGCGCAGGAAAGTCACCGCCGTACATAAAGCCAATGTGCTCAGAATTTCGGACGCATTGTTCCTGCGCGAAGTGCGCAAAGTCGCCCAGGAGTTCCCCGGGGTTCAGCTCGAGGAGCTGATCGTCGACGCGATGGCGGCGCTGCTCGTGCGCGACCCGACCCGCTTCGACGTGATAGTCACCACCAACATGTTCGGGGACATCCTGTCGGATGAAGCTTCCGAGCTGTCCGGCAGCCTCGGGCTGGCGGGCTCGACCAACGCGGGTGACGACCTGTGCGTCGCGCAGGCGCAGCACGGCTCGGCGCCTGACATCGCGGGGCAGGACAAGGCCAACCCGACTTCGCTGATCCTGTCGGCGGCGATGCTGCTTGAATGGCTGGGCCAGCGGCATAAGAACCGGGCGTTGGGCGATGCCGGGCGAAACATCGATTCGGCGATCGACTCCGCGCTCAAGGACCCTCCCACCCGCACCGCCGACCTCGGCGGCAAACTCGGCACGCAGGCGTTCGCGCAAGTCGTCGCCGGGCGGCTGGCGTAGCGAATAAAAAATGCCGCCGCGTCGGACGACGCGACGGCACTGTGGTTTACGCGGCTGAAGGTCTACTTGTCGATGCCGCCGATGCAGAGGTACTTCACTTCGAGAAACTCCTCGATGCCGTACTTGGAGCCCTCGCGGCCGATCCCCGATTCCTTGACTCCGCCGAAGGGCGCCACTTCGTTGGAAATGATGCCGACGTTGATGCCGACCATGCCGTACTCGAGCGCCTCCGCCACGCGCCAGATGCGCCCGATATCGCGGCTGTAGAAATACGACGCGAGGCCGTATTCGGTATCGTTGGCGAGCTTGATCAGTTCCTGCTCGGTCTTGAAGCGGAACAGCGGCGCCACCGGGCCGAACGTTTCCTCGTGCGACACTTTCATGTTGGTTTTGACGCCGGTCAGCACTGTCGGCTCGAAAAATGTGCCGCCTTTGGCATGCCGCTTGCCGCCGGTCACGACGCGCGCGCCTTTCCCGATCGCATCGGCGATATGCTCCTCGACTTTCTCCACCGCCTTGATGTCGATCAGCGGGCCTTGCATCACGCCGTCCTCGAGACCGCCGCCGATTTTCATCGCAGCGACTGTCGCGCCGAGCTTTTGCGCGAATTTGTCGTAGACGCCGTCCTGCACGAAAATCCGGTTGGCGCAGACGCAGGTCTGGCCGGTATTGCGGAACTTGGATGCCATCGCGCCTTCAATGGCGGCGTCGATATCGGCATCGTCGAACACGATGAACGGCGCATTACCGCCCAGCTCGAGCGACACTTTCTTGACGGTGCCTGCGCACTGCGCCATCAGCTGCTTGCCGACTTCGGTCGAGCCGGTGAAGGTGAATTTGCGCACGATCGGGTTGGCAGTGAGCTCCTTGCCGATCGGTCCCGACGCGCCCGTCACGACATTGAGCACGCCCCCGGGAATGCCGGCGCGCTCCGCCAGCTCGCACAGCGCGAGCGCCGAATAGGGGGTGTAGCTCGCCGGCTTGATGATCATCGTGCAGCCCGCCGCCAGCGCCGGGCCGGCCTTGCGCGTGATCATCGCGGTGGGGAAATTCCACGGCGTCACCGCCGCGCACACGCCGATCGGCTGCTTGATGACGACGATGCGTTTGTCGGCCTGGTG
>JAHFRL010000243.1 GCA_023266235.1 Betaproteobacteria bacterium
GCCCGCTGGTGAAAAAGCTGAAGGAGTGGGACACCGACATCCTGTACTGGTCGTTCGACCACGCCGGGCTGCTGCTGGCTCTGGCGCTTTCGGCCGTGCTGCTCGCCGCCGCAGCGGGGCCGTTCTTTCCGCGCTCGTTCCTGCCGCCGTTCAACGAGGGCACGCTCACCATCAACCTGCTGCTCAACCCCGGCACCTCGCTTTCCGAGTCGAACCGCACCGGCACCCAGGCCGAGCAGTTGATCACACAGGTGCCGGAAGTCATCCACGTCGGGCGCCGCACCGGGCGTGCGGAAATGGACGAGCACGCGGAAGGCGTGCACTACACCGAGATGGATGTCGATCTCAAGCGTTCCAAGCGCAATCGCGAAACCATCCTGCAGGACATCCGCGATCGGCTCGCCGTGCTACCGGCGGTGGTCAACGTCGGGCAGCCGATTTCGCACCGGATCGATCACATCCTGTCCGGTGTGCGCGCGCAGATCGCGCTCAAGATTTACGGCGATGACCTCGACACGCTGCGAGGCCTCGCGGCACAACTGCGCGACCGGCTGGCGCCGATCCCCGGCATCACCGACCTGCAGATCGAGAAAGCGGTGCTGATCCCGCAGCTCAAGGTGCGCGTGGACTACGAAAAGGCGGCGGCGTACGGGGTGGCGCCCTCGGCGGTGCTGAAGGCGCTCGAAACGCTGCTCGGCGGCGAGAAAGTCGCCCAGGTGATCGAAGGCAACCGCCGCTTCGATCTGGTGGTGCGGTTGCCGGATGCGGCGCGCGGGCAGCACGCTCTGCAGCAACTGCTGATCGAAACGCCTGGCGGGCGGGTGCCGCTCTCCAGCGTTGCGGAGATTGAGGACAGCGACGGCCCGAACCAGATCTCGCGCGACAACACGCGCCGGCGCATCGCGATGTCGGCCAATTCCGACGGCACCGATCTGGCGCAAATCATCGCGCGCATCCGCGCCGAACTTGCAGCCAGCCCGTTGCCCGCCGGCTACTTCACCAGCCTCGAAGGCCAGTTCCAGGCGCAGGAAGAAGCCACGCGCTTGATCGCGCTGCTGTCGATCATGTTGGCGCTGGTGATTTTCATCGTACTCTACACTCGCTACCGCTCGAGTGCGCTCTCGCTCATGATCATGGGCAATATTCCGCTCGCGCTGGTGGGGAGCATCGCGGCGCTCGCGATTTCCGGACAGTCGCTCTCGGTCGCCTCGACGATCGGCTTCATCACGGTCGCCGGCGTCAGTACGCGAAACGGCATTCTGAAGGTCAGCCACTACATCAACCTGTGCGCGTTCGAGGGCGAAACGTTCGGCAAAGCGATGATCGTGCGCGGCTCGCTCGAGCGGCTGACACCGGTGTTCATGACGGCGCTGGTGGCGGCGTTTGCGCTCGTGCCGCTGCTGCTCGCCGCGGACGAGCCGGGCACGGAAATTCTGCATCCGGTGGCGTTGGTAATTTTCGGCGGGCTGGTGAGTTCCACCATCCTCGACACCATCATCACGCCGGTGATGTTCTGGCTTTGGGGTGAAAAGCCGCTCAAGCGATTGCTCGACGAACATGCGCAGCAAGCCTTTTAAAGCGCGTTGCCGATTAATCCACCTGAATCCTGGAAAGGAGACTATTTATGAATGAAATCAATGCGTTCGTTCTCCCCGCCATCCTGTTTGCCTATTCGGTTTCTGCCAGCGCTGACGGACCTGCGATCGGCCCGAACGGTGGCCAGGTCAAGGACGCCGGGAAATATCACCTTGAACTAATCGTCAAGGATTCCGCCCTGACGATGTATGTCGCCGGCAGCAAGAACACGAAAGTTGCGACCAAAGGCGCGACTGGTACTGCGACAGTGTTGGTGGGCAAAAGCACTTCAAACGTCAAGCTTGAGCCGAGCGGCGAAAATGTGCTCGCGGGCAGCGGCAGCTTCCAGCCTGCGTCGGACATGAAGGTCGTGGTGTCGGTCACGCTGCCCGGCCAGGCGCCGATCCAGGCGCGTTTCACGCCGCTCGAGAAACCGAAACATTCGCCAAATTCCGCCGCCAAATAATCGAAGGCGGAGTGCGCAAAGTTGACAAAGACGCGAAGAAGATCACGATCCGGCATGGACCGATCCGCAATCTCGATATGCCGGCGATGGCGATGGTGTTCCCGGTCAAGGACCCGGCGATGCTCGACCAGGTCAAGGCCGGCGAAAAGGTCCGTTTTTCGGCGGAAAAGCTCGACGGCGTCTATGTCGTTACGAATATCGAGCCCGTCAAGTAGGCCCATTTGATCTGGATCAAACTAGACGGGCAGCTCGTGCGTACGATGCATCAAAAGGAGATTAAATCATGAAGCGACGGCAATTGCTCGTGGCGCTCGCAGGGGCGCCGTTCCTTATCTCGCATATCGCGCGAGCCAGCGCAACGGAAGTCACGGTCTACAAGAGCCCGACCTGAGGCTGCTGCGGCTCGTGGATCCAACATCTGCGGGCAAATGGCTTCCGTGTGAAGCCTCAGGACGTGCAGGACCCTGGGCTTTACCGGGCCCGGTTTGGGATACCCAACGATCTCAGTAGCTGCCATACGGCGGTGGTCGACGGCTACGCAATCGAGGGCCACGTGCCGGCGCGCGAGATCAGACGCCTTCTTGCCGAGCGGCCGAAAGCGCGCGGATTGGCGGTGCCGGGGATGCCGCCCAGCTCCCCCGGGATGGATGGCAGTCGCGGGGCGCCGTACGACGTGCTGCTTGTGCTCCCGGACAGCCGGTATCGCGCCTATGCGCACTACGATCGCTGAACGGCTTGTCCGGCCGGCGCTGGCTCGAACCGGCTTGATGATATAGATCAAATCCGATAAGTGCGGTTCGCGTAAATTATCGCTTGAGGTAGCGTGCAGGGCATGTTGCCTGATTTATCTAGCAAACCATGACTTTGTCAGTAAGAACGCTGGATCCCAAACGCGCGGTGAAGCGCCGGCGGATCGCTGCGTGGCTGATGATGGCATGGATGGCCTCATGGCTGCTGACGGTACTGCAGCCGTGCTGCTTGGGCATTTTCGGAACGGCAAAAGCTGAAGTGGCGATTGCGGTCACTCCTGCTGCTTCGATAGCGGACGGGGCGCCGATCAACGACGATCGCGATCCGCTGTGCGATACGTTCGTCTCGCAGCAGTCCGCCTGGCAGGTTAATGCCCTGCCTTTGTCGGGCGGATCTGGATCTAAGACCCCGTGGGTGGGATCGTTAGCATCCATAGCTTCCACCGGCAGCACTCCGGCGACCCGGGTTATGCCGACCGACCCGATTCCGCCTCCCCGCGTTCCCGTCTACCTGCGGACTTCCCGCATCCTCGTTTAGCAGCGCCCCGCCGGAGAAGGCCTTCTCCGTGCGCACGTCCGCAAGCCGCAGGCGCGGTCGTTCCGTTCGGCCTTCATCC
>JAHFRL010000147.1 GCA_023266235.1 Betaproteobacteria bacterium
GCATATTTGTTGGCCTCGGCGAGCGTCGGATAGATGTGGATCGTGCCGAGGATTTTGTTGAGGCCCAGGCCGTGGCGCATCGCGGCGACGTACTCGGCGAGCAAATCGCCGGCGTGCTCGCCGACGATGGTGGCGCCGAGGATTTTGTCCTGGCCCGGCACGGTCAGAACCTTGACTACGCCGTGCGCTTCGCCGTCGGCGATCGCGCGGTCGAGATCGTCGATGCCATAGGTGGTCACCTCGTAAGCGATGCCGTGCTGTTTGGCGTCCTGTTCGTTCAGGCCGACGCGCGCGACTTCCGGGTCGGTGAACGTCGCCCACGGGATCACCGAGTAATCGGCCTTGAATTTCCTGAGGCTGCCGAACAGCGCGTTGACCGCCGCGTACCATGCCTGGTGCGCGGCGGTGTGGGTGAACTGGAACGGGCCGGCGACATCGCCGCAGGCGTAGATGTTGGGGTAGATCGTCTGCAGGTACTCGTTGGTGTCGACAGTGCGCGCTGTCGACAGCGGGATGCCGAGCTCTTCCAATCCGTAACCCGCGGTGTTGGCGACGCGGCCGACCGCGCACAGCAGTTCGTCGAATTCGATGCGCGCGTCCTTGCCGGCGTGCTCGCAAATCAGGACTTTCTGCCCGTCCTCGTGCATGCATTGCCTGGCGCGATGGCCCGTGAGCACGTTGATGCCTTCGGCGCGGAAACGCGCGAGCACCATGCCGGAAATTTCCGGGTCCTCGCGCATCAGGATGCGCGGCAGCATCTCGACCTGCGTCACCTGCGAGCCGAAGCGTGCGAAGCATTGCGCGAGCTCGCAGCCAATCGGCCCGCCGCCGAGCACCACCAGCCGCTGCGGCAGCACGCGCAGGTTCCACACCGTATCCGAGGTCAGGTAACCGACGTCCTCGATGCCCGGTACCGGCGGCACGAATGGGCGGGCGCCGGCGGCGATCACGATGTTGCGCGTGGTCAGCGTTTTGCCGTTTACCGCGACCGTCCACGGCGAGGTGATTTTCGCGTCACCCGTGATGCACTCGACTCCCAGTTGGCTGTAACGCTCGACCGAGTCATGCGGCTCGACGGTTTTTATCACGCGCTGCACGCGCTCCATCACGTCCGCGAAATCGAACTCGACGTGCGCCGATTTGATGCCAAATTCCGGCGCGCGTTTGATGTGCGACAGGAATTTGGCCGAGCGGATCAACGCTTTCGACGGCACGCAGCCGGTATTCAGGCAGTCGCCGCCCATTTTGTGCTTTTCGATCAGCGTGACTTTGGCTTTGACCGCGGCCGCGATGTAAGCGGTCACCAAGCCCGCCGAGCCGGCGCCGATCACCACCACGTTGCGGTCGAAGCGCGCGGGTTTCTGCCAGCGTGCGTAGACCTTGCGCGCTTGCAGCGTTGCGAGCGCTTTCTTGGCAATCAATGGAAAGAATCCAAGCAGTGCCAAAGCAATTATCAGCTCGGCAGAAATCCTGAATTCGCCGACCTTCGTTCCCGCGTAAACATAAACAATAGTGCCGGCAAGCATGCCGAGCTGGCTCACCCAGTAGAAGGTCCAGGTTCTGATTGGCGTCAACCCCATGATCAAATTGATCACGAAAAACGGGAAGCCTATTACGAGCCGTAACCCGAACAGATAGAACGCGCCTTCTTTTTCGATGCCATCGTTGATCGGTTTGAGCTTGTCTCCATACTTGCGCTGTACCCAATCCTGTAACACAAAGCGGGAAACCAGGAATGCGAGCGTCGCGCCCAGCGACGACGCGAACGACACGATCACCGTGCCCCACAGCAGGCCGAAAAACGCGCCGGCAACCAGCGTCATCAGCGCCGCGCCCGGCAGCGACAGGCCGGTGACCGCGACGTAAACGACGAAGAACAGCGCCACGGTTCTGAGCGGATTTGCAGCATGGAAATCGTTGATCGCCGCCTGCTGCGACTTGAAGTAATCGAGGGTGAAGTAATGGCCGAGATCGAGCGCGAAGAACGTGCCGATCAACGCCGCGATCACGACGGCGATCAGGATTTTTCTGTTGTTCATGTCATGCGCTCCGTGTGGCGACCGCGGTGAGTCGCGCCCGGTCGCTGCGGCTTGCAGTCAGGCGCACCGCCGGATCGATGCTGTAGTCCGGGCCGCGGGTGATGCGCCGGTAGTATGCGGCATGGGCCGGTGATCCGGCCGGCCAGTTGGCGAGGAATTCGCGCTGCCAGCGGTCGTTATCGTAATGCACCGGCAGCGCTTCCAGGTAAACGTCGTCTATACGCATTGCGTAGAGCGGTTGCGCCGGTGGCGACGGGAAGGTGGCGATACGCGTGATTACGCCGCAATGCGTGGCGCGGAAATTCGGCATGCCCGCCGCGCCATTGTTGATGACGGCGCACACGCCTTGCGTGGTTTCGAAATCCGCCATCACTGGCAGGCAGCTGTGACTGCTGGCGATGATATTGACCTGGGCCCGGGCAAACCATTGTCGCACACGACCGCGCTGCTCATCGGCGGCCAGCGCTTCCTGCGACAATCCCCAGCCGGCGAGCGACTCGCAGTCGCCGTGCACGATCGTGACCCGCGTTGAGCCGACCCGGGTGGTCGCATGCATCGGCAGGGCGCCGAGCTGTCGCCGCAGGACCGGAAGCGCGCGCGCGGTGTCGCGCAGCTGCCCGATGATGCGGTTGGAGCGCTCGACCTCGGCGTCGCTCACGAAATCGGGATAGCCGCAGCCGCAGCCGGCCGCGCTGTCGTCGCCGGCCAGCTCGGTTTCGACATTGCCGCGCAAGGCGATGTGGGCCAGCACGCGGCGGTTGATTTCAACCAAACCGGGGCGATCGATGTTGAACCAGTTGAAGTCGCCGTTGAAAACGATCGCCGCCGGGCATCGCTCGCGCGCCGCGAGATCGAGGATGACATCGAGTGCCGGCAGGTTGCCGTAGAGACCGCCGGCCACATACAAACAATCGGTGGCGAGCGGCGTATTGCGCGCGAGATCTTCAGGCGCGTAGCGGTAATGCAGCGGGCAGCTGCGCCCGGGCGTCATGGGTGCGGAATCAGCCGGCGAGCGCGCCGCCGCAGCTCGAGCCTTGGCCGGCGGTGCAGCCGTAGCAGTGATCGGCAACGACTATCGGATTGGCCGAGAGGTCACGGCCGATCAGCTCGCGCAAGTGCACCTGTTGCCGGCCTTTGTAGGCGAGCGGCAGGCCGAGCATCTGATTAAAATCGCAGTCGTAGACGAATCCGCGCCAGTCGACGCTCACCAGGCTGCGGCACATCACTGTGTCGAGATTAGCCGGCTGGTAGGCGTTCTTGAGCAAATCCATGTAGTGCCCGAACTGGCCTTTCGAGATCAGTATGCTGCCAAAGCGCTGGATCGGCATATTGGTCAATACGAACAGGTGGTTGAAAACGATACCGTAGCGCTCGCCGAGATGCGTGCGGTAATCGGCTTCGAGCCGGTTCTGCGCCGGCGGCAGCACCGCGCCCTGCGGGTTGTACACCAGATTGAGCTCGAGTCCTGAGCGGGGCTCGCCGTAGCCCAGGCGGTTTAACAGTTGCAGCGCGCGGATGCTGACTTCGAATACGCCCTTGCCGCGTTGGCGGTCGACATTTTCCTCGAGATAGCACGGCATTGATGCATTCACTTCGACGCGTTGCCCGGCCAGAAACCGCGCCAGGTCTTCCTGTCCCGGTTGCTCGAGGATAGTCAGGTTGCAGCGGTCCAGCACGTGCACGTCGAGGTCGCGCGCCGCGCGCACCAGCTCGCGGAAATGCGGATTGAGTTCCGGCGCGCCGCCGGTGATGTCGAGCTTGCCGACACGTGATGCCTGAATAAACGCGAGCACGTCGTTGACGATTTCGCGTGTCATCATCTCGGTGCGGGTCGGGCCGGCGTTGACGTGGCAGTGCACGCATGACTGGTTGCACTTGTAGCCAAGATTGACCTGCAAGGTCTCGAGCCGCCGGCGTTTGACGGCGGGGAAACCCGAGTCCCGGATCAGCGGCAGGGTTGCGTGCATTTTGTCATTGGCTCCGGCAAGCGGTGAATAGTGAATGGTAAATGGTGAATGGTAAAGGCGGAACCGGCCCACGGCGACGCCCGGGTTTTTTTGCGATCTATCGTTCACGCGTCACGGTCGATATTGATGCCTCGATATACGGCGTTGATGGGTGTCCGGATGCCTGTTCGGTCGTATCTGGCGCCAATTCCTTACAACTTACGTTGACCGCAACCCTCTGATTGCGCTATGTTTACAGTTTTCCCTCGGCCGCCGTCCCCGAGCATGCCCAAGTCAGCCAAGTCCGATTCGACTCGCACGTTTGAGAGCGCGCTTGCCGAGCTCGAAAACATCGTTGCGCGCATGGAAGGCGGGCAACTCTCGCTCGAGCAATCGCTGACCGCCTACAAGCGCGGCGCCGAACTGCTCAAGTTCTGTCAGGCTCAACTCGCGGACGCTCAGCAGCAGGTCAAGGTCCTCGAAGCCGGCGCCCTCAAGAATTTCGCCGGTGGCGATGACGACGACGCCAACTGATTTCCAACACTGGGCGAGCCTGCACCAGCAGCGCATCGAGGCGCAGCTGCAGGCGGTGCTGCCGAGCGCCGAGGTCGCCCCGCAGCGTCTGCACCAGGCGATGCGCTATGCGGCGCTGGGCGGCGGCAAGCGCGTGCGGCCGCTGCTCGCGTTTGCGGCGGGAGAGATCACGCGTGCCGACGCCGGCCGTGTCGCGCTGGCTGGCGCCGCGGTCGAGCTGATACACGCTTATTCGCTGGTGCACGACGATCTGCCATGCATGGACGACGACATGCTGCGGCGTGGCAAGCCGGCTTGTCATGTCGAGTTCGACGAGGCGACGGCGCTCCTGGTCGGCGACGCGCTGCATAGTCTTGCGTTTCATCTGCTCGCGGATTACCGCCTCGCCGACGATCTTTCCGTGCAGCTTGAGATGGTGAAGCTCCTGGCGACGGCGGCAGGCTCGCGCGGCATGGCCGGCGGGCAGGCGATCGACCTTGCCGCGGTCGGCGCCAACCTGACGCTGCCGGAGCTCGAGTTCATGCATATCCACAAGACCGGCGCGCTGATCCGCGCCGCGATGCTGCTCGGCGCGCGTTGCGGCACCGCGCTCGCAACCGCCGAACTCGGCCAGCTCGATCATTTCGCCAAATATATCGGGCTCGCGTTCCAGGTCGTCGACGACGTGCTCGACACCGAGGCGACAACGGCGACGCTGGGCAAGACCGCGGGCAAGGACGAGAAAAACAACAAGCCGACGTACGTGAGCATAATGGGCGTAACGGAAGCGAAGCGACTCGCCGGGGAACTGCGGCGCGATGCGCTCGCCGCCCTCGACGGTTTCGGTGAGCGCGCGCTGCGCCTGCGCCAGCTCGCCGATTTCATCGTGTTGCGGAAATTCTGATGTACGATTTGCTGACGACCATCAACTATCCGCACGAGCTGCGTGCGCTCGACCGCAAACAACTGCCGCAGCTCGCGCAGGAGCTGCGCCAGTTCCTGCTCGATTCGGTGAGCCAGACCGGCGGGCATTTGTCATCGAATCTCGGCACCGTCGAGCTCACCATCGCATTGCACTACGTGTTCGACACCCCGCACGACCGGCTGGTATGGGACGTCGGCCACCAGACTTACGGCCACAAGGTGCTGACCGGCAGGCGCGAGGGCATGCAGCGGTTGCGCATGTGGGAAGGCATTTCGGGATTTCCGCGCCGCGAGGAAAGCGAGTACGACACCTTCGGCACCGCGCATTCGAGCACCTCGATCAGCGCCGCGCTCGGCATGGCGGTGGCTTCCAAACTCGGCGGCATCAAGCGCCACTGCGTGGCGGTGATCGGCGACGGCGCGATGACTGCCGGCATGGCGTTCGAGGCGCTGAACAACGCGGGCGACACCGACGCCGATCTGCTGGTGATCCTCAACGACAACGAAATGTCGATCTCGCCGCCGGTCGGCGCGCTCAACAAATACCTGGCGAAGCTGATGTCGGGGCGCTTTTACACTGCTGCGCGGCGCGCCGGCGAAAAGGTGCTCGGTGAGCTGGCGCGTCGCGCCGAGGAGCACGTCAAGGGCATGGTAACGCCCAGTACCCTGTTCGAGGAATTCGGCTTCAACTACATCGGGCCGATTGACGGCCACGATCTGGACGCGCTGATTCCGACGCTGAAAAACATCCGCGAACTCAGCGGTCCGCAGTTTCTGCACGTCGTCACGCGCAAAGGCCAAGGTTACAAGCTCGCCGAAGCCGATCCGGTGCTGTATCACGGCGTGTCGAAGTTCAAGCCCGACGACGGCATCGTCGGCGGCAAGCCGGGCAGCAAGCCGACTTACACGCAGATTTTCGGCGACTGGCTATGCGAAATGGCCGCACTGGACCAGCGCCTGATCGGCATCACGCCGGCGATGCGCGAAGGCTCCGGGATGGTACGCTTCTCCGAGCTCTATCCCGACCGCTATTTCGACGTCGGCATCGCCGAGCAGCATGCGCTGACGTTCGCCGCGGGGCTGGCGTGCGAAGGCTGCAAGCCGGTGGTCGCGATCTACTCGACCTTCCTGCAGCGCGCTTATGACCAGCTGATCCACGACGTGACGATCCAGAATCTGCCGCTGGTGCTGGCGATCGACCGCGCCGGGCTGGTCGGCGCCGACGGCGCAACCCACAACGGCAGCTTCGACATCTCGTATCTGCGCTGCCTGCCGAACATGACGGTGATGACGCCGTCCGACGAGAACGAATGCCGGCAGATGCTGTATACCGCGTTCCAGATGAACACGCCGGCCGCGGTACGCTATCCGCGCGGCAGCGGGCCCGGCACCGCGATCGAGAAGCAGATGCGGGCGCTGCCGCTCGGCAAGGGCGAGATCCGCCGCAGCGGCAAGAAGGTCGCGCTGCTGTCGAAGAAGGTCGCGATCCTCGCTTTCGGAGCCATGGTGAAGCCGGCGCTCGAGGCCGCAGAGCAGATCGATGCGACGGTCGCCAACATGCGCTTCGTCAAGCCGCTCGATGACGCGCTGGTGGCGGGGCTCGCGGCGAACCATGACCTGCTGGTCACGGTCGAAGAAAACGTGGTGATGGGCGGCGCCGGCAGCGCGGTACTCGAGTCGCTGCAGCGGCGGCGCATCGCGGCGCCGGTGCTGCAGCTGGGTCTGCCCGACCGCTTCGTCGACCACGGCGATCCGGCGCTGCAGCTCGCGAGCTGCGGCCTCGACAAGGACGGGATTCTGGCCAGCATTCGTGCCAAGCTGAGTGAGTAGTATACTGAACCGTTCGCGGTAAACCCTATGGCGACCATGGACAAACCAGTAGCAATCAACGCGTTGCACGAGCACGAGATGGACGGGTACGAGAAGATCGACCAGTACAATCCGCGCACGATAAAACGCATCGCTGACAAGTACGGCGAGATACTCAAGGACCTGGGCGAGGACCCCGGGCGTGAAGGGTTGGCGAAAACACCCGAGCGCGTTGCCAAGGCGCTGCAGTTCCTGACGCACGGCTACGACCTCGATCCGGCCGAAATTCTGCGCTCAGCGATGTTCAAGGAAGAGTACCAGCAGATGGTGATCGTCAAGGACATCGAGGTCTACTCGCTGTGCGAGCATCACTTGCTGCCGT
This sequence comes from Betaproteobacteria bacterium, assembly GCA_023266235.1. Taxonomy (GTDB): domain Bacteria; phylum Pseudomonadota; class Gammaproteobacteria; order Burkholderiales; family SG8-41; genus PALSA-1004. The sequence continues at coordinate 7,614 of JAHFRL010000147.1, forward strand.
TCTTCGGCAAGGCGCATGTCGCCTACATCCCGAACGGCTACATCGTCGGCCTGTCGAAAATTCCGCGCGTGGTCGATGCTTACGCGCGCCGGCTGCAGGTGCAGGAGCGCCTCACGGTCGAAATCCGCAACTGCATCCAGGACACGCTCAAGCCGTTGGGTGTCGCGGTGGTGCTCGAGGCGCAGCACATGTGCATGGTGATGCGCGGCATCCAGAAGCAGCACTCGATCGCGACCACCTCGGCGTTCACCGGCGAATTCCAGCAGGAACGCACGCGCGCCGAGTTCCTGCGGTTGATTTCATAAAATCTTGGACCGCAAAGGACGCAAAGGACGCAAAGGGAGAACAGTTGATCACCGGCAAATACGGATATTTTCAATACATTATCCGGTTCTATCCGCGTTCATCGGCGTTCATCTGCGGTTAATTGCATTAGACCTACTCTGTGAACTCTGTGGTTAATGGTTTGGTTTTTTAGATGAGTGAGTTGAAAAAAACCAGCGAGCTTATCGTCGAGCAGATCCTGCCCGACGTGCGCAGGGGCCGCATGCTGATCCTGGTCGATGACGAGGACCGCGAGAACGAGGGCGACCTGTTCGTCGCCGCGGAGCGCTCGACACCCGAGGTGATCAATTTTATGGCGACCCACGCACGCGGGCTGGTGTCGCTGGCATTGACCGAGAACCGCATGCGCGAGCTCGGCCTGGCGCTGATCGCCGACGACCAGGGCAATCAGAGCAAATTCGGCACCGCGTTCGCCACGCCGATCGATGCGCGCGAGGGCGTGGCTTCCGGCATGTCGGCCCGCGACCGCGCGCGCACCATCGCGGTCGCCATCGCCGACGGCACGCGTCCCGGCGATTTGATCCGTCCCGGCCGTCTGCAGACGCTGCGCGCGCTCGACGGCGGCGTGCTGGCGCGGCGCGGCCATACCGAAGCCGCGGTCGACCTTGCGCGCATGGCGGGATTGAAACCCGCCGGCGTGATCTGCGAGATCATGAACGACGACGGCACGATGGCGCACATGCCCGATCTCGAAAAGTTCGCCGCGCGTCATGACATCCGGATCCTGAAGATCGCCGACCTGATCGAGTACCGCAGGCACGAGCGCCAGATAAGGCGTAAATCCGAAACCGTGCTGCCGACGCGCAACGCCGGCAGCTGGCGGCTGATGGTTTACAGCGACGATCTCGAAACCACGCTTTACGTCGCGCTCGCCAAGGGCGAGATCAAGCCGGATGCGCCGACGCTCACGCGGCTGCACTCGCAATGCCTGACGGGTGACGTGTTCGGTTCCGAGCGCTGCGATTGCGGCGAGCAGCTGGAAACCGCGATGGCCACGATCGAGCAGGCGGGCAGCGGCATCGTGGTTTACATGTTCGACGAAGGGCGCGGCATCGGCCTGCTCAACAAGATCCGCGCCTACGCGCTGCAGGACCAGGGGCACGACACGGTCGAAGCCAACCACGCGCTCGGCTTCGCCGCCGACATGCGTGACTTCAAGGCCGGCGCGCACATCCTGTTCGACCTCGGCGTGCGCCAGGTGCGCCTGATCACCAACAATCCCGACAAGGTGCGGGCGCTCGAGGAATACGGGCTTAAAGTCGTCGAGCGCGTGCCGATCGAAATCGCGCCGCGCCAGTCAAACCGCAAGTATCTGCAGACCAAGCGCACCAAGTTCGGGCACCTGCTGTCGCTGGTGGGGCAGGGGGAAAAGCAGGAGTGAGGAGCGAGGATTGAGCAAACAAGGGCAAAAACGATTTCCCTCAATCCTCGATCCTCAATCCTAGTACCTCTTCGTCAGCACCATTTTCTCGCCGTCGCGCTTCATTTCCATGCGATTGAGGAAGCTCATGCCGAGCAGCACGATCGGCAGCGAGTCGCCGACATGCACCATGCCGTCGACGTTGTTGAGCGTGACATCGCCGATCTTGACTTCGTCGAGCTTGACGCGGTAAGCCGGCACCACGCCATTGGCGGTCGAGGTAAACGCCTTTTGGCCAGCCAGGTAATTGATGCCCAGGCGCTTGGCTTCGTTGCTGCTCAACGAAACAAACGAAGCGCCGGTATCGACCAGCAGACGCACCGTAACGCCATTGATCTGGCCGGTGGTAACGAAATGTCCCTGACCGTCGGCAGTCAAAGTGACGCTTCGATTGCCCGCAGCGGAAGACGGGCTTCCTCCCGAGAGACGCTCGTTTTGTCCCATTTTCAGCGTCTGGCGTTTGCCGTCCAATTCGACCACCGCCGATTCGCCGCCGATGCTGATCAGCTTGATGCCTTCGGGCGAAGTTTCGCCGGTGGCGAGCCAGCGTGGTTTGCCGCCGTCAATTACGACCAAAGCCTTGTTGCCGACAACGCCGTTCAGATTGACGTCAGCTGCCAGCGCGCCGGCGGCGAGCGATAGAAAAAGCAATGCGGCTAAGGGATGATTGGCAGCCTTGAACATGGCACGCTCAGTGATGTAATCCGGCGCTGAAACCGGTGGCAATATTCCAGCATGCCCCGCCAGAAGGTCCGTGGTATTTTGCCACAGTTCTTTCGCGCCGGAGCATTGCCTGGTGATTGATCGGGAATCCTGCACCGGCGCGGCGCGCACCGCGCGGTTGCCTCTTCGCCTCGATGGCACACGGGTGATCGTGACATCGATGTCGCGGATTCGACTGCTCGAGGCACCATTTAGGCGTACGCTGCCGCCCCGAAATTTGCGGGAACGGGGGTGACTCGGTTCTTGCAAAAAGCACCCGGGTGTGTAAACTACATTCCAAATAATGAAATGTTAGCTTTCATAATACGAAATCATCGCGGATAACAGGACGTCCATGCGCGAGTCGCGGCCACATTCAGTCCCAGGCCCGCAACAGGAAAAAAGTGAGCGAGCGCGACCTTACATACCGGGATTTGCTGCAGATCGTCGAACTGATCAAGTCGTCCGCGCAGTTCAGCGAATTCCGGCTCAAGGTGGGCGATGTCGAAATCGACATCAAGCGGACGAACGGCGCTGCGGCTGCTGTCGCTGCGCCGCACCCGGGGGAATCGGCTGCGACGCCTGCGGAGCTGGAGATTGCGCGTCAGCGGCGCGGTCATGCCGGCGGCGGTGAATTGGTCGTCGAGCCCGCAGTGCCCGCCCGGGCTCCCGAGCATCGCACCGGGCCGGTGGCATTTCCCGGGCATTGGGTGCTGGTCAGGTCGCCGATGGTGGGCACTTTTTACTGCGCTTCCGAACCCGGGGCACGGCCGTTCGTGGAGGTGGGGAAACGCGTCGAGG
>JAHFRL010000148.1 GCA_023266235.1 Betaproteobacteria bacterium
TGCTGATCTATCTGATCGCGCGCGAAATCGCGCCTGGCGAAACCGGCCGTATCGCGGGCATCGTCGCAGCCATATTGTTTGTCGGCTTCCCGTCCGCGCTGAACTGGTACGCGCAAGTCCATAAAGATGGATTCGCAATTGCCGGGTTTCTTCTCGTAATCTGGTCGTGGCTGTGGGCGCGCGAGAGGCCAGCCAACCGAAAATCGGCGGCTGTTCTCCTTGCCGGTACTCTCGGAGGGGCGACGTTTACTATTTTCGTCAGGCCTTATAACCTGATACCGCTGTTCGCGGTCACCGCCGCGATGTTTCTGTTGATCGTGGTCGTCGACGGGCGCGATTTATCACGGCGCTTCAAGAAGCTCGCGCTTTATTTTGTCAGTCTGCTGATCTTCGGCGCAGGAGCAGTGTGGTCAATAAGCACCGGGGTGCACGAGCTTTACACCAGCGCCGACCTGGCCGGGATGGCGGCAGCCCGCGATCGCAATAAAGATTGGCAATTCACGAAGGAATCGCAAGCCATAAAAGACTGGCATTGGAATGCAGGCGGCTGGCTGCCGCACAGGCTCGAAGGATTGATCGAGGTGACCGCGCGCGCCAGGGTTCGCCTGATCGCATCGGGGCTCGAAGTCCAGGCGGGTTCTTTGATCGACACAGACGTTATGCCAGATAACGCGCTGTCCGTGCTGGCCTATGCGCCGCGCGCGGTGCAGATTGCATTGTTTGCGCCGTTCCCGATCCATTGGTTTGAAAAACTCAGCGCGGTACGGCTGGTTTCGGTGCTGGAAACTGTAATCTGGTATCTGATTGCGCCGGGCGTGGTCCTGGCAATGCTTTACCGGCGCTCGAGCCGATTGCTGATGGCGCTAAGTTTCGCGACGCTGTTTCTTTATGTCTATGGTTTCACGCTTGCCAATGTCGGCACGTTGTACCGCATCCGTTATCCATTCCTGTTTCTGTTCATTACGGTCGGCGTCATCGGTTGGGTCGAGTTCATCTCGCGCCGTCGAGCACGCCGGCCAGGACCGTCGTCGCCCGCGCCAACGCCCGCGCATGCAGCCGGACCGCAGGTTGCCCCACCGCGCGCATCAAGGGCCCGTCTGTTCGGCGCCGGCATGATCGTCGTGCTGTTCACCGGGCTCGGCTACGCCGGGTTTTTCCTGCGCGACATCATCCTCGCCCGGTGGTTCGGCGTCGGCGCGGAACTCGACGCCTTTTATCTGGCCACCACGATCCCGATGTTTCTGGTTGCCGTCCTGAGCATGCCGCTCGGAACCGTGATCATTCCGCAATTTCTGAAAGCAAAAGAGCAACGATCTTCCCCTGCCGCGCAACGCCTGGTTTCGAAGGTTGCCCTTGCCTACCTGGTAATCGCGCTGATCGCGGCCGCGGCATTGCTCGCAAGCTCGGCGCCGTTGCTGGAATTGATCGGTTCGAACTTCACGCCCGAAAAGCTGCAACTTTCGCAATCGCTGCTCAACTGGATGCTGCCGATACTGGTGCTGAGCGGAGTGGTCATCATGAATAACGCACTGCTCAATGCGCTCGGCCGCTTTACGGTACCCTCCGTCGCGCAGATGGTCGTGCCGGTCGTCTCGATTCTCGCGCTGGTTTTGCTTGGCGGGAAATACGGCGTGGTGTCGGTCATCGTCGGCTTGCTGGCCGGGCAGATCATCAACCTGTGGCTGGTCGCCACCGCGCTCGGGAAGGAAGGCTTTTCGGTGCGCCCCGCGTGGCCGGGTAGCGGTGTTCCAACGCAGGACACCCTCGCCCAATATCTGCCGCTGGTGGCCGCCGCGTTGTTCGTGAACCTCACGGTACCCGTCAACATCGGCATGGCGGCGACGCTCGAGGAAGGCAGCGCCGCCGCGCTCGGTCTCGGCGGCAAGATCGTGACGTTCATCACCGGCCTGGTGAGCGCCGGTGTCGCGACGGTGATCCTGCCCCATTTTTCCTCTTTCATGGCGCGCAACCGCCTGCTCGACGTGCGCAATGAGCTGTCGTTCTTCCTGCTTGCAGGGACTGTGATCACGATTCCCGTGTCGGTCGTGCTGTTTGCCGGCGCGGAATTCATCGTCCGCCTTGCGTTCGAAGGCGGCGCATTTACCGCCGCCGACGTCAAACAGGTCACGCGGGTCATGAGCTATGGCATCATCCAGTTGCCGTTCTACACCATCAATCTGCTCGTGCTCAATTCGGCGATCGCGACCGGCCATGCCTGGCGCGTGATGACGGCATCGTTGTTCGCGTTGGCCGTAAATGTCGGGTTGAACCTGGTGTTGATGCAGTACTCGGGCGTGGCGGGAATAGCGCTCGCGGCCTCCCTTTCCGTCGCGGTATCCGCATGTTTCATGTTGTTGCTTTTTAACCGTCTCGGCCATATATCCTGGGTCGATCTCGTCATGATCGGTCTGAGTTGGATGCTCTACACGACGCTGATAATATCCCTGCAATACCATAGTTACGCCGGGGTCGGGGTGACGATAATCGCACTGGGGTTCCTGCTTTACGGACAATGGAGTCTGCTGACCCGCTGGCGTACTGAAGCATGACTCCGGGGCGCAAGCATATCTGTTTCGTCACCGCCAGCCCGCTCACGGTCAAAGCTTTCCTGACCGATCAGATTTCGGCGCTGGCGCGCGAGCACGACGTCGCCGTGATCACCAATCTCTCACGCGGCGAGCAACTTGATGCGCTCAAAGGTACGGCGCGCATTCTATCCGCGCCGATCGACCGCGACATCGCACCGCTCGCGGACTTGCGGTGCCTGGCGCGCCTGCTCGGAATATTTCGACGCGAACGTTTCGATATCGTGCATACGGTCACGCCGAAGGCGGGGCTCCTCGCGCAATTGGCCGCGTTCATGCAGCGCATACCGGTGCGCATCCATGTCTTTACCGGGCAGGCCTGGGTTACGCGCCGCGGGCCGTGGCGCCGGATCCTGAAGGCAATCGACCACTTGATCGCAAGGCTTGCGACACATGTAATCGTCGACAGCCCGTCGCAGCGCGATTTTCTGATCGAGCATGGCGTGGTACGTCACGGCAAGGCGCGGGTGTTGCTGCACGGTTCGATCTGCGGCGTCGACATCGACCGCTTCCGCCCGAATCGCGAGGCGCGCGCGCGCATCCGCAACGAATTCCGGATTGGCGGGAACTCCGTCGTGTTTTTGTACCTGGGGCGCCTCAACGCCGACAAGGGACTGCTCGATCTGGCGCGCGCATTTGCGGACCCCGGTCTCGGCGACACTGTCCTGCTGATGGTCGGACCCGACGAAGAAGACATCCGGCCGCGAATGCGCGAACTATGCAAAAACGGCAGTGCACGTCTGGTATTTGTCGATTACACTGCGGCGCCGCAGGATTACATGGCGGCCGCCGACGTCTTTTGCCTGCCGAGCTATCGTGAAGGATTCGGCACCGCGATCATCGAAGCGGCCGCGGCCGGCGTGCCTGCGATCGCCTCCGACATTTACGGCGTGCGCGATGCCGTCGTCGACGGTGAAACCGGGCTGCTGCATCCGGCACGCGACGTGGCCGCGATCCGCGACCGCATGCTGAGACTCGCCCGCGACGAAACCCTGCGCGTGAACCTCGGCACGGCTGCGCGCAAGCGCGCGATGGACGACTTTGCGACGCAGGCCATCACGGGTGCGCTGGTTGAGTATTATCAGCAGCTGCCAATATAATCGCGCATTGCCGTTCCGTTGCGGGACGACGAGGCTGTGGTGCCGATCATGCTGAAGCGCGCTTTCGATCTTCTGGTATCGCTCGTGATGATCGCACTGTTGACGCCGGCGCTGCTGGCGGTCGCATGCCTGGTTCGCATCCGCATGGGATCGCCCGTGATCTTTACGCAACCGCGCTCGGGGCTGAACGGAAAGCCGTTTCTTGTCTACAAGTTCCGCACTATGACAAGCGCGCCCTCGCCGGATGGTTCGACCACGAGCGATATGCAGCGTCTCACGCCGCTCGGGAAGTTCCTCCGCCGCTACAGCCTCGACGAGCTGCCGCAGCTGTTCAACGTCGTCGCCGGCGACCTGAGCCTGGTGGGTCCGCGCCCGCTGCTGGTCGAATACGAAAAGCTCTATACGCCGGAACAGGCGCGCCGCAATCTGGTAAAGCCCGGCGTCACCGGATGGACGCAAATTCACGCGCGCAACTCGACCGACTGGGATGAAAAATTCCGGCTCGACGTGTGGTACGTCGATAACCGGACGTTCTGGCTCGATCTCAGGATATTGTTCGCAACGATAAAAGTGTTACGCTCTGCCGGAATCACTCAAGCGGGCAACGGCGATACCCGCTTCCGTGGCTCAACGTAAAATGATCCCCGGCATTAGCCGGCAACAATCAACCTCCCACGACAGCGGGTAACAGACATCATGAAAATTCTGGTAATCGCGCCCCATCCAGACGACGAAGTCCTCGGCTGCGGCGGCAGCATTGCGCACCACGTCGCGCGCGGCGATACGGTGCATGTGCTGGTGGTAACGCGCGGGGACCCCGAGATTTTTCCTCCAGACATCATCGAAAAAACACGCGGCGAACTCGCCAAAGCGCACCAAGTGCTCGGTGTCTCGGGAGTCGAGTTCCTCGATTTTCCGGCGCCCAAGCTCGACTTGATCGCCGGTTACCAGATCACCGATGCAATCGGCAAGACGCTCAAGCGGCTGGCGCCGCGAATGCTCTATCTGCCGCACCGCGGCGATCTCCACGCCGACCACCGCAAGGTGTTCGACGCCGCGCTGGTCGCGGCGCGGCCGATCAACGGATGCAGCGTCAAAACCATCCTGTGCTACGAAACACTGTCGGAAACGGAATGGGGCTATCCGTTCGGTGCCGACGCGTTCTTGCCCACCGTATACATCGACATTTCCAGCCATCTCGAGCGCAAGCTCCAGGCGCTCAGCTGTTATCAGAGTCAGCTGCTGCCCGCTCCTCATCCGCGCTCACTGCAGTCGATTGAGGCGCTGGCCCGCCATCGCGGCTCCACGATCAATGCTGCCGCAGCAGAAGCGTTTGTTTTAGTTCGTGAAATCGTGGGATAATCGGCACCAATTGGTAACAGGGTAAAGGTTATCCGCGGCGAGCCCTGCGGCTGCCAACAGCATTTGGTGCAACAACTGGCCGGCCGCGCGTGGGGCGTCCTTCCGAGAACACCACGCCCACGCCATGAATAACATCGTCCGGCCCAAGTCGGTCAGGTGACGCCGGCTGCCATGACAACAAAGCCCACAACAAAACAGCGGATTCTGGTGTACGGTGCAAGCGGTCACGCCAAAGTCGTGATCGATATCGTCGAACGCGCAGGTGTCGCTAAGATTGCGTTTCTGGTCGACGATGATCCGCAGATCAAAGGCGCGCGCTTCTTCGACTATCGCGTGCTCGGCGGCATGAATGATCTCGAAGCGTGGTTGGCGCGCAACCGCGCTATCGGTGCCATTGTTGCAATCGGCGACAACGCTGCGCGTATGCGCATCGCCGCCGGCCTCAAACGCAAAGGGCTGACGCTGACGTGCGCGGTCCATCCGGCAGCTTGCATCGGCAGAGACGTCGCGATCGGGGCCGGCACGGTAATCATGGGCGGTTGCGCGGTCAACTCCGACACCATCATTGGAGATAACACGATCGTCAACACCGGCTCGACCATCGACCATGACTGCACGATAGGTGATGGGGTGCACGTCGCCCCCGGCTGCCATCTCTGTGGTGACGTAACGGTCGGAGCGGGCAGTATCCTCGGCGCGGGCACTACCGTGATTCCCGGCGTGCGCATCGGCGCCAATACCGTCATCGGCGCCGGTTCCACCGTGCTGAATGATGTCGCTGACGGCGCGCGCGTTGCGGGCAGCCCGGCACGGCGGTTGGAAGGCGCGCGATGACCTCCGCCGTGCCGCAATGCGCATTGCTGGCGCTCGACGGCGGCGCGCCGGTGCGCACCGCGCCGTTCGCGCCGTGGCCAAGTTACGAGCCCGACGAAATCGACGCGGTGAGGCGAGTACTCGAGTCGGGAAACGTCAATTACTGGACCGGCTCCGAATGCGCGCAGTTCGAGCAGGCCTATGCCGGGTTTTGCGGCCGCCGTCACGCGATCGCGCTCGCCAACGGCAGCGTTGCGCTCGAGCTCGCGCTGCACGCATTCGGCATCGGCGCCGGCGCCGAGGTCATCACCGCGAGCCGCACGTTCATCGCATCGGCGAGCTGCGCGGTGCTGCGCGGCGCCACGCCGGTGCTCGCCGACGTCGACCCGGTCAGCCAGAACATTACCGCGGACAGCATCCGCGCGGTATTGACGCCGCGCGCCAAAGCCATTATCGCGGTGCATCTTGGCGGCTGGCCGTGCGACATGGACCCGATACTCGAACTCGCCCGCGCGCACAGATTGCTGGTGATCGAGGATTGCGCGCAAGCGCACGGCGCGACCTATAAAGGCCGCCCGGTCGGCAGTCTCGGCGCGGCGGCGGCGTTTTCGTTCTGCCAGGACAAGATCATCAGCACCGGCGGCGAAGGCGGCATGCTGCTGCTCGACGACACTGCCGCGTGGGAACGGGCGTGGGCCTATAAAGACCACGGCAAGAGCTACGACGCCGTGTTCCGCCGCGAGCATCCGCCCGGCTTCCGCTGGGTGCACGAGTCGTTCGGCACCAACTGGCGCATGATCGAGATACAGGCGGCGATCGGACGCATGCAACTGGCGAAATTGCCGGGCTGGGTCGCCAGACGCCGGCACCTTGCGCAGATCCTCGATGCGGGCTTTGCCGTGTTGCCGGGCATCCGCGTCACCCGACCCGCAGCCGAGATCGGACACGCGTATTACAAATATTACGCGTTCCTCGAACCGAAGCAGCTCAAGCCAGGCTGGGATCAGGGCCGCGTGATTGCGGCGATCAACGCCGAAGGCATACCTTGCATGGGCGGCAGTTGCAGTGAAATCTACCTTGAAAAAGCGTTCGTTGACGCCGGTCTCGCGCCGGCGGCGCGGCTGCCGGTGGCGCAAAGCCTGGGCGCGGCCAGCCTTAGTTTTCTCGTGCACCCGACGCTTACCGAGACCGACATGCATGACACCTGCGCCGCGGTCGCCAAGGTCATGCGCGCGGCGACGCGGCGGTAGCGGGACGCCGCGCGAGTTGCGCACGCTATTCGATCTCGTGCGCATCTATCGTGCCGAACGGCCGGACCTCGTACATCATGTCGCGGTCAAGCCGGTGCTTTATGGCTCTTTCGTCGCGGGCGCGGCCGGGGGGCCCGCGCGGGGTGCGATGGTATTATGGGCAGCTAAGAGTCCCTAACTTGATATCTTCATTGCGCAACATCATTGGGGTGCCGCCATTGCTCGCGCCGATGATTACCGCCACGGTCATTGCGGTACTGATACGCCGCCGTGTCGCGGCGCCTGTGCGCGCCCGCTGGACGAAAGAACCGACGCCGGGCGCCTGATGCGCATCCTGATTCTTGGGGGTAGCGGGATGCTGGGGCATAAACTGTGGCAAGGCCTCGGGGCCCGTTTTCCGGACACCTACGCGACGCTGCGCGGGACGCGCTCCGACTACCGCCATGGCGGGATTTTCGACGATCCTCGCGTGCTGGAAAACGTGGACGCAGCAAACCTGGACAAGTTATCCGCCGCCCTTGAGCAGGCGGCGCCCAACGTCATCGTCAACTGCGTGGCGCTCACCATTCGCCGCGAATCTGCGACCGGCCCGGCCGCGAACATCCTGTTGAATGCGTGGTTGCCGCATCGCCTGGCCGAGTGGGCCGCCGCCAGCGGCGCCCGCCTGATCACCGTGAGCACTGACTGCGTGTTTGATGGAAAAAGGGGCGGCTATACCGAACAGGATGCGCCCGATGCCGGGGACATCTACGGCCGCACCAAAGCCCTGGGCGAGGTCGGTTACGGCGGCGCACTCACGCTCCGCACGTCTTTTATCGGCCGCGAGCTGGCACACTACACCGAGCTGCTGGAATGGTTTCTGGCGCAAGCCGGCAGAACCGTCAAGGGTTTCCGTGGTGCACTATACACTGGCGTTACGACGCTCTATTGCGCGGACTTGATCGGCGATATTATCGAAAAATTTCCGCACCTGCGCGGGCTTTATCAGGTGGCCTCGGAGGTCATTTCGAAATACGATCTGCTGTGCCTGGCGCGTGACGCGTTCGGCATCGATGTCAAAATCGAGCCCGACGATACGATGGCGATCAGGCGCAACCTGAACGGGGAGAAATTCCGGCGCGCCACGGGACTTTCCCCGCCTTCCTGGAGACGGATGATGAGCGACCTGGCGGCCGACCCCACCCCCTATGGCGACTGGAGGCGCGACCATGCTGTTTAACGGAAAAACCGTCCTCATCACGGGCGGCACGGGCTCGCTCGGCAAAGTTCTCGTCCAGCGCATCCTGGGCGGCAAGCTGGGCGCGCCGGAAAAAGTGATCGTGTTCTCGCGCGACGAAGCGAAGCAGCACGCGATGCGCTTGTCGTATCTGCACAAGAAAGTCTCGACCGACGAGGCCATTTACCGGAACTTCTCAAAGGTTCTGGAATTCCGGATCGGCGATGTGCGGGACTACGCCGCGGTGTGCTCAGCGGTGAAAAACGCCGACATCGTAGTCAACGCGGCGGCGTTGAAGCAGGTGCCGTCGTGCGAATATTTTCCGGCAGAGGCCTTGCTGACCAACTGCATGGGCGCCTGCAACATCGTACGCGCTATTGGTGAAAACGGCTACCCGGTCGGCAGCGTGGTCGCGATAAGCACCGACAAGGCATGCAAGCCCGTCAACGTGATGGGCATGACCAAATCACTGCAGGAGCGGATCTTCGTTGCCGCGAATATTCTCCAGGCCAAAACCCGCTACATCGGCGTGCGTTACGGCAACGTTCTCGCGTCGCGCGGCTCGGTGATACCGCTGTTTCATGAGCAGATCAGGAGCGGCGGCCCGATCACCATCACCGCGCCCGGGATGACGCGCTTCTTGCTGAGCCTGAATCGCGCCGTGGATACGGTATTCGCCGCCATCAAAAGCGCGCTGCCGGGCGAAATCTACGTCCCCGATGCGCCGTCGGCAACCGTAATCAACCTGGCCAAGGCGTTGATCGGAAAACGCAAGGTCAAAATCAGGGAAATCGGCACCCGGCCCGGCGAGAAAATGCATGAAGTGATGGTGTCCGAGGAAGAAGCCAATCACTGCGTCAAGCGCGGCGAATTCTACGCGATCAAGTCGATGCTGCCCGAGCTGACGGGCGCGCGCAAGGAAGCCAATGCTTTCGGCGGAGAATTCAGCTCGGCGCACAGGATACTCGACTATCCGCGCACGGTGGAGCTGCTCAAACGGCACCGTCTGATGATCGGCGACAAAGCCGGGTGGGACGACGGCGAGTTGCTGCGCTGACGGATACGGGGCATTGCCATGCGACTTAAAGTCATGACCATCGTCGGCACGCGACCCGAGATCATCAAGCTATGCCGCGTGATCCACGAGCTCGAGCAGCACGTCGACCACGTGCTGGTGCACACCGGGCAGAACTACGATTACGAACTCAACGGGATCTTTTTCCGGGAACTCGGCATGCGCAAGCCGGATTACTTCCTCAAAGCTGCCGGCAAGTCGGTTGCGGAGACCATCGGCAACGTGATAGCGAGATCCGATGCGGCAATGGAGAGGGTCAAACCCGATGCCATCCTGCTCTACGGCGACACCAACAGTTGCCTGTCCGTGATCCCGGCAAAGCGGCGCCAGATCCCGATATTCCATATGGAAGCCGGCAATCGCTGTTTCGACCAGCGCGTGCCGGAAGAGATCAACCGCAAGATCGTCGACCACCTGAGCGACATCAATATGCCGCTAACCGAGCACGCGCGCCGTTACTTGCTCGCCGAAGGACTGCGGCCGGAAACCGTGATCAAGACCGGCTCGGTGATGAAGGAAGTGCTGCAGCATTTCCTGCCGCAAATCGAGGCCTCCAAAGCATTGCAACGGTTGGGCGTGAGAGCCGGCGGTTATTTCGTCGTCAGCGCGCATCGCGAGGAAAATATCGACAGCAAGGCAAATTTCAAGGACCTGCTCGACACGCTGGACGCGATTGCCAGGAAATACCGCAAAAAAATCATCGTTTCGACGCACCCGCGCACGCGCCGACGTCTCGCGTCGCTCGCCACCAGACGTCTCTCGCCGCATATCGAGTTTCTGAAGCCGCTCGGTTTCTTCGACTATATCAAGCTTCAGATGAATGCGCGGTGCGTGCTTTCCGATAGCGGCACGCTGACCGAGGAGTCGTCGATACTCGGCTTCCCCGGCGTGATGATCCGTCAGGCGCACGAACGGCCCGAGGGCATGGATGAAGGCGTGGCGATCATGTGCGGACTGAAAGCGGCCAACGTCATTAATGCGATCGAGGTCAGCGTCGCCCACTATGCGGGCGGCAAGCGGCCCTTCAGGCTGGTTCCCGACTACGCTACCGACAACGTGTCGCGCAAAGTGCTGCGCATCATCTTGAGTTACACCGAATATATCAATCGCACGGTGTGGTTCAGGCACTGACGCTACTAACTTGATCTCCGCCCTGCTCAACGTCATCGTGGTGCCGCCATCGCTCGCGCTGCACGCATTCGGGATCGGCGCCGGCGCCGAGGTCATCACCGCGAGCCGCACATTCATCGCATCGGCGAGCTGTGCGGTGTTGCGCGGCGACGCGGCGGTAGCGAGGCACCGCGCGTGATGCACTATCGCAATCTGCTCGCTTTCGCTCACGACATCGCCGCGGCGGCCGCGG
>JAHFRL010000149.1 GCA_023266235.1 Betaproteobacteria bacterium
CGGGGCGCCGATCTTCTTGAGCAATTCAGTGAGTGCCGCGTGGCCATGCGGTTCGGCGTGGCTTACCCATACGCTGACGGGACGCGCGGCCGGCGCCGCTGCTTCGGGCGTCACGATCGGCTTCATCTCGGCGTCGTAGTCGTAAAAACCCTTCTTCGATTTGCGGCCGAGCACGCCGGCTTCATACCGCGCCTGCATGATCAGATTCGGCCGGTAACGCGGCTCCTGGAAGAATTGATTGTAGATCAATACAGAGGCGGGCTGCGTCACGTCGAGGCCCGTCAATTCCATCAGCTCGAACGGCCCCATGCGGAAACCGCCGACATCGCGCATCACGCGGTCGACGTCAGCGAAGGTTGCTATGCCTTCGTGGACCAGATGCGCCGCTTCGAGCGTGAAGCCGCGCCCGACCTGGTTGACCAGGAATCCCGGCGCATCGGTGCAGCGCACCGGCTCGCGCGTCATGCGCCGGCCGATCGCAGCCAATGCCTCGCATGCCCACTCTTCGGTTTGCAGGCCCGAAATGACTTCGACCAACCGCATCAGCGGCACCGGGTTGAAGAAATGGAATCCGGCAAAACGCTGTGGCGTCTTCAGCTTGGCGGCGATGGTCGTGACCGACAGCGAAGAGGTGTTGGTAGCGAGGATGCAGTCGGGCGCGACGATGCCTTCGAGCTCGGCGAACACCTGGCGCTTGACGTCGAGGTTCTCGACCACCGCTTCGATTACGACGTGGCACGGCTTGAAATCGGCAAGCGCATCGACGATCCTGATGCGCGCGGTTGCCGCCGCCGCGTCGTCCCGGCTGATGCTGCCCTTCTCGGCGGCGCGGGAGAGCATTTTGGCGATGAAATCGCGCGCCTCCTGCGCGGCGCCGGCGCGCGTGTCCATCATCAGCACCTGCATGCCGCCGGTGGCCGCAACCTGCACGATGCCGCGCCCCATGGCGCCGGTGCCGAGCACGCCGACGGTAAGGTCGGGTCTGTTGGTGTCAAGCTTCATAAACCCCTTTGCGAAGAAAATGCGTAAGTACGTGGAGCCTGGCTGTTGGCGGCAATGTCAGTTCGGTGCGGCGTGGAATATTGCGGCGAGGTGTGGAGCTCTCAGCGCTCCGTTGACCGGGAAAATTATACCAGAAATGCGCTGCGTTCCGTTGCTGCTGCGTTCACTTTTTGCGGCGCCGGGCGAACGCTTTGCCTGCCTCGTCGATGCGGCCCGAAGCGAGCAGCAGCGCGTTGAGCTGCTTGCCCATCGTCAATGCGTCTGCGAGCGGCATGTTGCTCGCGGCGCGATGCGTCTCTTTGGTCAACCGCACCGCAACCGGGTCGAGCGCCGCGAGCTGCGCGGTGAGTGCCGCTTCCGTCGCGGCGAGTTCCGCGGTGTCGTGCGCAATGCGGTTGACGAGACCCATGGCGTGCAGTTCGCGCGCCGTCACCGTGTCACCGAGCAGCAGGAGCTCCAGCGCGCGGCGTGCGCCGATCAGATGGGATAGCAGCGCGGTATTGATCGAGGCGGGAAAACCCTGTTTTATCTCGAGCGCGCCGAATTTCGCTGATTCGTCGGCGAGCACGAAATCGCACGCCATCGCGAGCGTAAAGCCGCCGGCGACCGCGTAACCGCGCACCACCGCCACCGAGGGTTTCGTCAAGGTCCGCAGGCGCTCGAATATCGCGGCGTAGGCGTCGTCATAGGCAAGCACCGCGGCCAAGTCGCGCGCGTGGCCGGACGCAAGCTCGCGGCCGGCGCAGAAATGCTCGCTGGAACTCTTGATCACTATGCAGCGGCAGCCCGGCGCTGCGTCGGCGGCAGCCAGCGCCGCAACGAGCGACTCGATCATCTCGACGCTCAGCGCATTGCGTTGCTGTGCGCGGTCGAGGACCAGTTCCTGCACGCTGCCCCGATTTTCAATGCGAATCACGCCCGGCCTCCGTTCGCGCAATGGGACAAGGTGGCGCGGTTCCCGGGCGCCCGTGCCGATCGAATGTCACTGCGAGGCCGTGCGATGCGTGCGCACATTTTTGCCGGTTCAGATAATCCCGCGACCACGCAGGTCGGCGATGGCGTCGTCGGCGTAGCCGTTTTCCCGCAGGATTTCGTCGGTCTGCGCCCCGCGGTCGGGCGCGGCGGTGCGAATCTCGGACGGCGTGCGCGTAAGCTTTACGCCCTGCCCGACCAGCTCGATTGGCCCGAGCGCGTAATGCGTGACGGGTTTCGCCATGCCGATAACCTTGACCTGGGGGTCCGCAAAAACCTCGTCCATCTTGTAGATCGGACCGCATGGGACACCGGCTTGGTTGAGCGCCTCGATCCATTCCGAGCACGTGCGCTTTGCGATTTTCTCGCCGATGGCGGCATGCAGCGCGTCGCGGTTCTGCGAGCGCAACTTGAAATCGGCATAGTCGGCGTGTTTAGCCAGGTCCGGCGCATCGATTACTTTGCACAAGCGTTCGAACAGATTGCCCGACGCCGCGATATTGATGTAACCATCCGCGGTCCGGAATACCCCGGTCGGGATCGCGGTCGGATGATTGTTGCCGGCCTGACCCGGTACTTCGTGCGCCACCAGCCAGCGCGCGGCCTGGAAATCGAGCATGGCGATCAGCGCCTGCACCAGCGAAGTCTGCACCCATTGACCT
This sequence comes from Betaproteobacteria bacterium, assembly GCA_023266235.1. Classification (GTDB taxonomy): domain Bacteria; phylum Pseudomonadota; class Gammaproteobacteria; order Burkholderiales; family SG8-41; genus PALSA-1004. The sequence continues at coordinate 2,637 of JAHFRL010000149.1, forward strand.
TCGCCGGACGCTTCGCGCTCCAGCAGCGCCATGAGGATGCCGATCGCGCAGAACAGGCCCGCGCTGCTGTCGCCGACGGCGATGCCGACGCGCACCGGGCCCTGGCCGGGAAGACCGGTGACCGACATGAGGCCGCTCATGCCCTGCGCCACCTGGTCGAGGCCGGGGCGATCGCGATACGGGCCTTCTTCGCCGAATCCGCTGATGCTCGCGTAAACGAGCCGCGGATTGATTTTGCGCATGCTCGCATAGTCGATGCCAAGGCGATGCTTTACCCGCGGCCGGTAATTCTCGACCACCACGTCCGCCTTCGTCACAAGGCGCTTGAAGATCGCGCTACCCTCGGCGCTTTTCAAGTTCAGCGTGAGGCTGCGCTTGTTGCGCTGCAGATTCTGAAAATCGGGGCCATGCCGTTTGTCGAACGGGCCGCCGTCGCCGTCCTGCTCGCCCGGCTCCTCGATCTTTATGACGTCGGCGCCCCAGTCCGCGAGCTGGCGCACCGCGGTGGGGCCGGCGCGGGCGCGGGTGAGATCCAGCACGGTGAAACGGGCGAGCGGACCCTGGCGTTTGACAGGCGGCATACGGACCTTTCTCTTGATGTCTCCAGCTGGTGGCGGGAAATCCCGGCTGATTATCGGTTTGGCCACCGGGCGCAATGCAGAGGACGGCTGAGCGGGCAGCATGGCCGCCGGCCAACACCAGCGGGCAAATTCATTTCTGGCATAACCCTCGACTGCGCGGTGCGGCGCTCAGCGGCCCTTGAATACCGGTTTGCGCTTCTCCATGAACGCTGCCTGCCCTTCCTTGTAGTCTTCGCTCGCGAAGCATGCGTCGACCATCTGCTGGCACAACGCAAGATCGCATTGCGCCGGATCCTTGAGATGCTCGATCAGCGCGCGCTTGACTGCCGCGATGGTGAGCGGCGCATTGCCGGCGATGGTATTGGCGTAATCGAGAGTGTATTTTTCAAGCTCGGCGACCGGCACGACGCGGTTCACCAGGTTCATCTGCAGCGCTTCCTGCGCGGTGAACTGGCGCGCGGTGAAAAAAATCTCCGCCGTAAACGCGGGTCCGACCAGGTCGCTCAACCGCTTGATGCCTCCGAACCGGTAACCCAAACCGAGTTTCGCGGCAGGCACGCCGAAGCGCGCGTCTTCCGCGGCGATGCGGATGTCGCAGTTCACCGCGGTTGCGGTGCCACCGCCTATGCAGTAGCCGCGGATCATCGCGATCGTCGGTTTCGGGCATTCCCGCAGGGCTGCGCTGGCCGTCTCGGAGGCGGCGTTGTAGATTCTCACCGCTTCAGGGCTCGAGCGCTTCTCCTTGAACTGCGAGATGTCGGCGCCGGAAACAAAAGCCTTTTCGCCCGCGCCCTTGAGGATGATGACGCGCACTTCCGGATCCCCGGCATAGGCTTCGAGCACGATCGGCAACGCCTGCCACATCTCGAGCGATACTGCGTTATGGCGCGCCGGATTATTGAAAACGATCCAGCCGATGCCGTTTTCTTTGCGGCCGACGAGTTTGTCAGTGAGGTTTTGCATGCCAGGTTGATCCGCCGGGGAAACGCGTAATGTAACCCATCGGCTTTGGTGTAATCAATTCCGATTGCCCTGAGCACAAGCCATCAGCCATTCCGCCGCGTCTGCGGCTTGACCGTCATCGCACCGAGCCAACACAATGCGCCGACATCGCATGCAAAACGACAGGCATTACGACGGGGGAGCCATGAGGATCATCGCCGTGTTGTGCGCCGTCTGGTTGCTGGCGCCGGGCCACGCCGCCTCCGCGCAGGCCTATCCAACCAAGCCCATCCGCCTGGTCATCCATTTCCCGCCGGGCGGGCCGACCGATATCGTCGGGCGCGCCGTCGCGCAGAAGCTCACCGAAGCCTGGGGCCAGCAAGTGATCGTGGACAATCGCCCGAGCGCCGGCGGCATCGTGGGCGTAGAAGCGGTCGTGCGGTCGAGCCCGGACGGCCATACGCTGCTCTTCGCTACGGGAGGCAGCATGTCGATCGCCCCGGCCTTCAACCCGAAGCTGCCCTACAACGTGTTCAAGGACCTGGCGCCGGTGAGTCTGGTGGTGATCAATCCGCAAATCCTGGTGTTCCATCCCGCGTTTCCGCCCAATTCGGTCAAGGAACTCGTCGCGCTCGCGAAATCCCGTCCCGGCACGATCAATTACGCGTCGGTCGGGCCGGGCAGCCCGAACCATCTCGGCATGGAAATGCTGAAATCCATGGCAGGCATCGACATGGTGCATATCCCGTACAAGGGCACCGCCCCCGCGCTCACCGACCTGCTGGCCGGCCAGGTCTCCCTGATGTTCAACAGCATGCCTTCGGTGCTGCCGCAGGTGAAAAGCGGCAAGCTCAAAGGCATCGCAGTCGGCAGCGCCAAACGCTCGCCGGCGGCGCCCGATATTCCGACGGTCGCGGAGTCCGGCGTGCCCGGGTTCGACTACGTGACGTGGTACGGCCTGTTCGCGCCGGCGGCAACCCCCAGGGCGATCATCGCGAAACTCAATGCGCAAGTGGTCAGCATGCTCGCCGAGCCCGAGCTCGCGCAGCGCCTCGCCGTCCAGGGCGCCGACCCGCAGAGCAGCACCCCGGAAGGACTCGCCCGTTACATGCACGAAGAGCACGAACGCTGGAAAAAAGTCATCAAGAGCGCCGGCATCAAGGCCGAGTAGGCCGCACCGGTCACTCGCTTTCGGACTCGAGCCTCGCCACGAACCCGGCGGCCTTCAGCGCGGTGATCACCTCGGCCGCGTGGGCGTGGCTGCGCGTTTGCAGCACGAACTCGACCTCGGCGCTCTGTACCGGCAGGTTGGTGAACTTGCGCTGGTGGTGCACCTCTTCGATGTTGGCGTTCGCCGCCGCGATGCACGCCGTGACCTGCGCCAGCGCGCCGGGCAGATCGCGCAGCTCGACGGTGAGCCGCGTGAGCCGCCCCGAGCGCACCAGCCCGCGCTCGATGATCCCGGCCAGCATCAGCGGATCGATATTGCCGCCGCACAACACCAGCCCGACTTTCCTGCCAGCGAAGCGCTGCGGATAAGCGAGCAACGCAGCCAGTCCCGCGGCACCGGCGCCTTCGGCGACGGTTTTCTCGATCTCCAGCAGCAGCACGATTGCCTGCTCGAGCGCGCCTTCGTCGACCAGCACGATATCGGCGACGAGTTTGCGCACGATCGGCAGCGTCAGCGCGCCCGGCTCTTTCACCGCAATGCCGTCGGCTATGGTGCTCGTGCCGAATGCGGCTTGCTCCCCTTTTACCGCGCAGTACATCGATGGATAACGCCGCGCCTGCACGCCGATGATTTCGATGGCGGGCTTGATCGCCTTGGCGGCGGTCGCCATGCCCGCGATCAGGCCGCCGCCGCCGATCGGGATCACCAGCGTTTCCAGTTGCGGGTACGCGGCGAGCATTTCGAGCGCGATGGTGCCCTGCCCGGCAATGATCTTGGCGTCGTCGTACGGATGCACGAGCGCCAATCCGCGCTGCGCCGCGAGCGCATCGGCGTGCGCCTTGGCGGCATCGAAATTGTCGCCATGCAGCGCCACTTCGGCGCCGTGGCTGCGCGTGCGCTCGACCTTGACGTGCGGCGTGAAGCGCGGCATCACGATCACCGCCGGAATGCCGAGCCGTTTTGCGTGGTAGGCCACGCCCTGCGCGTGATTGCCGGCCGAGGCGGCAATCACGCCCGTTTTGCGTTGAGGCGGCGTCAGCGACAGCAGCTTATTGAGCGCGCCACGCTCCTTGAACGCCGCCGTAAACTGCAGGTTCTCGAACTTGAGATAAACCTCTGCGCCGGTAACCTCCGACAGCGTGCGCGAATGCAGGCACGGTGTGTCGACGATATTGCCGCGCAGCGCGGCAGCGGCGGCCTGAATATCGTGGAGCGTGATCGTCATGGTTGATGCGGTGTGAATTTAAGGCTGCGCACGAAGTTTTCACCCTCACCGCGCAGCTCGGCGCTGGTTTCCGCGGGAATGCCGCGCTCCGTATAACTGACGCTGATGGTCAGGCCCGGATCATCCGGATGCAGGCAACTCACGCCGAAAGTCTCCACTCGCAGCGCTTTGCCCCTGGCGTAGGGCGCGCCGCGGTCTTCCTCTTTGATGTAATGCCTGACGCAAAAGCGGCCCAGCGTTGCATCCGTCTCCACCCGGCTCTCGATCATCGTATGCCGCGCGTCGCCGCGCACCGGCAGCATTTTGCTTATGTGGTCGCGGAATTTCCCGGGCGTTTCGAATTTTTCCGCGATCGGCGCCGACATCGCCGTCGCAATAAAAGAATGGGTGCGTGATTCCATGCGCTTGCCCAAATATACGTTGTGCTTGTCGCGTCTAAGCTCAAACCAGTTTTTCCCCGGCGGCGCCGTCACGCTGTATCCCTCCAGATTGTAAACGGCGTCAAGCGCGGTGATCGGTACGGCACGCAGCTGGGCGCCGGCATTGCCGGCAAGCCATCCCGCGGTGATCAGCAATAACAGGATAATTCGCTGCGTGGACAAGGTTCGCCGCCGCGGTTCAGCGTCCATTGACGATATCCATCATCGCTACGCTAATCGCATACCATCAGCCAGTCCACCGCGATTGCGCCCTGGGGACCGGCGAGCACCGGGTTGAGATCGAGTTCCTGCAGCCGTTCCCCTGCGGCGGCGCCGAAGAGCGACACCGCGCTGATGAGCCGGGTCAGCGCCGCCCGGTCGACCGGCGGCTTGCCGCGCACGCCTTCCAGCATGGCCCTCGCCTTCAGCTCATCGAGCATCCGCCCCGCCTCCGCTGCGGTCACCGGCGCCGTGCGGAACGCAACATCCTTCAGCACTTCGACGTAAATGCCGCCCAGGCCCACCATGACCACCACCCCGAACACCGGGTCGTTCTGCAGACCCACCACCAGTTCCACCTCCGCCGGCGCCATCGCCTGCACGATCACCCCGTCGATGGCGGCGCCCGGTCGGTAAAGCCGGGCATTGGCAACGACTTCGGCGAAAGCGGATGTGACGGCTGCCGCGTCCATTAACCCGAGCTTCACCCCTTGCGCTTCGGTCTTGTGCAGAATAGCGGGCGCTTCGATCTTGAGCGCGACCGGGTAGCCGAGCCGCGCGGCGCTGGCCGCCGCCGCCTCGGCGCTCGTGGCGAGTTCCGTCCTGACCAGGCTGACGCCGCACGCCTGCAGCAACTGGGCGGCGGCGAGCGTCGGCAGCGCACCGCGGGTGGCCGGCAGCGTGAGCTTCGGCAGGGTCAGTGCGTCGCGCGCAGCCTGCTCGGCTTGCCAGCGGCGCCGCGCCTCGGCGTAGCGCACCAGCGCCGCCACCGCATCCACCGCCGGCTCCGCGCCCCGCAGCACCGCAATGCCTCGCGCGCGCAGCTCGCGCAGTGCTTTTTCCGGAGCGGCGACCCAGCATACGATGAACGGCTTGCCGACTTGCGCTTTGATTTCCTCGAAAATCGCAATCAGCGAATCGACGTAAGCATCCATCAGCTGCAGCCAGACGATGCCGACGTGCACCTGCGGATCGGACAATACGAGCTTGACGCTTTCGCGCAGCAATGCCGGCTCCGCGACGAATTGCCCGGTGACGTCGACCGGGTTGCCGCTCGCGCCGAATCCCGGGATGACTTTTTGCAGCGCTTGCCGCGTGGCGGCACTCAGTACCGGCACTGGCAGCCCGAGTTCCTCCGCACGATCGGCCATCAGCACCCCTGCTCCGCCCGATTGCGTCACAATGCCGACACCGCTGCCATGCGGCAGCTCGCAGCACGCAAACGCCTCCACCAGGTCGAGCATGTGCTCTTCATTCCGTGCGCGGATGATGCCGTGCTGGCGGACCACGCCGTCGAACACCGTATCGGCGCCGGCGAGCGCACCGGTGTGCGATGCGGCAGCGCGCGCACCGGCGCTGCTTCTGCCGACCTTCGCGAGCACCAGCGGTTTGCCGGACTCGAGCGCGGCGGTGGCAAGCTCGATCAGACCCGCGCCGTCGCGCAGGCCTTCGATGTAGGCGGCACCGACCCTGATGCGCGGATCGGCGAGCACTGCATGCATCACCTGCACGAACGTGATGTCGCCTTCATTGCCGGTATTGACGAAATAACCGAGACCCAGCTCACGCCGCCGCGCCAGCGCCGCGATCGCAGTACCGAACGCGCCCGATTGAGTCACGAAGCCGACCGGCCCCGGCGGCGTTGCACCATCGGCAAATTGGCTGAAGGTGGCGATGACACGGTCGAACGCGTTGATCAGCCCCAGGCAGTTCGGCCCGCACAGGCGCAATCCGTGCTCGCGTGCCGCCGCGACCGCGGCGGCTTCGAGCGCGCGTCCCGGCGCTCCGGTTTCAGCGAATCCCGAGCTGAACACGATGGCTGACTTGACGCCATGCTGTCCGAGTTCGCGCAGCGCATCCGCGACGAAGCGAGCCGGCACCGCGACGATCGCGAGATCCACCGGTTCCGGCAGCGCCGCGACGTTCGGATAGCAAACGAGGGCGCCGATTTTCGCGTATTTGGGATTTACCGGATAAATTCTGCCCGCGTAGCCTTTGTCGAGCAGATGCTTGAGCGGCCTGCCGTTGATTTTGCTGAAATCGGATGACGCGCCGAGAATCGCGATCGATTGGGGGCTGAGCAGCGGTTGCAGGTTTTTCATGCTGGTTGTGGAGGCTCGTGCGCTCTCGCCGGCGCCATGCGGCCGCTGGCCGCTGGCATGATTCTACCGCGCTATGTAGCAACAAAAACGGCGCTCGCCCGCTCGGGGGCGCGCGCCGCAATTGCAGCAATCGCGGGCGGCAGGCGCCGCCCGCAACCGCTCAGCGCACCACCAGCACCGGTATCGTCGAATGCGTCAGCACCTTGGCGGTTTCGCTGCCGAGCAATATGCTCGACAGCCCCCGGCGTCCGTGAGAGGCCATCATGATCAGGTCGCATTTGCCTTTCTTGGCTTGCTTGATGATGGCTTCATACGGCAGCCCGCTTCTTACCGTTACACCGTCGCAGCTGACGCCCGCGGCTGTGGCATCGGCTTTCGCTTCATCGAGGATCTTATTCGAGCGCTTCGAGGTTTCTTCGTCAAAGCGCTTCTTGACCACCGGCGCAGTTGGCAACACAAAGCCCTCGTCCATCATCATCTGGTACTCGGGCACGACGTTGATTATCGTGACCCTGGCCCCGATCGAGTGCGCGAGCTGGATGCCCTGCTTCACCGCTGTCGTGGCGAGTTTCGAACCGTCGGTCGGCAGCAGAATATGTTTATACATAAAGCCTCCTGGATCCTGATTGAGTGTCAACGCTGACTTCAGCCTAACAGCTTGGCCGCCTGTTATTTTGACATGGATCAATCATTATAACGGCATAGCTGCCGGCCCGCTGGCCGCGCTGCGCCTGCCTTGCGTGGTCGGCGGTCCGGGCCATGCCGGAGTCGATGCCAACGACCACGCATTGCGCGACCGCGTGATGCTCAATGCACTGGCGGCTATGACGCCTGCGCTCAGTGCCGTTTGCCGAGCAGGTGGCGCGGGATTGGCAGCGCCATGATTTCGATCCCCTCCTCACGCAGGTCTTTGACTTCCTCGCGCGAAGCATTGCCGCGGATTTTGCGCTCGGGCGCTTCCTGGTAATGGATCTTGCGCGCTTCCTCGGGGAAGGCGTCGCCGACGTCATCGGTATTGGCGAGCAGATGCTCGACCAGCTGCGCCACCTCATCGGCGACGTTCGCGTACTGGCCGACAGCGTCCTTGCCGTGGCGCTCGCGCCCGGGGGGCTTCGGCGTGCCGCCGGTGTTCACGTACGGCGCATGCAACGCCTTGCTCACCCGCTTGCTGCCGCACAGCGGGCAGCTCAGCAACGCCGATTCCTGCTGCCGCTCGAAATCCGCGGCCGATCCGAACCACCCCTCGAAGGGGTGATCGTTGCCGCAGGTCAGATTGAAAACGATCATGCTGTCAGCGCTCTAAATACATATTAGGAAAACTCTGATTAAGTCATCCAACCGAAGGTCTTGTACGTTGTAGACGAAGTACGAGACGAATCGAGAGGAACAGAACGATGAAACAAATGACACTGGCCAC
>JAHFRL010000150.1 GCA_023266235.1 Betaproteobacteria bacterium
CCGCGGGGATTCAATATCGATCCCAAGGGCAGGTTCCTCGTCGCGAGCGGCGAAAAATCGGAAACCATCTCGGTCTATGCGATCGACCCGGCGAGCGGCGCGCTCAAGTTCCTCAACAAGTACCCGACCGGCAAAGGCTCGAACTAGGTCGAGATCGTCAGCTTTGACTGAGTTCAGGATCGAGGATCGAGGATCGAGCAATAAAACTCTGCGCGTCCAGTCCTGCGACCACACCACTTCGCGATATCGTACGACGCGAGGTCCCCTGAGAACCGCCGAGCAGTCGCAGGCTTCGCCGAGAGGCGGGAAGCGAGAGGTTGACAGGCGGAAACCCGTCCATCTTCTCTCTCCTTTCCCCTTTCTCCTCTCGCCTTTGCGAACCCGGGCTGCCCCCGAGGAATAAATCAAACCCCAGGATAAATGGCACAATCACGTCCTTATCCGTCACCACCTCAGTACCGGGAGAGTCGCATGGCACAGTCAGGGAAGATCAAGTATTCCGTCGTCGCGGGATGGGAGCAACTGCCCAAGGGCTACGTTCACCGGGACGTGGCGGGAGTGGCCGTCGACGGCGAGGACCGCGTATACCTCATCTGCCGCGGCGACCATCCCGTCATCATCTACGACCGCAAAGGCAACTTCCAGCGCTCGTGGGGCGAAGGCGAATTCTCGTATCGCACCCACGGCATCTACGTCGCGCCCAACGGCTCGATCTTCTGCACGGATGACGGCCAGCACACCGTGCGTCAATTCACGCCCGAGGGGAAGCTGCTCATGACGCTGGGGGTCCTGAACACGCCTTCGGACACGGGTTACGACGGCAAGAACATCACGAGCATCAAGCGCGGGGCGGGCCCCTTCAACCGGCCCACCAATGTCGCCATCGGCCCCAAGGGCGACATCTATATCACCGACGGCTACGGCAACGCCCGCGTGCATAAATTTTCGTCCACGGGTCAACTGCAGCGGTCGTGGGGAGAGCCGGGCCGGGGCCCCGGCCAGTTCTACCTTCCGCACGGTATCGCGATCGATGCCGAGGGGCGCGTCTTCGTCTGCGACCGCGAGAGCGACCGCATCCAGATCTTCAGTCCGGACGGCGAGTACTTGAGCGAGTGGACGGACACGCAGCGGCCCACGCATCTCACCTTCGATTCCCTGGGCCGGGCCTACGTGACGGAACTGGCGTGGCACGAGGGCGACACCTCGCAGAGCCTCGGCCCGATTACCAAGGGCAAAGCGCGTTGCGCGCGGATGAGCATCTTCGACAAGGACGGCAAGGTCCTGGCCCGCTGGGGCACGCCGCAAGTGACGGCGCCCGGCAGTTTCGCCGCGCCGCACGGGCTTGCGCTCGACTCGAAGAATGACCTCTACGTGAGCGAGGTCACCTGGACTTTCGCGGTGAGCCGCGGCCGCGCGCCCGCGGATTGCCACACGTTCCAGAAGTTTTCGCTCGGGGCTTGAAAAGCGTCATGGGGAGATCAATAGGGTCACACCCCATTGTTCCTTTGCCGCCGTCGCGCCTGATTCGCGATAGACCACTGCGATCCTGCCTGACCGCCATGCGGCGCATCAGCGGCGCGCGAGATAGTTGCGCCAGGGCCGCCAGTAATATTTCTTCCAGCCTTGCATGACGCCGCGGTAGTCCTGCTCCGGCACGTTGACGTGCACGAGGTCGATGCGCCCGCGCTTTCCTTTGGGCGTGAAGCGCAGAATCAGCGTCGAGTCGATGTCGCCTTTCTTGAAGTTGGCCGATCGCCACGCCTGCACGATAAGCCGCCCCGGAACCGTGTACAGCGTCCGGCCATGCAGCATGCCGCCGAAGGCGCTGAACCGTGAGCCGCGGCGCGCGCTGATCGCGACCTTCCCGCCTGTGATCGCCCGATGCGTTTTCGGATTGAGGTACATCGCGTACAAGTCCCTGGCGGGAGCGGACAGAGTCACCGACTGCTTGATCACATTCGACATGTCAAACCCCATTTTCTTCCCACGTTCGCCGCTGTCATTCGCCAAACTGCAATTCCGCCTACTCTCTCCACGGGTCGCCTTTCTTCGCTTTACCTTATAGCCTCTCCCGATGCGAAAATCCCGTCGTCATTTAATATCTTGCTGTTGAAACCTTGTATAGCGCGGATTCTACGCGCTGCTACGCCAACAGCAACAATGACAAGCCGCTGCTGTTCTCTTTCTTCTTCCCGGCACCAATGCGCACGGCGGCCGCCGGCTCACCGCTTTCACGCGGCGTCTTGACGGCGGCGCGGGAGAAGCGGAAGCTTGCACGGCATTCGACCAAGGTCCCGGCAAGTGGACGTCGATGCAATTTCAAGAACCGGGGGAGAGCGAACCATGAGGACGACGGGAGTATTGTGCCTGGGCATGGCGGCGGCCGGCATCGCCGCGCTGTTGGCCGCCTGCGCGGCCGGATTGAGTTCATCGCCGGCCGGCGACGCGGGCGTGAGCATTGGCGACAAGGACCTCGGCGGCGTGGTCGTGGGCGCGAGCGGGCCGGAAGCCGGCGTCTGGGTGATCGCGGAAACGACCGACCTGCCCACCAAGTTCACCAAAATCGTGGTCACCGACGAGCGCGGGCGCTACCTGTTGCCTGATCTGCCGATGGCGAATTACAGCGTGTGGGTGCGCGGCTACGGGCTCATCGACTCGCCCAAGGTCCGCACCGAGCCGGGCAGGATCGTGAACCTGCAGGCGGTGCCGGCGCCGAACGCAACCGCGGCGGCGCAGTACTATCCGCCGATCTACTGGTATTCGATGCTCAAGGTCCCGGCCAGGAGCGAGTTCCCCGCGGGGAAGGTGAAAAGCCAGCCGGAGTGGCTGAACGACATCAAGACCACCGGCTGCATGTCGTGTCACGCGCTGGGCACGTTGGGCACGCGCACCATCCCGAAGGAACTCGGCGAGTTCAAGTCTTCGAAAGAGGCGTGGTCGCGGCGCATCGCGTCCGGCCAGGCCATGACCCAGATGATCGCCGTCACCAACCGGCTCGATCCCGAGCGGGCGCTCTCGCTGTGGGCTGATTGGACCGATCGGATCGCCGCCGGCGAGCTTCCCTTCGATAAACCTTCGCGGCCGCAAGGCGTCGAGCGCAACATCGTCCTCACGTTGTGGGACTGGAGCACGCCCACCGGCTACATGCATGACTTGATCTCGACGGACCGGCGCAAGCCCACCGTCAACGCCAACGGCAAGCTCTACGGCGCGCCCGAGGAGAGCACGGATTTCTTCCCGGTGCTCGATCCGAACACCCACACCGCGACCCGGATCAAGCACCCGGTGCGCGATCCGAAGACGCCGTCGTCGAAAGCGGCCCCGATGGCGCCCTCCCCGATCTGGGGACCCGAGCCCATCTGGGACAGCCAGACCAGCATCCACAACCAGATGATGGACGAGAAAGGCCGGGTCTGGATGGCCGCGCGCGTGCGTCCGCCCGCCAACCCGGATTTCTGCAAGAAAGGATCGGACCACCCGTCGGCGAAGGTGTTCCCGCTCGATTCCTCCATGCGCCAGCTCTCGATGTACGATCCGGCGAGCGGCAAGTTCACGCTCATCAGCACGTGCTTCCCCACTCATCACGTGATCTTTGCCGAGGACGCCAACCAGACGCTGTGGGTCTCGAGCGGCGTCTCCGGTCCGGGCGCCTTCGGCTGGCTGAACCGGAAGATGTACGAGGAGACCGGCGACGAGGTGAAGTCGCAAGGCTGGTCGCCGTTCATCCTCGACACCAACGGCAACGGCAAGCGCGACGCGTACGTCGAGCCCAATCAGCCGGCCGACCCGGCCAAGGACACGCGGGTGGCGGCGAACCTCTACTCGGTCGGCTTCAACCCGGTCGACGGATCGGTGTGGGGAACCCAGCTCGGATATCCCGGACGAGTCGTTCGCATCGCGCCGGGACCGGATCCGACGCACACCGCCCTGACGGAGGTCTACGAACCGCCGTTCCCCGGCTACGGGCCGCGCGGCGGCGACATCGACCGCAACGGCGTGTTCTGGGCGTCGCTGGCGAGCGGGCACCTCGGCAAGTTCGAGCGCAGCAAGTGCAAGGTGCGCAACGGGCCGACCGCGACCGGCAAGCACTGCCCCGAGGGCTGGACGCTCTACCGGTTTCCCGGACCGCAGTTCAGGGACGTGCAGGACGACGGCAGCGCCGAGGCGAGCTATTTCACCTGGGTGGATCAGTACAACACGTTCGGGCTCGGCGAGAACGTGCCGATCGCCACGGGCAACATGAGCGATTCGTACTTCGCGCTGGTCGACGGCAAGTGGGTCACGCTGCGCGTTCCCTACCCGATGGGATTTTTCGCCAAGTGGGGCGAAGGGCGCATCGACAATCCGAATGCCGGCTGGAAAGGCAAGGGGCTGTGGGCGACCTCCGCCAACAGAACGGTGTTCCACTCCGAAGGCGGCAAGGAGAACCGGCCGAAGGTCATCAAGTTTCAGTTGCGCCCCGACCCGCTCGCGCGGTGAGACGAGCGCGCGCAGGAAAGAAAATAACGGGAATGGCGCCCGGTTTCTTCGCGCATTTCCGCGGATAGATCGCCCGGAATGCTGCGCGAGCAACCCGTGAACGTGCGCAGCGCGCGGCAGGACCTGTTGCCCTGCCGTGCTGCGACAGCCCTTCCTGCTACCGGCCCAGATTCTCGATTGCGTCGACGACCATTCCGGTCCCGATCGCAATCAGCAGAATGTCGCTCGCCACGCGCACGTAGCGATGGCCGGATGGCGGCGGGCCGATCTGTACCAAGAGCGGCTGCGGCACGTCGTAATAGACCACGTCGCGCGGCAACGACCGCCCGAGCTGCCATTTCTTCGCCTGGCCCGGTGGCATGCAGCCGTTGTGCTTCTTCGCCAATCCCGGCGGGCAGCGGCCGCCGCGGAATTGCTCGGCATAGTATTCACGCACGATCACGTGGTGCCGCTCCTCGAAGTGGCCGCGCTTTCCGGCGTCCCTGTCGCGCCGCTCGCCTTTTTGCTCGTCCTTGCCGCCCTTGCCAGCCCAAGGGGGCTTGTCGGCAATCACCGGGCCCGCCGCCAGGATTCCACCGATAACAAGCGCCAACGCACATTTCATTTTCAGCGCAACGGGTTTCATGCCGGGTCTCCAAGTTAAGAACGCACGGATCGATTGCCAATCAACGAGCAAGCATAACCTTTGGTGGACAGCACGTCTATGCGCCAGCGCACACTCGATCCGCGCAGAAGCGATGTCCTGACAATCGGGCCCGCCACGGTTGCATAGTGCGATCGCCCCGGATGGCCATCGGGGCCATTAGACCCAATCCCCCGTGCCGCATTGGGGGGAACCGGCAGCCGCGAGCGCGCGAGGTCGGAAGAGGGCCGCGCTCGCCCAGCCGGGTTATCCGGTGAAACCGATCCGCATGATCGTGCCCTACCCGCGCGGCGACGCCTCCGACATCCTGACGCGGCCGCGTGCCGCCAGCGCGCGGCTCCGCATACGCGCGAGGATCACGCTCAGCACGACGCCGATGAGGCACAAGACGCTGATGCCGACAAAGCCCCACGTGAAAGAGCCGGCATTGTCCCGCACCATGCCCAGCGTGTAGGCCGTCAGCAGGCCGCCGATGTTGGCGAAGAGATTGCTGAACCCCGTCGCCATGCCCGCGGTGCGCTGCCCCAGCATCTCGATGGGCACGAAGAACAGCGGCCCGAAATAGAACTGCAGGAAGACCGATGCCACCGCGACCACGACCAGCAGCGCCGGAACCGATTCGACCACGACCAGCAGCGTCGAGGTACAGGCAAGGACCGCCAGCGAGCCGCCGATGACCAGCGGTGGATTCCGCAGGCGATCGGAAACGTAGCCGCCCAGCGCGTTCGACGGCGCCGTGAAAGCAGCGCTCATCGCGACCACGAGGCCCGCGGCCGGCAACGAGAAGCCGCGGTCGGCCACCAGCAGGGATGGCAGCCAGAAGTTGAACGCGGTGACGACGCTGAAGCGGACAAACTGGATCGCGCTGCAAACCCACAGAATCCGGTGCCTGAAGAGCTGCACGGCATCGAGCATGCCGATGCGGGGGCCGGTCTCCGTGCGCGCCTTCTCTTGGGCGAGCGAGCGGAACGCCAGCGCGCCGGCGATGCCCACGAGCGCAAAGCCGATGAACGTCGGGCGCCAGCCCAGGTAATTTGCGAGCAGCGGGCCGATGAGAGACAGCACGATGGTGCCGGTGAAACCGCCCACCATGTACAGGCTTATCGCCGTCGCCCGGCGCTCGGGCGGGAACCACGACGCAAGCAGCGCGAGCCCCGGCGCGAACAGCAGCGCCCGGAACGCGCCGGCCGCGAGCTGGTTGAGCACCGCGAGCCAGAACGCGTGCACCAGCCCCAGGCTCAGCGAAAGCGCCGACCAGCCGAAAAGCCCGATGAAGAAGAGCCGTTTGGGGCCGAACCGGTCCGAGAGATAGCCCGCCGGAATCTGCCCGATCGCATAAGTCAATGTGACCGCGGCGGAGAGCATGCCGGCCTGCGAGAAGCTTATCTGCAGGTCGTCGCGGATCAGCGGCAGCAGGAGCGCGATGCCGCCGAAAGTCAGGACGTGGACAACCTGGCAAAGAACGACGAGCGTGACGCTCGCAACGCGTCCACGATCAGGCGGGTGGGCGGCGTGCGCGGATGCGGCCGGCGTGGGGCTGTTCACAATGCAGCGGGACCTTTCAGTCTGGATGGCGCGGATGAAAGCGGAAGGATGACCTGGCTCTATTTTATTCTTTGCGCCGTTCGCGGTTCATCCGTGTTGACGCTTTTTTGCGCTGGCGCCGCGGTTGCCGCGCAGAGCGCAGCTCCCGGGTTGCGCGATCCGGGCGCCCGGCCGCTCGAGCGCGAGGATTCGCGTCTGCCCGGCGCCGGAAAAGCGGCCTCTGATGCGGGCGAAAATGCGCTATCCTGAACCGCCGCATGAACCCTGCAACCACAGCCACTGTGTACAGCCGACGCGCGCGCGCGATTTCCCGGGAGGAAATGGCGAAGCTGCCGATCCGCCGGTATGAGGACGAGGTGTGCCTGGTGACAACGCCGCGGGAGCTGGAACGCGCACGGGAGGACCTGCGGCAGGAAAGCGTCGTCGGCTTCGATACGGAGACGCGGCCCGCGTTCAGGAAAGGCGAGAGTCATCTGCCCTGCCTGGTCCAGGCGGCCACGGCCAGTACGGTGTACTTGTTCCAGTTGCGCCGGCTGGATGCGTTCGGGGTTCTTGCCGAGTTGCTGGCGGAACCGCGCATCGTCAAGGCCGGTGTGGCGCTCGCGCACGATCTGCGCACGCTCAAGCTGCTGTTTCCGTTCACGGAGAAGAATGTGGTCGATCTGGGCGTCGCCGCGCGTCGCTGCGGCCTCAGCCAGACCGGCGTGCGCAACCTCGCCGGCATGTTGCTGGGAATCCGGATACCCAAAGGCGCCAAGACTTCAAACTGGGCCGCGGCGCAGTTGTCTGCGCAGCAGATCACTTACGCCGCCACCGATGCCTGGGTGTGCCGCGAGCTGTACCTGCGTTTCCGGAGCCTGGGGCTGCTGCTGCGAGCGAAGCCGCCTGCCCCCGTGCAGCTGCCGCCGGGGTGACTCTCCAGCTCTCCCCCCGCGAGCAGGGGGAGAGAACAGAATGTACATTGCTAAATGCAATGCGAATGCTAAAGATGCGCTGCATAGCCCACGTGGACATGGACGCGTTCTACGCGTCGGTTGAATTGCTGCGCTACCCGCAGTTGCGCGGCCAGCCGGTGGTGATCGGCGGGCGGCGGCGCCCTGCGCAGGAACCGTTGTCCGGCACGGCCTTCCCTGCCCTGCGCGATTACTCCGGACGCGGCGTGATCACGACCGCCACTTACGAAGCGCGCGCGCTCGGCGTGCATTCGGGGATGGGGTTGATGAAGGCGGCGCGGCTCGCGCCCGCTGCGCTCCTCTTACCCGCGGACTTCGACGAGTACCGGCGCTACTCGCGGCTGTTCAAGGACGCGGTGCGCGCGGTGGCTCCCGAGATCGAAGACCGCGGCATCGACGAGATCTACATCGACCTGACCGGCCTCGTCATGACCGACGTCGAGAGCGATGCCCCGGACGCGTGGACGCGTGCGCGCGATGTGGCAGTATCCATCCAGAGCGCTGTGCGCAACGCGACCGGACTGTCGTGCTCGATCGGCATCACGCCGAACAAGCTGCTCTCGAAAATCGCCTCCGAGCTTGAAAAGCCCGGCGGAATCACCGTTCTCCGCGAAACCGATATTCCCGCCCGCATCTGGCCGCTGCCGGCGCGCAAGGTCAACGGCATCGGCCCCAAGGCGAGCGCGCGGCTCGGGACGCTCGGCATCCACACCATAGGCGAACTTGCGCAGGCCGACCGGGCGTTGCTGGTTGAGCACTTCGGCAAGAGCTACGGCGCGTGGCTGCACGAGGCGGCGCACGGACGCGACGAGCGGGCGGTGGTCACCTACAGCGAACCGAAGTCGATCAGCCGCGAAACGACGTTCGAAGACGACCTGCATCCGGTGCACGACCGGGAACAACTCTCGCGCATCTTCACCGACCTGTGCGTGAGGGTGGCCGACGATCTGCAGCGCAAAGGTTACGTCGGCAAGACGATCGGCCTCAAGCTGCGCTACGACAACTTCAAGACCGTCACCCGCGACCGTACTATCGATGCGCCGACGCGCGACGCCGGCACGATACGCCGGGCTGCGGGCGAATGCCTGAAACGCGTGCCGCTCGACCGCCGCATCCGGCTGCTCGGCGTGCGCATCGGATCGCTGAGCAAACCCGGCGCGCAAACGCACGCTGACGAGTCGTCGCGCGCTGCGCGCACGCCGACGTTGTTTGAGGATTTCCCGACCTGAGCGTGCCGGGTTGAAGGTCGATCAGGGCTGGCGCAGAATGCCCGCTGGTAACCGCCTTTCGGCGGACTGACTGGAGTTGGACGGCAGGAGATGGCGTGATCAAACATACTGGAGGCTGTCACTGTGAGCGGGTTCGATTCGAAGTACTGGCGCCGGCACGCATCGAGGTATCGGAGTGCAACTGCTCGATCTGCGGCAAGTCCGGTTACTTGCACCTCATCGTGCCTGCCGATCGCTTCCGCCTGCTAAGCGGCCAGGAGTCCCTGACCTCTTATCGGTTCAACACGCAGACTGCCAACCACTTGTTCTGCGCGGTGTGCGGCATCAAGGCCTTCTATGTTCCGCGCTCTCACCCGGATGGGTTCAGCGTGAACGCCCGCTGCATCGATTCCGGCACCGTCGAGAGCATGCGCATCGCGCACATCAACGGCCGCGACTGGGAGCAGCAGTATCCGGCCGGGCGCGGGCAATTCCGCGAGCAATAATGGGCGATGTCACTGCGGCAGGCGCTGGTCAAAAAAGAATTCCCGCATCATGAAATCCTCGAGCCCTGCGTTGTCCCTCGCGCGCGCGGACAACACGAGGTTGCGGCCCAGGCGGTGCGATTCCCAGAGGAAATCCTCCTGCTCGTACTCGCGAATGATCGCGATCATCCTGCGGACCACCGCAATGCGGATGTCGCTGTTGCCGCCTTTCCGAACCTCGATCAGCTGTTTGGTGTTGCGGCGGATCTCCTTGTTCCAGCCAAAGAAGACGAACTCGGCACTGTCATAGCCCATGCGGGTGATCTCGAACACGCCGCCGCCTCGGGTCGGATCGTAACCGAAGGTCAGCTTGCGCTGCGAGGCAAGGTTGGCGGCGGCGATGCGGTTGGCGCGCGCATTGTCGTCTTCGACCGGCGGCGCGTTCGCTACGCTGCCCGCAGACGCGGCCGGCGCCGGCCCGGGGCGGGCACCGCGCCGCGCCTCGATGTACGATGCGAGATCGCCGTCAGCAGGGGGGCGCGCGGTCGTCGGCGCGGCAACGGATGGAGCGGTCGGCGGTGGCGATGGAATATTGGGCGGCGGCCGGTTGAGCGCGATTAGCGGCGGTGCGGGCGGCGGGCGCGTCACCGCCGGCGGCCGTGCCTCGAGCGTTGGCGACGGCGGTGCCGGTAGCGCCAGTGAGGGCGGCGGTGCTGGCGGCGGGCCTGGCGGGGGAGCAAGGCGCACAACCAGCGAGCCGCGTGCGTCGCCCAGCTCGAGCTCCTCGAGCGAAGGGAAGCGCAGCCGCGGCAGCCACTGCCACAGCAGCGCAACGTGAATGAGCAGCGACAGCGCGATCGCCACCCAGATGGTGGGTACGCGCGGGTTGCGGGATGCGTCGAGCCGGTCGCTCGCCGGTTGCTCAAAGGGGATCATTGGCGGAGCGATCAGATTAATGAGGCAGGCGTCTGACGGCTCGCCACGAATTTTACCCGGTTGGTTCGCAGGCGGCCTCGCAACTGCCGGCGGCGTCGCCGTTATATCACCAACGATCCGGACTCACCGGCCGCCCGCGAGGCGATCGGGAAAATCATCGAGTTCGTGCACCGCGAGATGCGCTGAACAGCGACTCAGGGGTGATGCACGGATCGGGCGGGCAGCTCCGCGAGCTCGATGAGGCAGTTCTCGGTGGCAGCCGGATCAATGAAGGCAATGCGGCAGCCGGCGTGGCCGATGCGCGGCACCTGGTCGATGAGCGGCACTCCCTTTGCCTTGAGTTCCGCCAGCGCCTCGTCGATATTCTCGACCTCGAAGCAGATGTGATTGAGCCCGCCTTTGCCCTCGGCGACCAGGCGCGCGTGTTTGCTGTCGGGCATGGTTCCCGCGAGCAGCTCGACCA
>JAHFRL010000244.1 GCA_023266235.1 Betaproteobacteria bacterium
CCCGGTCAAACACGAGGTGGTCGTCGTCGGATTTAACGAAGACACCGCGAGCGTTTTGCGCGAACCTCTCACCCTGTGGCATCCTCATCTCGGCAAATTCCTGCAGGCAACGGCGAGCGCCGGCGCTGCGGCGGTAGGCCTCGATGTGGTGTTGCCCGACCGCAGCTACGATGGCATTGTTCCCGGTTATGACAGGAAATTACTGACCGGCATACTGATTGCCCGCCGCACGACGCCGATCGTGTTGGCGCTCACCGTTGATCCCGCCGGCAAGACGCGTCCGGTCTATCCCGCGTTTGTTGCTGCCGCGGGCAACGATGCGATTGGTTACGCGTTGTTGCCGGTTGATTCCGACGGAGCGGTGCGCCGGTTTGACGAGCGGATCGAACTGGACGGCAGCGCGGTATCGACACTGGTTGGCCAAATGGCGCGCCGGCTGGGTAGAACCGTCAGCGCGGGCCTGATCGACTTTGCGTCCGGTGATGAATTCGACTTTATACCGCTGCAGACCGTGCTTGCGTGGTATGACGCCGGGGACGCCGGCAAACTCGAGCGCGCTTTCGCCGGAAAGGCGATTCTGCTTGGCAGCGTGCTGAAATACGAAGACCGGCTTGCTGCGCCGGTAAATCTGGTGGCATGGGACCCGCAGGCGACCAACGTGCCGGGCGTTCTGCTGCACGCCCAGGCATTGCGCAACTTGCTGAACGACGGACTCATCCAGCCCGTTGCCGCATGGATCCCGTTTTTCCTCGCGCTCGCTGCGGCGCTGCTCTGGCTGTGGGCGCCGCGGCCGACCGTGGCGTTTTTGCTGCTCGCAACCGTGTGGGCCGCATGCATCGCCGCATCCACCTTGGCATTGGCCGGAGGCCTCGAGCTGCCGGTTACGACCGTGATGCTCGTCGCGATGTTGGCTGTCGGCGGACGGCAGGGTTTCGAGACTGCGCTCAGTCTGCGCGAGCGGCGCAGGCTGCGGCGCGCGTTCGGCGGCTACGTCAGTCCCGTCGTAATGCAGGAAATTCTGGCCGGCACGCTGAATGCCACGCTGGGCGGTGTCAAGCAGTTCGCGTGCGTCCTGTTTTCCGACATTCGCGGTTACACGAGCCGCAGTGAGCGCATGACCCCCGAGCAGACGATCGCGTTTCTCAACAGTTACTTCGAGCGGATCGTGCCGATCATCCACGAGCATGGCGGCACCGTGACCAGCTTCATGGGCGACGGCATCATGGCGGTGTTCGGCGTGCCGAAGCCGCTGCCGAATCCCTGCGCGGCGGCATACGAGACAGCGGGCGCGATGCTCGCATACCTGCGGCGCCTGAACGTCGAGCTTGCCGCGGGAGGAGAACCGCCATTGCAGATCGGCATCGGGCTGCACGCCGGCGAGGGGGTTGCCGGACACATTGGCGCGGCGACGCGGCACGAATATTCCGTGATCGGCGACGTGACCAACGTCGCTTCGCGGCTTGAAGGAGTCACCAAAGAAGTCGGCTACCGCCTCGTTTGCTCGCGCGCGGTCGTCGACCAGCTCGCTGATCGCGGAAATCTGGTGCCGCTCGGGGCGCGCGCGATCAAGGGGCATTCGCCGGTCGAAATCTTCGGCTACGATCGGGTCGAGCAAGCTGCAGGCGCAGCATGAAAACGAAAGACCTGCACGGTATTCGCTGGACACCCTGAGTGGCTGACCACGATGGCCAAAAAAACGCCGGCAACCGACGATCTCGCAGGCAGCGCTCTCGAACTCGAAGAGCGGGAGCTGCGCGCGCTCTCGGCGCACGCTTCGATCGAGTCCGTTCCGAAGCACACAGTCGTCGTCAGCGAAGGCGACCGCAGCGACGCGATCTTCATCATCCTTGCCGGGCGCGTCAAGGTGTTCCTGCACAATCCGGACGGCCGCGAGGTCACCCTCAATGTCCACGGTCCGGGCGAGTACTTCGGCGAGATGGTGATCGACGAAGGCCCGCGCTCCGCGTCGGTGATGACGCTCGAAGCGAGCAGGTTTCTGGTCGTCGCCAAGGACGACTTCAGGGCGCTGCTGACCGCCAGTCCGGAATTCGCGCTGAAGCTCATCAACCGGCTGATGCACCGCGTGCGCACGCTCACCGAGAACATCCGCAGCCTCGCGCTGCTCGACGTCTATGGGCGCGTCGCGCGCCTGTTGCTCGAACTGGCGACCGAGCGCGACGGCCGCCTCGTCGCCGCCGAGAAACTCACCCAGCAGGACATTGCGGAACGGGTCGGCGCCTCGCGCGAAATGATCAGCCGCATCTTCAAGGATCTCGTTGCCGGCGGCTACATCACCGTCGAGAACCGGCAGATCACGATCAACCGCGATCTGCCCGAGCGCTGGTAACGCGCTCGCCACGGCGCGGACCGCCGGGCTGCGCGCCGCAATGTGAATATTCAACAGCCTGGCGTGGCGTAGTGCATCGCGTGCCCGGCCGATCAAGCCTATTTTTGAGGTCATGCCGCCAGCCAGTGCGCGACAGTCGAGAACTTTCGCAAAATTCGATTGCAAGGGATTGAATGGACTATAATTAGTCACCGGACCTGCTGGACGTGCTGTTGGGAGGCCGTCATGGGCAAACCGAAACGCACCGCCGAGTTTCTTCGTTTCATGCTCGCCACCGCTCTGCTCGGGGCGGCGGTCGTGTGGCCGCATCCGGCGGCCGCAGCCGAACAGCGGGTAGCGCTCGTCATCGGCAACAGCGCCTACCCGACCGCGCGCCTGAGAAACTCCGTCAACGACGCGAAAGCCATGGCCGACAAGCTGCGCGCGCTGGGCTTTGACGTCATACTTAGGACGGATGTGAATCTGCGTGACATGACGCGCTCCTTCAGTCAATTCGGGCAAAAACTCGCGCTGGGAAGTGTCGGGCTTTTCTACTACGCCGGACACGGTATGCAGGTTCAGGGAAAAAACTTTCTGATTCCCGTCGATGCGGAGATTGAATCCGAGGCGTCCGTGCGCACGGAGGCGGTAGATGTGGATCAGCTGCTGTATCAATTGGGGCCAGCGCGGCTCAGCATGGTGATTCTCGATGCCTGCAGAAACAATCCGTTCGAACGCCGCTTTCGCGGCGCTGGCGGCGGTCTCGCGCAGATCGACGCGCCAACCGGCACCCTTCTCGCCTACGCGACGGCGCCGGGCAAGGTGGCCTCCGACGGCACCGGCAGTAACGGGCTTTATACGGAGGCACTGCTAAAAGCGCTCGGTATGCCGGGACTCAAGGTCGAGGACGTATTCAAGCAGGTGCGCATCAACGTGGTCAAGGCTTCAGACGGACAGCAAACCCCGTGGGAGTCGTCATCGCTGACCGGCGAGTTCTACTTTACGCCGGACAATAA
>JAHFRL010000151.1 GCA_023266235.1 Betaproteobacteria bacterium
GCAATATCCGCAGATCGTGCCGCCGCAGGTGCAGGTGACGGCGAATTTCCCCGGCGCCAATGCGGGGACGGTCACGGATTCAATCGCGGCGCCGATCGAGCAGCAGGTGAACGGCGCGCGCAACATGATCTACATGGATTCGAAGAGCGCGAACGACGGCTCCTACAATCTCACGCTCACCTTCGACGTCGGCACCAACCAGGACATCGCGGCGGTCGACGTGCAGAACCGCGTGGCGATCGCGCAGACCTCGCTGCCGCAGGACGTGATCCGCCAGGGCGTGCAGGTCCGCAAGCAATCGACCGATTTTCTCGAGGTGCTGGCGCTGACTTCGCCGCGGCGCACCTTCGACAACGTGTTTCTCAGCAATTACGCGCTGCTCAACATCCAGGACGCGCTCTCGCGCATCAACGGCGTCGGCTTCGTGCGCATCTTCGGCGCGCGCGATTACAGCATGCGCATCTGGCTCGATCCCGACAAGATGGCGCGCCTCGGCGTGACGGCGGGCGACGTGGCGCGGGTGATTCAGGAACAGAACGTCGTCGCGCCCGCGGGGCGCGTCGGCGTGCCGCCGGCGCCTGCGGGCCAGCAGATGCAGTACTCGATATTCGTGCAGGGACGGCTCGCCGACGCCAAGCAATACGAGAACATGGTGGTGAGCGCGGCGGCCAACGGCCAGATCGTGCGCCTGAAGGACATCGCGCGCGTCGAGCTCGCCGGCGTCGACTATTCGATCAACGTGCGGGAGGACGACAGGGCCGCGGTGTTTATCGGCATTTTCCTCGCGCCGGACGCGAACGCGCTCGACGTGGCCCGGCAGGTAAAGACGACGATGGACGAGCTCGCGCTGCGTTTCCCACCCGATCTCGTCTACTCGATACCGTACAGCACGACGCCGTTCGTCACCGAGTCGCTGAAAGAAGTGGTGAAGACGCTGTTCGCGGCAATCCTGCTGGTGCTGCTCGTCGTGTACGTGTTCCTGCAGAGCTGGCGCGCGACGCTGATTCCGATGCTGACCATTCCGGTGTCGCTGATCGGCACGTTCGCGGTGTTCGTCGCGCTCGGCTTCTCGATCAACACATTCACGCTGTTCGGCATGGTGCTCGCGATCGGCATCGTGGTGGACGATGCGATCGTCGTGGTCGAGGCGGTGCAGCACAAGCTTGACAGCGAGCATCTGTCGCCGTCGGACGCCGCCAAGTCCGCGATGGCCGACGTCGGCGCGCCGGTGGTCGCGATCGCGCTGGTGCTGTCCGCGGTGTTCATCCCGGTCGCTTTTCTGGGCGGGCTGACCGGCGCGCTCTACAAGCAGTTTGCGCTGACGCTCGCGACCTCGGTGCTGCTCTCGGCGCTGTGCGCGCTGACGCTGACGCCCGCGTTGTGCGCGCTGCTGCTGCGCCCGGCGAGCCACCACAAGCCGCACGGGCTGATCGAGCTCTTCTTCGACTTCTTCAACCGCTGGTTCGCCGCCTTCGTTGAACGCTACATGAGTTCGGTCGCGGTGCTGATCCGGCGCGCGACCCTGGTTGCGCTTACGTTTCTCGCGCTGCTCGCCGCAGTCTACGGTCTGATCCACGCGCGCCCGACCGGACTGGTGCCGGACGAGGATCAGGGCTATCTGTTTGCGGTGGTGCAGTTGCCGCCCGCCGCGTCGCTCGAGCGCACTACCGCCGCGGTCGACAAACTGACGGCTATCGCGCGCGATCTGCCGGGTGTCGACGGCGTCGCATCGCTGACCGGCTTCAATCTGCTCACCGGACTGGCCACCTCATACAACGGGACTGCGTTCATCCGGCTCAAGCCGTGGGATGAGCGCAAGGACCCGCAGCGGACTGCCGGCGGGATCTTGCGCGCGCTGACGGGTCTTGCGAACACCCAGATCAAGGACGCCAACGTCCTGGTGTTGAATCCGCCGCCGATCCGGGGGCTCGGCACCGCGGGGGGGTTCGAATTCCTGCTGCAGGATCGCGCGGGCGGCGATCCCGGGCAATTCAGCCAGGTGCTGCAAAGCTTTCTCGGCGAGGCGCGCAAGCGGCCGGAGCTCGGTTTCGTGTTCGCCAATTACAACGACAGCATTCCGCAGATCGAATACGAGATCAATCGCGACGCGGTGAAGACATACGGGGTCTCGCTGAGCGATGTGTTCTTCACGTTGCAGATGTTTCTCGGCGGCTATTACGTGAACGACTTCAACCTGTATGGGCGCACGTTCAAGGTGCAGGCGCAGGCCGAGGCCGGGGTGCGCGCGCATCCGGACGACGTCAAGCGCTTCTACGTGAAGAGCGCGCGCGGCGACATGGTTCCGCTGTCGGCGGTGGTGAATACCAAGCCGATCAATGCGCCGGAATATTACGAGCGCTACAACATCTACCGCGCTGCGACCATCAACGGCGCCGCCGCGCCGGGCTACAGCTCGGGCCAGGCGGTGGCGGCGATGGAGGAGGTGGCGAAAACGCTGCCGCAGGGATTCGGCTACGACTGGACCGGCGCAGTGTATCAGGAGAAAAAAACCGGCGGGCAGACCGGCTTCATCTTCGCGCTGTCGCTGATGTTCGTGTTTCTGGTGCTCGCGGCGTTATATGAGTCCTGGGCGATGCCCGCCGCGATCCTGCTGGTGGTGCCGTTCGGCGTGTTCGGCGCGTTTCTGGGGCTCACGCTGCGAGGCCTCGACGACAACGTCTACGTCCAGATCGGGCTGGTGATGCTGATCGGCCTCGCCGCGAAGAACGCCATCCTGATCATCGAGTTCGCCAAGCTCGCGCACGAACGCGGGGCGTCGATTGTCAAAGGCGCATTGCAGGGCGCACGGCTGCGGCTGCGGCCGATCCTGATGACTTCGTTCGCGTTCATACTGGGCACGCTGCCGCTCGCGATCGCAACCGGGGCGGGCGCCGGCGCGCGCCTGTCGCTCGGCAACACGGTGGTGCCCGGCATGCTGTTCGCGACGATGATCGGCATTTTCGTGATCCCGGTATTTTACGTCGTGATCCAGCGAATCAGCGAAGGCAAACGGCCGTTCCGGCAGGAACAAACAGAGCAAGCCGCCGCGCCGTCGCCTGCAACGCCGGAGGCCGGAACGTGATGCGCTCGATCTATCTGGCGGGGTTGATGTCGTTGCTCGCCGCATGCTCGATGTTCGCGGATTACAAGCGGCCCGAGGTCAAGGCCCCGGATTCGTTCCGCGGCCAGACCGCGCCGCCGGGCGGCAAGTCTCTGGCCGATTTGTCGTGGTGGGAGATTTATCGCGACCCGGTGCTGGAGAAGCTGATCGCCACGGCGCTGAAGCAGAACTACGACGTGAGGATCGCAATGGCGCGGGTCGAGGAATTTCGCTCTTTCGTCGGAATCAGCGGCCTCGGCTCGATCCCGCAGGCAGCGGCAGGCGGAAGCTCCACCCGCTCCCGCATATCGACCGTCGGGCCGACTCCGCTGCCCTCCAACGCCGCGCCGGTGCGCTCGACCTACAACGCTGAGCTTGACGTTGCGTACGAAATCGATTTGTGGCGACGCATCTCAAATCTCAGCGCAGCGGCAAGAGCCGATTTTCTTGCCTCCGAATTTGCGCGCGACACGACGCGGGTTTCCGTTATCGCGAGCGTCGCAGGCACCTATTTCGCCTTGCGCGCCCTCGATCAGCAGCTTTTGATCACGCAGCGCACCGTGGCGGCGCGCGAGAAGTTTCTCGAGTTGACGCGCGCGCAGTTCAAGCGTGGTGTCGTGTCCGGTCTTGATGTCAATCGCGCCGAAGCGAGTCTCGCGACCGCGCGCGCCGCCGTTCCTGATCTGAAAAGCCTGATCGTCCAGACCGAGAACCAGTTGCAGATATTGCTGGGAGAAAACCCCGCCTCCATAGTGCGGGATGCGGCATCCGACGCAAATTTTTTCCCTGTACCTCCGGACGTGCCGACGGGACTGCCGGCAACGCTGCTCGAACGGCGGCCCGACGTGCGCCAGGCTGAAAACGTGCTGATCGGTGCCAATGCGCGCCTGAAGTCAGTCAAGGCGTCCCTGTTCCCGACCATTTCGCTGACCGGTTCCGTGGGATCGCAAAGCGCAGCGCTCTCGAATCTGTTCAGCGGCCCCGCCGGCACCTGGTCGTTCGGGCTGAGCCTGCTGCAGCCGATCATCGACCTCAATCGCAACGTTTACCAGGTCGATGCTTTCACGGCGCGCGAGAAGGCGGCGATCCTGCAGTATCAGCAAATTGTCGCGCAGGCGTTCCGCGAAGTGTCGGATGCGCTTGCGGCACGCCAGGGGTTCGGTGAATCCCTGCGCGCCCAGGACGAGCAGGTTGCCGCGCTGCGCGAGGCCAATCAGCGGGTGCTCAAACGTTATACGATCGGCTATTCCTCGTATTTCGAGGTGATCGACGCGGACGGCGCCCTGTTCACCGCCGAATTGCTGCGCGTGCAGGCCTACCGGAACATGCTGACTTCGCTGGTTCAGCTCTACAAGGCTCTGGGCGGCGGCTGGCAGACGGCGGCGCTGGACATCCGGCAGCCGGGCGCACCGAAGCCGGGCGCCGGCGAGGCGGCCGGGCAAACGCCGCCGTCCAAGTGAGCGTGTCCGGTGCCCGCTGCAATGATGGCGGATATAGGTGCGGAATTTTTCCAAAGGAAGACAAATGATCGCTGTGACTGTCAATGGCAGGAAGCAGGAAGTGGATGTCGCGCCGGACACACCGCTGCTATGGGTGCTGCGCGATCATCTCAACCTCACCGGCACCAAGTTCGGCTGCGGCATGGCGCTGTGCGGCGCGTGCACCGTGCATCTCGACGGCGTGGCAATACGCTCGTGCGTGACGCCGGTATCAGCGGTTGCCGGCAAAAAAATCACCACCATCGAAGCGGTCGGCGCCACCCGGGCCGGCAAGGCGGTGCAATCCGCCTGGGAAAAGCTCGACGTCGTGCAGTGCGGCTACTGCCAGTCGGGGCAGATCATGAGCGCAGCGGCGCTGCTCGCGAAAAATACGAAGCCGGGCGATGCCGACATCGACGCCGCGATGGCGGGCAATGTCTGCCGCTGCGCGACCTATGTGCGCATCCGCGCCGCGATCAAGGTCGCAGCCAAAGCGATGGCGTGAGGGGAAGATCATGACGACTCGAATCAATCTGAACCGCCGTGAATTTCTCAAGGCCGGCGCCGCCGCTGGCGCCGGATTCACGCTTGGATTTTACTTGCCGGGCGGCCTGGCGCAGACATCGGGGCCGGGCAAGACGGCGGGCGGCATCGTCGACGTTGCGTTTGCGCCGAATGCGTTCGTGCGCGTCGGCACCGACGACACGGTGACGGTGATCGTGAAGCATCTCGAAATGGGCCAGGGCACCTATACCGGCCTGCCGACGCTCGTTGCCGAGGAACTCGATGCGGACTGGGCGCAAATCAGGGTCGAAGGCGCGCCCGCCGATGCAAAGCTCTACAACAATCTTTTCTGGGGACAGGCGCAGGGCACGGGCGGCAGCACGGCAATTGCGAATTCGTACGAGCAATTGCGCAAGGCGGGCGCCGCGGCGCGCGCGATGCTGGTCGCTGCGGCGGCGGACGAATGGAAAGTGCCGGCCGATGCGATCACGGTCAGCAGAGGCGTTGTCGCGCACAAGGCGAGCGGCCGCAAGGCGAGCTTCGGCAAGCTCGCGGCCAAGGCCGCCACGATGCCGGTGCCGGCTGAGGTCAAGCTGAAGGAAGCGAAGGACTTCAAATTAATCGGCAAGCACGTTGCGCGCAAGGACAGCAGGGCCAAGACCAACGGTACCGCGCGGTTCACGATCGACGTCAAGCTGCCCGGCATGCTGACCGCGGTGGTCGCGCACCCGCCGCTCTTCGGCGCGCGGGTGAAATCGTTCGACGCGACCAAGGCACGAACGATCAAGGGTGTCGTCGACGTGGTGCAGATCCCGACCGGCGTGGCGGTGCTCGCCGACGATTTCTGGGCGGCGAAGCAGGGCCGCGACGCGCTGACGGTCGAATGGGACGAAAGTGGCGCGAACAAACTCGGTTCGACCGAAATACTCGCGCAGTACCGGGACCTCGCGCAGAAACCGGGAACGGTTGCGCGCAAAGAGGGCGACGCGGAGAAGGCGCTTGGGGGCGCGGCCAGGAAGCTGACGGCCGCGTACGAATTTCCGTATCTCGCGCATGCGGCCATGGAACCGCTCAATTGCGTGGTGAAGCTCGGCGCCGACTCATGCGAGATCTGGAACGGCGAGCAATTCCAGACCGTCGACCAGGCGACGGTTGCCGGCGTCGTCGGGCTCAGGCCCGAGCAGGTGAAGCTCAACATGCTGTACGCAGGCGGCAGCTTCGGGCGCCGCGCGAATCCGCATTGCGATTACCTGGTGGAAGCCGCATTTATCGCAAAAGCGATCAATGGCCGTGCTCCCGTCAAGCTGCAATGGACGCGCGAGGACGACATGCGCGCTGGCTATTACCGCCCGCTGTACTATCACGCGTTGTCCGCGGGGCTCGATGCGCGAGGCAATCTTGTCGCATGGCAGCACCGTATCGTCGGCCAGTCGATCATCGCGGGCACGGCGTTCGAGAGCGTGATGGTCAAGGACGGTGTCGACGTGACCTCGGTCGAGGGCGCCAGCACGTTGCCGTACGATATTCCCCACATGCTGATCGACCTGCACACGACCAAAATCGGCGTGCCCGTGCAGTGGTGGCGCTCGGTCGGCTCGACGCATACCGCGTTTTCAACCGAAACCTTCATCGACGAGCTGGCCGCTGCCGCCGGGAAGGACCCGGTTGAATTCCGGCGCGCGATGCTGGGGAAGCATCCGCGGCATCTCGGCGTGCTCAATCTCGCCGCGCAGAAAGCAGGATGGGGCAAAGCGTTGCCGAAAGCAAAAGGTCGCGGCATCGCCGTGCACGAATCGTTCAATACGGTTGTCGCGCAGGTTGCGGAAGTGACGGTCAAGCCCGACGGCTCGCTCAAGGTCGACCGCGTCGTGTGCGCGGTCGATTGCGGTGTTGCGGTCAACCCGGACGTGATCCGGGCGCAGATGGAAGGCGGCATCGGCTTCGGTTTGTCGGCGGCATTGCATGGTGCGATCACGCTCAAGGGCGGCCGCGTCGAGCAGTCGAACTTCCACGAATACCAGGTGCTGCACATCAACGAAATGCCGAAGGTCGAAGTGCATATCGTGCCAAGCAACGAAAAGCCGACCGGAGCCGGCGAGCCCGGCGTGCCGCCGGTTGCGCCGGCGGTGGCCAATGCGATTTTTGCCGCGACTGGAAAGCGATTAAGAAACCTGCCGTTGCAATTCAAGGCGTAGGCGATGGCGGCGACACTCACGCGCGGCGCCCGGGGTTGATTTACCAGGTGCGCACCCTCATCTCCAGACAATGACCAGCCCCTATCCTGAATGGCTCAACGCGCCGGCCGTAACACCGGTGCTCGATGAAGGCGATGGCGGCGCGCCGCAAAAAAACCTCGCCAGCACTGGGGACAATGATGACCGGCTGCTCGATGCGTACTCGCGCGCAGTCGCCGGTGCGGCCGAACGAGTGAGCCCGGCGGTCGCGTTCATCGAGGTCAGGAAAAAACTGCCGCAGGCCGGCGGGCGCGAGATCGGCGGCAGCGGCTCGGGGTTCGCGTTCACGCCCGACGGGCTGATCATGACCAACAGCCACGTCGTGAGCGGTGCGACCGCAATCGCTGTGACGCTGCCCGACGGCCGCGCGTTCGACGCCGCGCTGATCGGCGACGATCCCGACACCGACCTCGCGGTGATCCGCATCGACGCCGCCAGGCTGCCGACGGTGGCGCTCGGCGATTCGCAGCGTATTCGCGTCGGCCAGCTCGCGGTGGCGATCGGCAATCCGTACGGCTTCCAGTGCACCGTCACCGCCGGCGTGGTGTCGGCTCTCGGCCGCTCGCTGCGCGCGACCACCGGCAGGCTGATGGACGACGTGATCCAGACCGACGCCGCGCTCAACCCCGGCAACTCGGGCGGGCCACTCGTCAATGCGCGCGGCGAGGCGATCGGCGTCAACACCGCGATGATCGGCGGCGCGCAGGGCATCTGCTTCGCGACCGCGATCGACACCGCGAAGGTCACGCTGACACAATTGCTGCGGCACGGCCGCGTGCGCCGCGCGCGTCTTGGCATCTCGGGCCAGAACGCTCCGATCGCGCGGCGCATCGTGCGTCATTTCGGGCTGCCGGCCGCGAGCGGGCTGCGCGTGCTCGCGGTCGAGCCGGACGGCCCGGCGGCGCGGGCCGGCGTCGAAAGCGGCGACCTGATCGTCGCGCTCGGCGCGCAGCCGGTGTCGGGCTTCGACGACCTGCACCGGCTGCTGTCGGAAGAGCGTGTCGGGCAAGCGCTCGAACTCGCGGTGCTCAGACGCGGGCGCAGGCTCGCGCTCGGCGTGACGCCGCGGGAAGATGTTGGACGCTGATTCGATGATCGGGAGATCGCCATGATCGCATTACGCAAAGCGGGCGAGCGCGGCCACGCGAACCACGGCTGGCTCGACAGCTACTTCAGCTTCTCGTTCGCCGAATACCACGACCCGCGGCACATGGGCTTCGGAGCGTTGCGCGTGATCAACGAGGACCGCGTGCAGCCCGGCAAGGGTTTCGGCACGCACGGCCATCGCGACATGGAAATCATCACCTACATTCTCGAGGGCGCGCTCGAGCATAAGGACAGCATGGGCAACGGCTCGGTGATCCGGGTGGGCGACGTGCAGCGCATGAGCGCGGGCAGGGGCGTGCAGCACAGCGAGTTCAACCCGTCGCCGGGCGAACTCGTGCATTTGCTGCAGATCTGGATCGAACCGAACGTCACCGGCATCGAGCCGGGCTACGAGGAAAAACATTTCGACGCGGCCTCGAAGCGCGGCCGGCTGCGGCTGATCGCAGCGGGCGACGGCCGCGAGGGCTCGGTTACGATCCACCAGGACGCGGCGGTGTATGCCGGCCTGCTCGACGGCGCCGAGCGCTTGAGTCATGCGCTTGCCGCGGGACGCAAGGCCTATGTGCACGTCGCGCGCGGCCAGGTGACGGTCAACGGCCAGAGGCTGGCGGCGGGCGATGCGCTGAAAGCAAGCGGCGAATCCGGGGTCATGATCGAGCGCGGTGCCGGTGCGGAAATATTGCTGTTCGACCTTGCGTGAGTTCCGGACATGATTGAGCAATTGACGGCGTTGCTCGCGCAGTACGGCTTGGCGCTGGTTTTCGTCAATGTGTTCCTGCTGCAGGCCGGTGCGCCGGTGCCGGCGGTGCCGACGCTGATGGTGGCCGGCGCGCTCGCGGCCGGCGGCGGGCTGTCGCTGCCGGCGATCATCGCGGTGGCGGTCGCGGCTTCGTTGCTCGGCGATCTGATCTGGTACATGGCGGGGCGCATCTACGGTTTGCGCGTGCTGCAGCTGCTGTGCCGCATTTCGATCTCGCCCGATTCGTGCGTGCGCCAGACGGAAACCCGCTTTCAGCGCTGGGGAGCGCCCTCGTTGGTATTCGCGAAGTTCATTCCCGGCTTTGCCGTCGTGGCGCCGCCGCTCGCCGGCGCGCTGCGCGTCAAGCTCATGCCTTTTCTCGGTTATAGCGCGATCAGTGCCGCGCTGTGGGCCGGGCTGGCGGCCGGCGCCGGCATGATTTTTTACCGCCAGATCGACTGGGTGTTGACGCAACTCGGGCGGATGGGCGGTTATGCGCTGATGCTGATCGGCGTTGCGCTCGCGTTGTTCGTCGCGGTCAAATGGTGGGAGCGCCGGCGTTTTTTCAAGGCGTTGCGCATGGCGCGCATTTCGGCCGGGGATCTTTACCGGCTGATGCAGAAGGGTGAAGCGCCGATCGTCGTGGACGTGCGCTCGGCGTCGGCGCGCGAGATCGATCCGCGGCGCATACCGGGCGCGATCGCCGTAGACTTCGAGAACCTCGATGCGCATCTTGCCGAACTGCCGCCCGACCGCGACATCATCCTGTACTGCACGTGACCGAACGAAGCCAGCGCGGCGCGTGTCGCCCGCCTGTTGATCGACCGGGGATACGCCCGCGTGCGGCCGCTGCACGGCGGGCTTGACGCGTGGTTCGAAGCGGGGTTCACTTCGGAATAGGGAATGCCGAATGCGGAACACACCCGTCAGCCATCAATGCGTAAAGGAGTAATTCCATGAACAACCTGTGTAACTTGATCAAACAGTACGGACCGCCGCTCGCGCGCATACTGCTGGCGCAGCTTTTCATTGTTTCAGGCTTTGGCAAGATCAAGGCGTTCGGTGGGACCGCGGACTACATGGCGAGCCAGGGGATGCCGATGGCTGAGGTGCTGCTGGTGCTGACCATCGCACTCGAGCTCGGCGGCGGCATTCTGCTCGTGCTGGGGTGGCAGGCGCGCTGGGTCGCGGCGGCTTTTTTCGGCTTTACGCTTTTGTCATCGGTGATCTTTCACGCGTTCTGGGCCGCCGACGCCGCGAATTTCATGAACCAGCTCAATAATTTCATGAAAAACCTGTCGATCATGGGCGGCATGCTCTACGTGATGGCTTATGGCGCCGGCCCCTGCAGCCTCGGCGCAGACAGTTGTGCAACCGGCGCCGGGAGCGGGG
>JAHFRL010000245.1 GCA_023266235.1 Betaproteobacteria bacterium
TGCAGGAAATCGGGCTGCGTCTCCACCCGCGTCATCTGGTGATCGAGGCCGGCCTTCTTCAGCTCGCGCGCGACCAGGTCCGCGTCCGTCGCCACGTCTTCGACGATCAGAACTTTAAGCGGTGACGACATAAGTACCTCCTTCAAGAGGCCTGTTCTCCACTAACGTTTGTTCTGGGTGCATAGCGCGGGTTCTAATGCGGGGTCTTGTTAAGCACCGCCCAATACATCCCGGCGTGCGATACCACGTCGATAAACTGCTTGAAGTCCACCGGCTTGACGAGATAGCTGTTGACGCCGAGCTTGTAGCTCTCGACGATGTCGCGCTCTTCGGCTGATGACGTCAGCATCACGATCGGCACCGTATTGGTCTTCGGATCGGATTTGAGACGGCGCAGGACTTCGATGCCATCGACCTTGGGCAGCTTCAGATCAAGTAGTATCAGCTTTGGCATTCCGTTCGCCCGCCCCGCGTACGCGCCCGTTTGAAAAATGAAATCGAGCGCTTCGGCGCCGTCCTTGACCCACACCACGTTGTTGGCGAGATTGTTTTTCTTCAACGCGCGCAGCGTGAGCTCGGCATCGGTCGCATTGTCCTCCACCAGCAGGATCTCAACTTGCCGCATCTCGTCCATTCGGTTTTCCTCGTGGCAGCGCGAAGTAAAACGTCGCGCCTGCGTTGATTTTTCCTTCCGCCCACACCCGGCCGCCGTGCCGCGTGACGACGCGCCGCACGATGGCGAGCCCCGCGCCGGTGCCCGGAAACTCATCCGTGCCATGCAGGCGCTGGAACACGCCAAAGAGCTTGTCGTAATACTGCATGTCGAACCCGGCGCCGTTGTCGCTGACGCTATACACGTTCTCCATGCCGCCGTGGTGTCCCGCCACCTTGATTACCGGCTGCTCGCGTTTACCGGCGAACTTGAACGCATTGGACAGCAGGTTGACCCACACCTGGCGCAGCAGCGCGCGGTCGCCCCATGCCGCGGGCAGCGGTTCGATCACGCAGTGCTGCGCGCTCTCGCCGGCAACAGGCCGCAACTCGTTCAAGACCCCCTGCACCAGCGCATTCATGTCCACTTCAACCGCCGTGATCGGCCTGCGGCCCAGCCGCGAAAACGCCAGCAGGTCATCTATCAATGCGCCCAACTTCTGGCTGCTGTCACGAACCACGCCGAGCAAACGGCGGCCTTCCGCGTCGAGCTTGTCGCCGTAATCCTCTTCGAGCATCCGCGAGTAACCGTCAATCGCGCGCAGCGGGGCGCGCATATCGTGGGAGACGGAATAGCTGAAGTCCTCAAGCTCCTTGTTGGCGGCCTCGATCTGCGCGGTGCGCTCGACCACCCTGCGCTCCAGGTCTGCGTTGAGCCCCTGAATCACGTCCCGCTGCGCCTGCATCAACTCGAGGGCGTGGTCCAGGGCCGCCATCAGGTCCCCGATTCCGCCGCGCGGGTAGGGTTTACCGATGCGGGCGCCGAAATCCCCCGCGCTGAACCGCGCGACGGTGGCGATGATGCGCGCTGCCGGGCGGCGTACGCCTGACTCCACCAGCATCCACGCGCCGGCAAATACCAGCAGCGAGACAACGACCAGAGTCGCGAGCGCCTGCATCAGTTTTCGATTCGCTGCCGCGAGCAAATCCTTCTTGGATACCCCGACCAGGATGTGCAGCCCCATTTCTGGGAATTCGGGCAGCGCGCTGGCCGCCCAGATCCGTGATGCTCCACCGAACTCGATATCCTCCCGCACCTCCTCGCCCTGGCGCTCCCGGGCAAAGCGAAACAACGGCGAATCCGCGATGGACGTGCCGCGCAGTTTTTCTCCAGCGGGATGCCACGTGAGAATGGTTCCCTTGCCGTCCACGAGCGCGATCACCGCATTTTGTCTCGGCAGCGTCTGCGAACGGGACTGCATGTACTTTTCGAGGTTCACCGATGCGAGCAGCACAAATCCCGGCTCGCCCGTTTCGCGCCGCGCGGCGTAGGCGATCTGCAGTACCGCGATCCCTGTCAGGCGGCCGAACGCCGGCTCGACGGCGAGCGGGTTTTCCGAGGTGAGCGCCTGCTGAAAATAACGGCGGTCGGTGAGGTGCAACGCCCTGCCGGTGCGCAGGGAATCGCAAAACAGATCGCCCTTCGGCGTTATCGTGAGTATGCCGGTGTACTGCGGATACTCCTTGAGCACGTTGGCGAGGAAGTCGGAGCAGGCCGCCCGGTCCTGGGTATCGAGATCCCGCGCCCGGGATAATCCGTAATGAAGCTGCGCTGTGCCCCGAACCGTATCGCTCAGGTCTTGCGCAATCTGCCGGGCTGTGGCAGTCAGGTCCCGCCGTGCGCCGGCGATCTCGGAGTCGCGATGTTCGAGAAAAAGCATCCCGCCCACTAACGCCGGGATAAGCGTCGCGAACAGGATCAGGAGCAAAAGCCGGGCGCGGATGCTCATGCCTCTTGTCCTTTGGGAAGCGCAAAGTAAAACGTGGCGCCTTCATCGGGCTTGCCCTCGGCCCACACGCGGCCGCCGTGCCGCGTGATGATGCGCCGGACATTGGCCAGGCCGATGCCCGTGCCTTCGAACTCATCCGCCCGGTGCAGCCGCTGGAACACGCCGAACAGCTTGTCCGCATACTGCATGTCGAACCCCACGCCGTTGTCGCGCACGAATAGAATGACCCGGCCATCCTCTTCCCCGGCACAGCCCATCTCGATCTGCGCCGGATCGCGTGGACGCGTGTACTTGACGGCATTGTCCAGCAAGTTGGCAAGCGCCTGTTTGAGCATTGCGCGATCGCCGGTCACCGCGGGCAGTAGGGGGATCGTCCAGCCGATGTTGCGCCCGCGCGTGCCCATCTCCAGGTCGCGGATCGCTTCCCGCGCCAGCGCATGCAGTTCGACGCGAACTTCGCGCATTTCCGCCCGCCCCATGCGCGAAAACGCCAGCACATCGTCGATGAGCTCGCCCATGTGCCGGCCCGCCTCGACGATCACTTTCAGATAGCGCTGCGCTTCCGCGGAAAGCTTGCCTTCGGTGTCCTCGATCAGCATCGCAACGTAACCATCGATGTGCCGCAGCGGCGCGCGCAGGTCGTGCGACACCGAGTAGGAAAACGACTCCAGCTCGCGGTTGATCGATTGCAACTCGGCGGTCCGCTCGGCCACCTTCGTTTCGAGTCCCTCATTGAGCGCGCGCACCTCCTCCTCGGCTTTCGTGCGTTCGGCGACTTCCTTTGCGAGTTTCGCAGTCCGCTCCTCAACCAG
>JAHFRL010000152.1 GCA_023266235.1 Betaproteobacteria bacterium
CCGCGGCGACCACCATGCTGTCCCACCAGCTCAGGCGATAGCGCTGCTCGATCGCGCGCGCGCGTCGCATGAGCGCTTCGTCGACCGGTTGCGGCCGCCAGGCGAGCAACGACTTGACGTCGTTCCAGGCGACCTCCGCAGGCACCCGCGGCCTCAGCTTGCGGGTGACCGTCACGTAGTATTCCGACAGCACCTGCATGCTCGTGCGCCCCGCTTGCTCACGCCAGAGCCGCGCTATCCAGTCCGCGGCGCGCAATCGTTTGCGCGCCTCGTTCGCGTCGACCGTGTAGATCAGAACGTTAGCGTCGACGAAGACCGGCGCGATCATGCAGTTCGTCCCGCGTGGGGTAGCGTCCGCCTGGCTTTTCAAACTTGTAGGGCTTCCTGGCCAGCCAATGCCGCATCGCTTCGTCGTATTCGCGCGACTCGCGCATGTGCTGCTGCAGCATTTCGCCCACGAGCCGCGACACGCTTTTGTTGTGTTTCGCGGCATGCACGCGCGCCCACGCGGCGGTCGTTTCGTCGAGGGTGATCGTGATGTTCTTCATCGTCGCAGCGGAATTTTGCCCCGCCTGCATAATAACACGAAATTCGTGTAATTATACATCACCGCTTTCCCGGCCTCTACCCTTCACCCTTCACGCGCAACGCGCTTCCCCTTCACCCTTCACCGCTCACGATTTCAACACCTGGCTCCGCGCCTGTACTTGAATGGTCTGACGGCATTGATTACAATGCAATCATTGATTGCACGGGGGTAACCTCATGGCCAGCATCACGATTCGAAAACTGGACGAGCAGACCAAAGCGCGCCTGCGCGTACGGGCGGCGCACCGCAAGCGCTCGATGGAAGACGAAGCTCGCAACATTCTGCGCGCAGCCCTCGCCGATGAGGCAGCGGCGCCACGCAATCTCGCCGAGGCGATCCGGCGGCGCTTCCGGCCGCTCGGCGGCGTCGAGTTGAGCCTGCCGGTACGCGAGCCCATGCGCGAGCCGCCCAAATCCGGCAAACAAGCCGGCAAGTGATCATTCTCGACACCAACGTGCTTTCGGAATTAATGCGGCCGGCGCCTGCCGCAAGCGTCGTACGCTGGGTGGCCGCTCAGCCGGCGACGAGTATCTATACGACGAGCATCACGCAAGCCGAAATCTCCACGGCATCATGCTGCTGCCCACGGGCCGGCGGCGCAACGCGCTCGAAGCAGCGGCCAGGGCGTTGTTCGACCATGACTTCGGGGGTCGCGTTCTTCCCTTTGGCAGCGACGCTGCCCATCCATACGCTCGCATCGCATCGGAGCGCCGCCGGGCCGGGCGGCCGATTTCCCAGTTCGACGCGCAGATCGCGGCCATCGCGCATTCCGCAGGAGCGGTGATCGCGACCCGCAACGTCGCGGACTATGACGCCACCGGAGTCGAAGTAATCAACCCTTGGGACGCATGATCAAGCACGCGGCTCGAGTCTAAGCGCCCGCAAAAAACCGCGGCGGCCTGACCATCGCCGGCGTGTCGATCTTGCAATATTCAGTCAGGTCGCGAGGGTAAATCGATTCGCCGCAGCAGGATTCCATCACCCCGGGCGATTTGCGGCAGAATCAATGTTCCTGACCACACGCCCTCCCGACCTCCCGCTCTCCCGCCCTTCACCCCTTACCCTTCACCCCGCTTTCCTTCACCCTTCACTCATACCCGTGCTGCGCCGCCATTTCATTTTCGTGCTACGCTCACGGCGTCGCTGAACATTGAGAGGAGATGTCATGCGGCCGTTACGCCGTTCAGTTCTGCTGCTGCTCGTTTTCGTTGCGTTCCCGGCGCTCGCCCAGCAGTATCCGGCGCGCCCGATCCGTGTCCTGATCCCGTTCACCGCCGGCAGCGCCGCCGACATCATCGCGCGCGCGATGGAGCCGCAGCTGCGCGAACGGCTCGGTCAGTCGCTGGTGATCGACAACCGCGGTGGCGCCGGCGGCAACATCGCGGCCGAATTGACCGCGAAGGGCGCGCCCGACGGCTACACCGTCATGATGGGCACCGTCGGGACCCATGCCATCAATCACAGCCTGTATGCGAAACCGTCCTTTCATCCGGTCCGCGATTTCACGCCGATCGCGCTGGTCGGGGAGAGCCCCAATGCGCTGGTGATCAATCCGCGCGTGCCCGCCAACTCGATCCAGCAACTGATCGCCCTGGGCAAGGCGCGGCCGGGGCAGCTCAACTACGGATCCTCCGGCTCCGGAACGACCGTGCACCTGTCGGCCGAGCTGTTCAGCACCATGGCCGGCATCAAGATGGTCCACGTGCCGTTTAAGGGCGCGACCGAAGCGCTCACCGCGCTGCTCGGCGGTCAGCTCGACCTCATGTTCGCGAGCCTCTCTTCGTCGATCCCTCTGATCAAGGCGGGGCGGCTGAAGGCATTTGCCGTAACCGGCGAGCGGCGCTCGCCGTCGCTGCCCGAGCTGCCGACGGTCGCCGAAGCGGCGCTGCCGGGCTACGCCGCGGCCGCCTGGTTCGGGCTCGTCGGCCCGGCCGGCATGGCGCGGCCGGTCGTCGCCACGCTCAACAAGGCGGCGCTCTCCGCGCTCGACACCCAGGAAGTCAGGGACCGGCTGTTCGCCTCCGGGGTGGAGGTGCGCACCAGCACGCCGGAGGAGTTCGCGCGCTTGATCGAATCCGAGATGCAAAAATGGGCCAAAGTCGTCAAGGCCTCGGGCGCGAAAGTGGATTGAACCCGCCGCGCCTGCACGCTACGCTATTATCGCAACCGTCAGTCGATCAGCTTGCCCTTTGCATCGTAGAACGGAAACCGTCCGCCGTAATCGCCGATGAAAGTCAGGTGGCTGATGAGCCCGCTGCCTTCTTTCCAGTAGTGCAGCTCGCAGGTCGGAGGCTCGAGGACGAAATCGTGCGAGGCGTCCGCCTTCAGATCGAAGGCGCAGGAGTGCGACGGGCTCGGCGCGATGCTCGCGGTGACGCCGTGCCAGTGAAGGTGGATCGGGCGGTGGACGTGACCGCACAGGATGCGGATCACCTGGCGGTGACGCTCCACCAGGGCGCCGAGCGCCTCGCCGTTGTGGCAATTCTGCCAATCCATGTTGGCGAGCCCGGTCAGGAACGGCGGGTGATGCATGAAAATCACCGTAGGGCGGTTGGGCGCGCGCGCGAGCTCGCCTTCGAGCCAGGCGAGACGCCGCGCGCACAGCTCGCCGCGCTGCTCGCCCGGAACGACGGTATCGAGCCCGATCAGGCGCACCGGATAATCCTCGAGCGCGTAGTGCAGGAATTCGCCTTCCTGCGGCAGGTAGGCATGATCGGAAAACGCCCGGCGCAGGGCGCCGCGCTCGTCGTGGTTGCCCGGAATGGCATAGAGCGGCATGCGCAGCGGCGCGAGAATCTCGCGCAGCAATGCGTATTCTTCGGGCCTGCCGAGGTCCACGAGGTCTCCCGTCAGCAAAACGATGTCGGGCCGCGGATCGAGCGCGTTGAGATGCGCCACGCAGTTCGCGAGCTTCTCCGCGGAATCCACCGCGCGATAGGCGAGCCTGCCCGCGGCCTTGACGTGGGTGTCGGTGATCTGGGCGATCAGCATTTGGCTACTCCCGCAGCCGCAGCAGCGCGCCCGGCTCGATGCGCAGCCCGATGGTCTCGCCGGTGTGGAACTCGCGGTGCTCGGTGGTCTCGACGACCACCATTCTGTCGGCGACGCCGCTCACGTGCAAGCGCGTGCGGTCGCCGAGGAAGAACTGCTGCGCCACCACGCCGCGCAGCTGCGCCCCGGCCGCGGGAACGATGCGCGCGTCGTTCGGACGGAACAGCACTTGCATGGCGCCGGAGCCCGCCTGTGCCCACGGAATCCGCCCGCCCGGCAGCTCGAGCGCCCCGTCGCGCAGCGTGCCGCCGACGCGATTCATCGTGCCGATGAAGTCGGCGACGAACGAGCTCGCCGGCTTGTAGTAGATTTCCCGCGGGCTCCCGACCTGCACGACCGCGCCGCGGTTCATCACCGCGATGCGGTCGCCGATCGCCATCGCCTCGCCCTGGTCGTGGGTCACGTACGCCGCCGTGATGCCGAGCGAATGCAGGAGGACGTCGATCTCGATGCGCAGCCGCTCGCGCAGCAGCGCGTCGAGCGCCGTCAGCGGCTCGTCGAGCAGCAGCACCCGCGGCTGCACCGCGATCGCGCGCGCGAGCGCGACGCGCTGGCGCTGGCCGCCCGAGAGCTCGGTCACGCGGCGCTCGCGCAGCTCGCCGATCTGCATCATCTCGAGCATCTCGTCCACGCGCCTGGCGCGGCCCTGCGGAGTCGCCCCGTGAACGGTGAGGCCGTAGGCGATGTTCTCCTCCACGTTCATGTTGGGAAAAAGCGCATAGGACTGGAACACCATGCCGACGTTCCTGCGCTCGATCGGCAGCTCGGTGACGTCCTCGTCGTCGAAAAATACCCGCCCGCCGGCGTCGGGCGCCTCCAGCCCGGCGATGACGCGCAACAGCGTCGTCTTGCCGCAGCCCGACGGCCCGAGGAAGACGATCGTCCCGCCGCCTTTCATTTCCAGGGTGGTGCGCTCCACGGCGCGCGTGCCGTTCGGAAAGGTCTTGGCGCAATCGACCAGGCGGATCGCCGTCCCGCGTCCGGGCGCGCTCACGCGGGCCCCGCCGTCTTGACGCGCTGCGTGCCGTAGCGCTGCAGCGCGATCAGCAGCGGAATGATCATTACGAAGAATACCAGCGTGTACGCGCTGCCGATCTCCAGGCGCATCGAAGCGTAGCTGTCGGCGAGGCCGACGGGCAGCGTCATGGTCTCGGGCGTATGGAGCATCCAGGTCAGGTTAAACTCGCCGATCGACAGCGTCACCACCGTGAGCGAGCCGGCGACGATTCCCGACCTGACGTTCGGCAGGATGATGCCGAAAAAACGCCGCCAGAAGCCGGCGCCGAGGCTCGCCGCGCTTTCCTCGAGGATGCGGAAGTTGAACGACGAGAGCACCGCCAGCACCGAGCGCACCATGAAGGGAAGCGTATAAAGGACGTGCCCGACGAGGATGAACACCCAGCTGGTGCGGAAGTCGCGGAAGCCGCCGTAGGTGAGGATCAGCGCGAGCGCGGTGGCGAGGCCCGGGATGGCCACCGGGAGCACCAGGAATTCCTCGATCATCCGGCCGAGCAGGCCGGGGCGCTTCGCCAGCACGTACGCTGTCGGCACGCCGAGGACGAGCGTCACCGCGAGCGTCGCAAGCGCGATGTACATGCTGCGGAAGATGGTCGGCGCATAGAGCTCCCACACGACGCCGATCCAGCGCAGGGTGAAGCCGCTCCTCACCCCCACGAAGAAATTCTCGGTGAGCCCGGCGACGATCGACATCAGCACCGGCACGATGAGGAACGCGCACACCAGCAGCGTGAAGGCGAGCTGAAGATAGAAGTTGCGCGTGCGACCCACCGCCGCCTACCCCGCCGCCGCCGCCGTTGCGCCGGCGAACGCCCGGCACGCCGCGAGCGTCACCCAGGTGATGGCGCCGAGCACGATGCTGAGCGCCGCCGCCAGGGAAATGTTCGCGAGCAGCGTGAACTCGGTGTAGATCACGATCGGCAGCACCTTGATGTCGGTCGCCAGCGTGAACGCCGTGCCGAACGCGCCCATCGAGGTGGCGAAGCACACCGCGCCCGAAGCAATCAGCGCCGGCTGCAGCGCCGGAAGGATCACGTCGCGCACCACCCGCCACGGGCCCGCGCCCAGGGACTGCGCCGCCTCCTCGAGCGCCGGGTCGAGCTTCCCGGCCGCAGCCATGATGGTGAGGATGACGCGCGGAATGGAAAAGTAGAGGTAGCCGGTGAAGAGCCCCGCCATCGAGTAGGCGAACACCAGGCGCCCGGCACCCGCGAGCGAAGTGAGTTCGCCGATCAGCCCCGTGCGCCCGGCGAGCATGATCACCATGAAGCCCACCACCACGCCGGGAAACGCGAGCGGCAGCGTGAGCATCGAGACGAGCGCCTCGCGGCCGAAGAAGCGATTGCGCTCGAGGAACACCCCCGCGATCCCGGCGATCGCGAGCGTCGCGACGGTGACGGCGACGGCGAGGACGACGGTCGAGACGAGCGCCGAGAAGTAATTGGGCGTGGTGAGAACCGCGAGGTAGGCCTGCAGCCCGGCGCGTCCGGTGCCGCCGACCACGGCGAGGCGCGCGAGCGGCAGCAGGAAGAAGGCGGCGACGACGACGATCGCCGGCAGCACCATCACGAGCAGATTGCGATTTTCCCCGCCGCGCATAAAAAAGGGCGGAAGCGCGAGCCCCCGCCCTGCCCATCCTATCAAAAAACGCCTGCCGCTATCGCACTTCCTTCTGGTAAAGGTCGCGGAACGCGTTCTGCCCTTCCTCCATCTTCGCGTAGTCGATCACCTTCGCGCGCTTGTACTCCTCGGCGGACGGGAATTTCGCCGCGATGTCGGGCGTCATGGCCGCCGGCCGGATCGGCCGCAGGAACGCGTTTGCCCAGATCGCCTGCCCCTTGTCCGAGAGCAGGTAGTCGAGCACCTTCTTCGCGTTCTCGGCGTGCGGCCCGTTCGTCACCAGGCTCATCACGTAGGGCAGCACGATCGTGCCCTCCTGGGGGACGACGAAAACGCAGTTGCATTTGTCCTTGTATTTGGCGCGCAGCGTATTGAAGTCATAGTCGAACATGATCGGGATCTCGCCCGACAGCACCCGCGCGTAGGAGGTCTGCAGCGGCACGATGGGCCGGTTCTTCTTCAGCGCCTTGAAGTAGTCGATCCCGGGCCGCCAGTTGTCGAGCGTGCCGCCGAGCGCGAGGTTCGCGGCGGTGGCGCCCGCGTAGCCGACCGCGGCGCTCGTCGGATCGAGATACCCGACCAGGCCGTTGTATTCGGGCTTCAGAAGATCCTTCCACGATCTCGGCACCGGGACGCCGCGCAATGCGTCGACGTTCACGAAAAAGCCGATGGTGCCGTAGTGAATGGTGAACCAGCTGCCGTCCGCGGCCTTCAGGCCCGCCGGAATCTCATCGAAATACTTCGGCCGGTACGGCGCGACGACGCCGGCCTCCTTCGCCTTGATGCCGAACGTGACGCCGAAATACGCGATATCGGCCACCGGATTCGCCTTGTCGGCGATCAGGGTCGAGAGCGTCTGCCCGGAATTCTTGTTGTCGTGCGGAACTTCCAGGCCAAGATCGGCCTTGATCGACTTCAGCATGGTCCCCCAGTCGGCCCATTCGGGCGGACAGTTGTAGCAAATGACGTCGGCCGCCACGACCGGCTTCGCTGCAACCCCCACTAGCGCGATGACGGCAACAATAGTCGTCAGAAACGGCTTCATTTCAACCTCCTTTTTTCGGCATGAAACTGAACCAAGGTTATCACGGCG
This sequence comes from Betaproteobacteria bacterium, assembly GCA_023266235.1. Classification (GTDB taxonomy): domain Bacteria; phylum Pseudomonadota; class Gammaproteobacteria; order Burkholderiales; family SG8-41; genus PALSA-1004. The sequence goes on from JAHFRL010000152.1 coordinate 7,371, forward strand.
GCGTTTCGATTATTTGACACAGATCAACCATAATTACGGGTGTCGGAGTCATTTAACAGCTTGCCCGCCCGGTGTGTCCTTTGCGCGAGCGCGAAGCGCCTGCCGCAATGCTTGCGTGGGCTTCTCGCTGAGTTCCGTGACTCACGCCCTGGTTGTCACGCGTTCGCCCTGGCCTGCAGGTCGACTGCGCGTGCGCGCAACGTCGTATCGGCGCGCAACTGCGACTTGAGGATTTTGTGCGTCGGTGTGTGCGGCAGCCCGCCGACGAACGCAACGAAGCGCGGCACCTTCATCGGCGCGAGCCGCGCGCGGCACCAGTCGGCGATTTCCTCCGCGCTCGCCTGCGCGCCGGGCCTGAGCACGATCGCAGCAAGGATCTCGTCCTCGCCGAGCTCCGACGGCACCGCGATCGCGGCGGCCTCGAACACCGCGGGATGCGCGCCGATCACGCGGTCGAGCTCGGCGCCGGCGATGTTTTCGCCGCGGCGGCGGATGATGTCTTTCTTGCGCGACACGAAAAAAAAATAGCCGTCGGCGTCGCACCGCACCAGGTCGCCGGTGATGAACCAGCCGTCGCGAAACGCGTTCTGCGTCTGCTCCGGATCGCGAAAATAACCCTGCATGATGATCGGCGTCTTCACCAGCAACTCGCCCACTTCATCGACACCAACATCGTTGCCGTCGTCGTCGACCACGCGGCATTGCGCCCACGGCCGCTGCGGGTCGGGATGCCGCCCGATCGGCCCCATGCTGCCCGGTTTCTGCGGCCCCGCGAACGGATTGCAGGTGACGCCCGGGATTTCAGTCATGCCGTAGCCGCCGATCAGATGCGGAATATGAAACTCGTTGCGGAACACGTCGACCATGTTGGCGCGCGCGCCGTAAAGCCTGGCGATGCGGTGCTCCGTGCGAAATTCGCTGCGTGGGCGCGCCATCAGGATGGCGCCGATCGCCTCGATGATGTTGACCGCGGTCGCGCGCGTTTCGACCGCGGTCTGCCAGAACGTGGAGGCCGAGAAGCGCGGCACGACGATGATGCACGCGCCGGCGGCAAGCGCGCCGGCGAGCGAATAAAACAACGCATTGATATGAAACAGCGGCAGCACCGTCAGCAGCCGCTCCCCGGGTTGCGCGTGGATGCGCGCGACGAATGCCTCGCCGCCGGTGACGAAGCTCTTCTGGCTGTGCATCGCGCCTTTCGGAAAGCCGGTGGTGCCCGAGGTGTAAACGATCAGACAGGTAGCGTCACCGCTGATGTCGCGCGGCAGCTCGGTCTGCGGCGCTTGTGCCGCCAGCGTGAAGAAATCCGGAACGCCGCTTTGCCCGCCGTCGATCAGCGTGAACCATGGCGCGGGCGCGATACCCTGCGCCGCGTCGCGCGCGACCGCCAGCGTTTCGCTGCTGCACACCACCGCACTTACTGCGGCATGCTTGAGCACGTAGCCCGCCTCGACAACGCCGAACTCGGAATTGACCGGCACCATGATCGCGCCGATGCGCGACGCCGCAAACAACAGCAGCACGTGCGCGTCGCTGTTTTCCGCCATGATCGCGACGCGATCGCCATGCCGGATGCCGCGCGCGAGCAACATCTGTGCCGTGCGCAGCATCGTCGCGTGAAACTCGCCCCAGCTCCAGATCTTCCCGCCGTGCACCATGAAATCGCGCCGCGCACCGGCGCGCATGCGGCTTGCGAACGCGCCGGCCAGCGTGTAATCGTGTGCGGGATAGAGGCGGATGACTGCGAGGGGATTTTTCATTGCGCAATTCTTGGGTGTGACGGAAGCAATGCTGCGGACGCGAAGTTGCGATTATAGCGCCGCACGCCGCGGTGCATCTCGCCTATAATCGCGATTCGCACCCGGAGGAACGACCAGCCATGTTTGCCCCGCCGCAACTGATCCAGACCGAAGTATTCGCCGCGGTACCCCAAGCATTGCGCAAGACCCACGTGCCCGCCGAGCGCATCGCGGCCGGCGGCGGCGGAATTCCCGCCGGCAGCTTTCTGGAAGGCCCGTCGTTCGACCGCGCCGGCAACCTTTACGCCGTCGACATTCCGTACGGCCGCATATTCCGCATTTCGCCGCAAGGCAAATTCGACGTGGTCGCCGAATACGACGGCGAACCGAATGGCTTGCGCATACATCGAGACGGCCGCATCTTCGTTGCCGACCACAAGCTCGGCATCGTGCTGCTTGATGCGAAAAGCGGCAAGGTGACACCCGTCGTCACGCGCTACCACCGCGAGCATTTCAAGGGCGTGAACGACCTCACGTTCGCATCGAACGGCGATTTGTATTTCACCGACCAGGGACAGAGCGATCTCTCGGATCAGACCGGCCGCGTCTACCGCTACACCGCGGGCGGACTGCTGCAGAAGATCGCCGACTGCGTGCCGAGCCCGAACGGGCTCGTGCTGAACGGGAAGGAAGACACGCTGTTCGTCGCGGTGACGCGCGCAAACCAGGTGTGGCGCCTGCCGTTTGCTCCCGACGGCACCGTCGCACGCATGGGTGTCCAGATCCAGCTCTCGGGCGGGCGCGGCCCCGATGGCCTGGCCATCGACGAGCACGACGGGCTGGTGGTCGCGCATCCCGACATGGGCGCGGTGTGGATCTTCAATCATCGCGGCGAGCCGCTTTATCGCGTGCAGTCGTGCGGCAGCGACCTGGTGACCAACGTCGCCTTCGGCGGCCCTGACCGCAAGACGGTTTACATCACCGACTCCGGCAGCGGCTGCGTGCTGATGGCGCGCGTGCCGATCGCCGGGCGCGTGCTTTATTCGCATATGTAGAAAATTTCAAGCAACCGCCGATGAACGCGG
>JAHFRL010000036.1 GCA_023266235.1 Betaproteobacteria bacterium
GTGCTGACGCGCCACGCCGACGACCCGCAGCCCATGATCTGCGAGGCCGAGTGGCACGGCGAGATCGTGAAAACCCCGCGCGGCGGCGGCGGCTTTGGCTACGATCCACTGTTTCTGATTCCGGAATTACGCAAAACCGGCGCGGAACTCAAGCTCGACGAGAAAAACCGTATCAGCCACCGCGGGCAAGCGCTTGCCGCGCTGGCGGCGCGGCTGCGCGCCGAGAGGAGAAAGGAGAGAGGAGAGAGGAGGGAGGAGTAAAATCCGCTAAAATCTTCATGTTTTTCCCCGCCCCCCGCCTCTCGCCTCTCGCCTCTCCTCGCTTCTCGGCGTTGCCGCCGCTCTCGCTCTACTTCCACATCCCGTGGTGCCTGCGCAAATGCCCGTACTGCGATTTCAATTCGCACGAAGCGCGCGGGCCGGTGCCTGAGCAGCGCTACGTCGAGGCGCTGATCGCCGATCTTGAGTCGGCGCTGCCGCTGGTGTGGGGGCGCAAGATTTACAGCGTGTTTTTCGGAGGCGGCACGCCAAGCACGTTCTCGGCGGCAGGCATCGAGCAGATCATCGGCGCGGTGCGCGCGCGCGCGCCGCTTGCGGTCGACGCCGAGATCACGCTCGAAGCGAACCCCGGCACGTTCGAAGCCGAAAAATTCCGCGCCTTCCGCGCGGCGGGCGTCAATCGGCTGTCGATCGGCGTCCAGAGCTTCAATCCGCGCCATCTCAAGGCGCTCGGCCGCATCCACGACGACGGCGAGGCGCGCGCCGCAATCGAAATCGCCATGCGCAATTTCGATAATGTCAACCTCGATATCATGTATGCGCTGCCCGGGCAGAACATTGCCGAAGCGTCGGCGGATGTCGAAAGTGCCATTGCGTGTTCGCCGCAGCACCTCTCGGCGTATCACCTGACCATAGAGCCGAATACGTATTTTCATCGCTATCCGCCGCAGCTCCCCGACGATGACACGGCCGCAAATATGCAACAGGAAATCGAGGCCTTGCTCGCCGCTGCCGGCTACGAACACTACGAAACTTCCGCTTTCGCCAAGCGGATGGGAAACGTGTTGGAAGAAAAGCAGCGCAGCGATTTCCGCCTCTCCCCTCTCTCCTCTCGCCTCTCCAGGTTGTGCCTGCACAACATGAACTACTGGACATTCGGCGATTACCTCGGCATCGGCGCGGGCGCGCACAGCAAGCTGTCGTTTCCCGGCCGCATCGCGCGCCAGATGCGCTACAAGCAGCCGCAGCAATATATGGAAAGCGCAGCGGCCGGCAGCGCGATTCAGGAGCAGCACGACGTCAACGTCAACGAGATCGGCTTCGAGTTCATGATGAACGCGCTGCGGCTCAACAACGGTTTTCCAGCCACGCTGTTTGAAGAACGCGCCGGCGTGCCGCTCACCGTCGTGCTAAAGCAGCTTGAGGAGGCGGAGCGGAAGGGGTTGATCGAGCGCGACCATCAACGCATCGCGCCGACCGCGCTTGGACGGCGGTTTCTCAACGATTTGCTGCAGATATTTCTGACAGAAAAGAAACCAGCGTAGTGCGTCAGGGCTATTCAGCGTGCCGCTGGTTTGCGTGTTCGCGTGGGCCTGGCAGGAGTGCGCGCGGCGCTTGACGGCTTCATCAATGACCGGAGCGCTTCGTTGACCGCTTCAGAATTCTTGAAGCGCCGCGCCACATCGGGTTCGAGCACGACCACGTTCGTGCTTTCAAGATAGCGTTTGTAATACTTGCCGCGCACGGCGCCGGAAAAATCGTACTCGGCGCGCATTTCATCGTCGGATGGCGACGAAGGCCTACGATTCGTATGTCTTTCGTTCATGAGCTGTCGTGTCTCGGGCGCTGATGATTCGGATCGAGTCATTATCCTCCATATGCGAGACCATGTTTCCCGTGCAGGTTCCGCCGAAGCCGATATCCCACGCGTGCCGTAACCCTCAATTGCATTTCCGATATCTTCGACTAGAATGACCGCTGGTACACCAAAATCAGACTCGGGAGGAGAAATGAAATTCGTCAGTCAGAGAGTTTGCGCAATCGCGATGCTCTCAAGCGTGTTGTGCGGCGCAGCGCAGGCGCAAGCGCCGGCGAATTACCCGAACAAGCTCGTCAGGTTTATCGTAACCTACCCCCCGGGGGGCAGCTCTGACGTGATGGCGCGCATCATCGGCCAGAAACTGTCCGAATACTGGGGCCAGACCGTTCTCGTCGATTCCAGGCCGGGCGCCGACGGATCGATCGGCATGGATTACGCTGCAAGACAGCCGGCCGACGGTTACTTAATGGTGCTCGGTAATTTCGGGCCGGTCGTCGCCAAGCCGTTGCTGGCTAAAGTCTCTTACGACTGGAAGAAGGATTTCATTCCGGTCTCGCGCATCACGATCTCGGCCAACATCCTGGTGGTGCCAAAGTCCCTGCCGGTGAAGAACGTGAAGGAGCTCGTTGCGCTCGCCAAGCGGCGCCCGGGCGAGCTTACCTACGCGACCAGCGGTCCAGGCAGCATGTCGCACTTCGCCGGCGAGATGTTCAAGCGGCTGGCCGGCGTCGACATGATTACGGTGGCCTACAAAGGCAATGCGCTGTCGATCACCGACGTCATGGGGGGGCAGATCACCACCATGTTCTCGGACGCGGTGCCCGCGGTGCAGGCCTTGAAAACCGGCAAGCTGCGCGCGCTCGCGGTCACCAGCGAGAAGCGCTGGCCGTTCACGCCCGAGCTGCCGACGCTCGCCGAGGAGGGCATCAAGGGCTTCGCCGCCGTCAACTGGTGGGGCATTCTGTTTCCGGCCGGCGTGCCGCGCGCCATCGTCGACAAGGTGAATGCGGATGTCGTCAGGGCACTGGCGACGCCGGACGTGAAAACCCGTCTCGGCGAGGTCGGTGTCGAGGCAATCACCAGCACGCCCGAACAGTTCGGCCAGTTCATGGCCAGCGAAGCCGCGCGCTGGGGCAAGCTCGTCAAAGAAACGAACATGCGGGTCGAGGAGTGACGAACCAGGGGGGCGCACTGCGCGCTCGGTCTGCTCTCTTGATGCAGATGCACTTGTCGCAGGCGGGCATCAGCGTTTGACTTCGGGAAACCGCTGCGGCGCCTGCGCGCGGTCGTACATGCCGTAATCGCGCACGACCGAAGCGACGCGGAGCCGGTAGTCGGCGAAAACGCCCGCCCTGCCTTTCCACTGCGCGCGGTGATGCTCCTCGTGCTGCCGCCATTGGATCAGCGCCGCTTCGTCGCGCCAGAACGACAGCGACAGAATTTTTCCCGGGTTGGTCAGGCTCGAGAAGCGCTCAATCGAAATGAAGCCGTCTATTTTCTCGAGCTCAAGCCGCAGCGCGGCGGCGATCTCCAGATATTCCTGCTGGCGCCCCGCGGCGGGCTCGACTTCAAAGATCACTGCAAACATGGTTTGCCTCGTAAAGGGTGAATAGGGAATGGTGAATAGTGAATGGTGGTTACGCCCATCCTAACCTTCTCCCCGCATGCGGGGAAGGAATCCCATTTCCCATTTCTGATTATCCATTCACCGGTTTTTATCCGCGTTCGTCGGCGTTCGTCGGCGGTTTCAACCTGCCGCTCAGAGGTTTCGGTTCACATCCGCCGAAAGATAATATCCCACACGCCATGGCCGAGCTTCAAGCCGCGGCTTTCGAACCTGGTCTGCGGACGGTAGTCGGGGCGCGGCGCATAGTCGTGCGCGGTGTTGATGAGCCGCGGTTCGGCTGACATCACGGCGAGGATCTGCTCGGCGTAGTCCTGCCAGTCGGTCGCGACGTGAATGTACGCACCGGGCTTCATCCGCTCACACAGCATCGATATTAGCGGCGGCTGAATCAGCCGTCGCTTGTGGTGGCGCTTCTTCGGCCACGGATCGGGGAAAAAAACATGCACGGCGTCGAACGTGTCGGGCGCAATCATGTTGCGCAGCACCTCGACCGCGTCATGCTGGATGATGCGCACGTTGGTGAGGTCGAGTTCGGCGATGCGTTTCAGCAGGCTGCCGACGCCGGGCGTGTGCACCTCGATGCCGAGGAAATCATTTTCCGGGTGCCGCGCGGCGATGGTGGCGGTGGTTTCACCCATGCCGAAGCCGATTTCGAGCACTTTCGGCGCGCTGCGGCCGAAACTCCGGCTGAGGTCGAGCGGTTGCGCGGAGTAAGGAATGCCGAACCGCGGCAGCAGCGTGTCATGCGCGCGCTGTTGCGCGTTCGACACGCGGCCCTGGCGCAAAACATAACTGCGGATCGGGCGGCGGGCGGCGGTCATTGCCACCGCAGTTTAACGACGTGACTGCGTTGGCGCCAGCATCAATAGGTGAAGGTCACGACGTCATCGTCCATCGCCTGCTGGATGACGTAAGCGCCGCCCACGGTTTCCTCGATCTCGGGTATCAGGTCGTTGCCCCACAGCTCGAGCGTGGGCGTGCAGACCTTGAAGTGCACGCCGGCTTCGTGCGCGTCCTTGATGAATTCGTAGACGTTTTTCGGCGAGCCCGGCTTGACGAACAGCTTCTCGGCCACGCCTTTCTTTGCCAGTTCGCCGGCGCGTCCGGTCAGTATCACCTCGACTTCGTATTCCATTGCGGCGGCGACCGTCGCCTGAAAAAACGGCGCTCCCAGTTCCGGTCCATCGGACGGGTCGGTATTGACCATGATGATCATCAGTTTGTGTGGCATGACATTCCTCTTCGCGCGTTCTGCGCGTATCAATTCACAAAAAACCTGTTGCGGTCCTGAGTCCGATTGGCCTGGGTGCTCATTTTGCCGCTTTCCCGGCGAGGTTGCCGGCGACGAGCTCGAGCAGGCTGTCCATGGTCCGGTCCCAGTTGAAATGCGCCTGGCCGTCGTCGAAGGTCTGGCGGCAATTCGCGCAGCTGGTTGCCATCAGCTCCGCGCCGGTCTGCTCGACCTGGTGCATCTTGATCTCGAACGTCTTGTAGCGCAATGGGTCGGCGCGATGGATCGTCACCACGCCGCCGCCCCCGCCGCAACACCAGTTGAGATCGCCATTGCTCGACATCTCGCGCAGTTCGACGCCGAGCGCGCCGAGCACCTCGCGCGGCGCCTGCGTCGCGCCGCCGCAGCGCGACACCTGGCACGGGTCGTGATAGGTGAGCGATTTGCCGATGCGCTTGAGCTTGAGTTCGCCGTTCCTGACGCTTTCGGCAAGAAACTCGGAGATGTGCAGCACCTTGAACGGCAGCGGCTTGCCATAGATGTTCGCGCCCTGCCAGCGCAAAGCGCCGTAGGCGTGGCCGCATTCGGGCAGGATCACCGTTTGCGCGCCGCACGCGATCGCGGCGTTGATGATCTTCATCGTCGTGTCCTTCTGCCACTGCGCGTTGCCCGACAGCATGCCGAAGTTGGTCGCCTCGTAGCCGTCGCTGCGCAGCGTCCAGTCGGCGCCCATCGCGTTGAGCACCCTGGCGAGCGCGACGATCGATGCGGGATATTTCATGATCTCGATCGATGACAGCGTGATCATGATCTCGGCCTTGGGTTTGTCGAGCACGATTTCGACTGCATGCTCATCGGCCAGCCACTCGACGCGCTCTTTCAGCACTTTCGCCGTCGCGCCGAGCGGGCTGCCTTCGCGCTCCGCGCGCTCGGCAACCGCCCACAGTTCATGCGGCACGAGCCCGGCCGCAAACATCGCGTGGCGCGCGAGCCCGACCAATGCGGCGATATCGATGCCCATCGGGCAGATCAGCGTGCAGCGGCCGCACAGGGTGCACGAGTCGTAAAGCAGTTCCTGCCATTCCTCGAGCTCGGCGAGCGTCACCTCGTGCTTTAAATTGAACGCCCTGAATAACGGCGCGAAGGGCCCGGCTTCGCGCTGGTAGGCCTGCTTGAACGGCTCGAGTTTCCAGATCGGCGTGTACTTAGGGTCGCCCGACGACACGTAGAAATGGCACGCCTGCGCGCACTGGCCGCAGTGGATGCACGACTCCATGTAGGTCGCGACCGGCCGGCTGAAGTCCTTGATGAAGTTCTGCATCGCGATTTGCAGACGCTCGGCGTCCGGCATCTCGCCCTGCTTGTCGCAGCGCACCCCGGGTTTCCTGATCGAAAAGCGCGGCGCGTCGAGATCGAGCGGGTGCCGCGTGTTGATGTCGGTCATGGCCGGGCTCCTTTGCGCGCCATGGCGGCGCCGGTGGTGCCGCGCGAGACGAACACCAGGAACGCGTGCGCGAGCTTGCCGAACGGCAGCCAGATCAGCAGCAATTCGACCGCCAGCAGGTGGATCGCCACGAGCACCGGCTGGCCGGGCGGCGGAAACGGCGCGCCGGGGCGGAACGGGTGCTGGATCGCCAGCATGCCGGTGAGGACGGCGAACATCACGACGAACCAGCTGAAATAATCGTCGAAGTTCGACAATAACTTCAGCACCGGGTCGGTCAGGCGATACAGCAATGCGATGAACAGCGACACGATCGTGAAGCCGGCCGCGACGTAGAACACCGGCTCGGGCAGCGGCGGCCAGCGCACGCCGGTCAGGCGCTCGATGAAGCGGATGTGCGGCAGGTAGGCGAACACGATGATCGCCAGACCGATGTGATAGATGTAGCCGTTAGTGGTGGCGAGCGTGGCGCTGCCGCGGAACTCGGGATGAGGCCACATTCGCGACACGATGCCGCGCAGCCGGCCCGCCCAAAGTGCAGTGCTGCGCGCCTCGGAATAGTCGGGCTTTTTGGCGAGGCGGAAAATCCCGAACAGCCGCCACGCGCTGCCGGCGAACATGATCGCGAGCGCTGCGGCAAGCACCGGGCCGCGCGCGAATTCAAGCAGTTCCATGCAAGGTCCTCATCTCAGTCGGGGTTTGCTAACTGTTTGCTGCAACGTGCCGTGACAAATGATCTGTGGCGGCAAGCCGGCATTGCCAAACACGCTTTCCAACCCCTAGTTTGGCGGCCTCTCTCTGGTTCTAAATTGACGCATATCAAAGTGTATTTGCCCCTTGGAGTTAAACTTCGTATCTTCTATGCAACAATAAAAGTATTTATTAAAATCAATAAGTTATGGTATTTTCGGAAAGTCTCATGCGACGGCCGCAACGCGACCGACCGGGAAATAAGCGCTTACCGAAGATTAACATTTGCTAATTTTATGATATTCGCTATTATTTACCTTGTCGATAACGGGGTTAAGCTGGGCACGGCGTCTGCGCGAAGCATTGCGGGCGTGCTTAACCGAACGGCGCCCCCGGTGAAGGAGATCACAGCATGTCTGCCGTAATGGATGTCGATACCGCGCGTCTCGATCAGTTGATCAGCCAGCGTCTCGACGCGATTCTGCCGAAAAAGCTCGCAGAGATCGAGGCGAATCGCACGCCGTCGATGACGATTATCGCGACCAAGGGCACGCTCGACTGGGCCTATCCGCCATTCATTCTCGCCTCGACTGCCGCGGCGCTGGGCTGGAATGTTTCAATCTTCTTCACCTTCTATGGGCTCAATCTGCTGAAGAAGAAAATGGACGCGCAGGTGAGCCCGCTCGGCAACCCCGCGATGCCGATGAAAATGCCGTTCGGCCCGAAATGGTTCCGCGGCATCCAGTGGAACATTCCGAACCTGATCCAGGCCGCGGTGCCCGGTTTCGAAGCGATGGCGACCGGCTTCATGAAGCAGACGATCAAGAATGCCGGCGTCGCCGACATCGAGGAATTGCGCAGCCTGTCGCTCGAGGCCGGCGTCAACATGATCGCCTGCCAGATGACGGTGGATCTGTTCGGCTACAGCAAGGACGATTTCATACCCGAAGTCAAGGATTACTGCGGCGCGGCGACATTTTTGCCGATGGCGAAGGATGCCGACGTCAGCCTGTTTATTTGATCGCAACGCAACATCTGAAGAGGGGAACATCATGAAGTTGAGGAACTGCATCAAGCTCGCCGTCGTCGCCGCGTGTTGCGCACCCGCATTTGCGTTCGCTACCAACGGTTATTTCCAGCACGGCTATGGCGTTAAGTCGCAGGGAATGGCGGGTGTCGGCATTGCGTTGCCACAGGACGCTCTGGCGGCGGCGACCAATCCCGCCGGCATGGCGTTTGTCGGCGACCGGGTTGACCTCGGCGCGACCTGGTTTCGCCCGATGCGGGGGGCCGACCTCTCCGGTGCCAATCCTTTCCTCCCCGCTGGCGCTTATGAGGGCAACCAGACGAACGACTTCATAATTCCGGAATTCGGCTACAACAAGATGATCAACCCGAGTCTCGCATTGGGCGTGTCGGTCTATGGCAACGGCGGCATGAATACCGACTATAACCGCCCGATTCCGCTATTCAACGGTGGCGCGACGAATACTTCGGGCGTCGATTTCACGCAACTGTTCATTTCTCCGACCATCTCCTACAAGATCACTCCCGAGCATGCGCTGGGTCTCGCCGTCAATTTTGCGCACCAGTCGTTCGCGGCGAAGGGCCTGCAGGGCTTCGCCGGGTTCTCGAGCAATCCGGCTGCGTTGACTGATGTCGGGCACGATTCAGCGAATGGGTGGGGTGCGCGCGTCGGCTGGACGGGCAGAATCACCGACGCCGTTACCCTGGGCGCGACATACCAGTCTAAGACCAAGATGGGCAAGTTCAACAAATACGCCGGCTTGTTTGAGGATCAGGCCTCGTTCGACGTTCCCGCAAATTTCGGCGCGGGCATCGCGGTCAAGGCGGCGCCGACGTTCATGCTCGCATTCGACGTGCAGAGGATCCAATACAGCGGGATACCGGCCGTCGGCGATCCCTCCGTGGCGCGGTTGCTCGCGGGCAGATTGCTTGGCTCGAGCGGCGGCCCCGGCTTCGGCTGGCAGGACATGACGGTCTACAAGCTCGGCGCGAGCTGGGATTACAGCCCGACGTTGACGTTCCGCGCAGGCGTGAGCCACGGCAAGCAGCCGATACAGGCGCAGGACACGTTGTTCAACATCCTCGCGCCAGGGGTCATCGAGGATCACGCGACGCTCGGTCTTACATGGGCGGTAAGCAAGACGGGCGAGCTGTCCTTCAGCTATATGCATGGCTTCAATAAGAATGTAAGCGGTGCCGTTCCTGCGGCCTTGGGCGGCGGCAACGTGAATCTGCGCATGTATCAGAATTCGCTCGGCATCGCCTACGGCTGGAAACTGTAACCCGCAGCATCTGCACGTGGCAAAAAGGGCTGGCAGCGTGCCAGCCCTTTTTCTTTGCAGCGTCGCGCGTCCGGGCTAGCTGTTCTGCATGAGCTCGTTGAGCAGCTCTTCGCTTTCGATATGGATGCGGTGACTGTCGATGCTCAATACACCCCGACGCTTGAGGGCGCTCAGCGCGCTGGTGACGGTCTGGCGCGAAGTGCCGACCATATCCGCGATTTCCTGGTGCGTGAGCGGAATGTTGAGAAAAACCTCCTTGCCGACACGCGTTCCATAACGGGCGCTCAGGCGCAGGATGAGCTTGGCAACGCGTGTGTTGACGTCGTCCGAAACGAGATTTACGAACATTTCACCCAGCACCCGCAGACGCGATGACAGCACTTGCATGCTCAGCATCGCGATGCGCGGATGATGGTCTAGAAAGCCCCTGAATTTTTCCTGCGCGACCGCCAACACCTCGGAAGGCTCGCACGCCTGAGCGTTGACAACGCGCCCCCCGCCGCGGGCCACCTCGGCCAGACCGAAAATCTCGCCCGCAAAGCAGAACCACAAAATCACCTCGCGCCCGAGCGGCGATAACTGATGGATCTTGACTTTGCCGCTGCGCAGAAAATAGACGTTGCTGCCGGGTGCGCCTGAATGGAATACGAAATCACCCTTGCCGTAATGCTGCACCGTAGCAATTGCGAGCAGGCCGGCAAAATCATCGGCGCCAAGCTGCGCCAGAAAATTGGACGGTGCTACCAGCATGGAAGCAGCGTCCGGAGCATCTGCCGGCGCAGAATCTTGCGGCGCAGCAGGGATAGGCGTGATCTTGGTGGCCATCTAAGTCGATGTCGGCTGGCTGACAGACAGTATCGCCCGTGCTCTGTTGGAATGGTAGTCGAGCCCTGTCCGGGGTGTAAAGCCGCGTGACCCAGGCGGCAAAGCAGGGCGGTAGACCGCCCGCATAGTCTATCAGGAGGAGCCGATGGCCGAGATCAGGCAACAGGCTGAACTGAGTGCAGGGGTTGGGGGACCCATCTCCAACACCGGCTTTCTGGGACAATTCCGCGCCAACATTCTTGCCGCCGGGTTGAGTCCGCGCAAGACCATGATTGGATTCGTCGTCGCATGGGCGCTGTTTTTTTTCATTCTTTATGGAATGCCTGCACCGGCGGGCCTGTCGCCGCAGGGCCAGGCCACGCTCGCCGTAATGGTGTGGGCGTGCACGATGTGGATCTTCGAATCGATCCCGGTCGGCATCTCGGGGATCCTGATCCCGATGCTGCTGGTGCTCGCCAATGCGGTGACGCCGTTTCCGAAAGCGGCCGACGGTTTCACGACTCCGGTGCTGTTCCTGTGCCTCGCCGCGTTCCTGTTCGCCGCGATCATGCAGGCGGCCGGCCTTGACCGCCGCATCGCGCTCTCGATGCTGAAATGGATGAAGGTGAAAACCGTGAACGGCGTGATCTGGGCGATGTTCGCGGTGAACATGGTGCTGTCGTTCATCATACCCGCCGCCAACGCGCGCGCCGCCACCATGCTGCCGGTGATCAACGGCATCACTCGCTTCTTCGGCGACACCGAAGCGGAGAAGAACGGCAAGAAAGCGATCGTGATCCAGACGCTGGTCTACGGCTCGATGATCAGCGGCATGTGCATCATAACCGCGCATCTGCCGAATTACATCCTGGTGGGATTGTTCGACAAGCAGCTCAACATCAAGATCTCGTATTTCGACTGGTTTGTGATGCAGTGGCCTTATCTCGGCATGTTCGCGCTCACGCAATGGTGGGTGCAGTATTACTTCAAGACCCGTCACGTCGCCGTGGCGGGCGGTTATGCAGCGGTCCAGCAGCAGCATCGGGAGCTGCCGAAGACCAGCCAGAGCGAATGGCTGATCCTGGCGGTGTTCGCGCTGATCGCGCTCGCGTGGGTCTCGGAAAAATGGCTGACGCAGCATGTGTCGCCGCGCCTGTTGTCGCACAACACCGCGCTGATCGGCATTGCGCTGCTCTTCATGCCCGGCCTGTTCGGTTTCAAGTGGAAGGAGCTGCAGGACCGCACCATCTGGGGCACGCTGCTGCTGCTCGCCGGCGCGCTGTCGCTGTCATCGGCGATGGCCAGCTCGGGACTCGCCAAATGGTTTGCCGACGTGATTCACCCGTTGGCGGAAGGCCATGCGTGGTGGATGATCCTGTTGATCCTGATGGCGGGCACCCACGTGATCCGGCTCGGCATGCTGTCCAACGTCGCGGCAATCACCATGCTGGCGCCGATTTTGATCGCGCTCGCGCCGAGATTCGGGCTGCATCCGGTGGCGTTCACCATGCTGATCGCCGACACCGACACGTTTGCCTACATCCTGCCGACCCAGATAACCGCCGCCGTCATCGCCTACTCGAGCGGCACCTTCAGCATGACCGATTACGCCAAGGTCGGCTGGGTGTCGGTGCTGATCGCGATCGCCTACGGCATTCTGGTGATGGCGACGTGGTACGCGTTCCTCGGCATCCCGGTATGGGACCCGGCCGCGCCGTGGCCGTTCAGCAAAGCGGGTTGAGCAGCGCGGGAAACGCGATTGATCGGGCTGTAACCAGGGAGAAACGCAAGTGAACAAGATGACAGACCTCGCCAAAGCGCAGGCGCAGAAGCTCACCGAGCAGGAACTGCGCAAGCGCCTCGGCGACTACGTCGCGCCGCAAGGCCTCTACGACCAGAACAAGGCCAGGCCGTTCGTCGGCAAGGTCACCTGCAATGTGGACCGGCTGGTCGCAGGTCAGTGGACCGAGATCGCTCTAGACTACGAGATCGGCGCCTCGGGGGTCGCGGACGGAGCGTGGTTCAAGGCGACGTTCAAGTTCTATTCGGACTGGGCTTTGTTCCAGACCGTCGATCCGGCCGGCGCCAACTACGTGTCGGCGGAATACCACGCCGGCCTGCTGGTTCAAGGCCAAAGCCCGGCCAGCGTGCAGTCGCTCAAGGTGCGCTTCGACCAGAAGGGCCACGAACGACCGTTCCAGAAAGCGGTGATCGTCGACACCGTCGATGGTTATCTGAACGCGGGCGACCACATCATCATCCGCCTCGGCGACCGTCGCGCCGGCGGCCCCGGCACGCGCGTGCAGACTTTCGTCGAAGACAAATTCCGTTTTCGCTGCTACGTCGATCCGCTCGGCACTTCGCGCTTCGTGGCGGTGCCTGGCGACGTGGTCATCGATATCGTCCCCGGCCCGGTTGAGAATCTCTCACTCATGGGCCCGCGGCTGGTGCGTCCCGGCACGCCGTTCAAGCTGCGGCTCTCCGCGCACGACCGCTGGGGCAATGCTTGCGTCGACACCGGCGGCGCAGTCGAGGTGGTGGCGCAGCGCGACGGCAAACAGGTTTACCGCAAAGTAATCGAGCTCGGCGCCCGGGGTTGGGCCACGACCGCCATCAACGATCTGCCGTGCGAGCCGGGCGAGCTGATGGTGACCGCCAGCATGCCCGGCGCGCTCGACGTCAAGCGCGCGGTCCATTACGTGACGGTGGACCAGAACGCTCCCTGTGCACGCATTTTCTACGGCGACCTGCACGTGCACGCGCACGACACCGTCGGCACCAACAGCCCGGATTACAACACGACGTACGGACGTGACATCGCGGGACTGGATGTCACGGCCTACACCGCCAACGACTTCCAGATCACCGACGCCAACTGGGAACTCGGGGTCAAATCGATGCGCGAGCTGCACCGGGACGGCGAGTTCGTGTGCTACCCCGTGCAGGAATGGTGCGGCAGCTCGACCGCGGGCGGCGACCACAACGTCGTGTTCCTCGGTGACGGCAAGCCCGACTTTCCGTACAACGCCAAGGGCGAGCACAACCGCACCTTCACCTGGAACGAGGACATGAAGGGCACCGGCGTCGACCTCGGCCGCTGGCCGATCGAGGAGCTGTGGCTCGCGTACATCGACGATCCGGAAAACCACCTGATCATGCCGCACGTCGGCGGCCGCCGCTACATTCCGGATTGGCACCACCCCGGGCTCGAGCGGCTGATCGAGATCACCTCGGCGTGGGGCCACTTCGACTGGCTTTATCAGGACGTGATCGCGCGCGGCTACAAGCTCGGCGCCTCCGCCAGCGGTGACGAGCATCGCGGCCGTCCCGGCGGCGGCCTGCCCGGCACGCAAGTATTCGGCACCAAGGGCGGTATTACCGGCATCATCGCCGACAAGCTCGACCGCGCGACCGTCGGGCGCGCGCTGCGCGCGCGCCATACGTTCGCCGCCAGCGGCGAGCGCATTGTGGGGCTCGCGCGCTGCGGCGGACATATCCAGGGTGATGAGTTCACCATGCAGGGTGCGGCTAAAATCGATTATCGCTTTCTCGGACTGCAGGGCTGGGACGAGATCGCAGCGTACGACCACACCGGCATGATCTGGCACCGCGACCTGCAGCAGGAAACCGGCTTTTGCGAGCGCAAGATCCGGATCCGCTGGGGCGGCGCGCGCATTCCAGACCGCTATCGCTGGGCCGAGTGGCGCGGCAAGGTAAGCATCGTCAACGGCACCATCAATACGTTTGCCGGCGGCGGCTTCGAGCACCCGGAAGAATCATGCTGGCGCGCGGGGCCGACCGACATCGGCTTTCGTACCGATACCTACGGCGACTCCGATTCGGTGGTGATCGACGTGAGCAACCTTGGCCACTGTCGCATCCGCATCGCGGGACGCCTCGACAGCTACGTCAAGGTCGGAGATCCAACCGCCGGCAATCCCTTCGTGCACTGCCCCACGTTCGAGTGGGAGGTGAGCGGCGCAGAATTGCTGGCGAGCAACGGTCGGCTGCGCAGGGAGCTGGGAGGCTGCGAGCTGTTCCTGGCGGTCGAGCGCATCGCCGAAGGGCCGACGCCGCGCGAAATCAGCGGCACGCTCGAAATCGAGCCGCACAACGGCCCGCACGGTTTCCGGCCGATCTACTTCTACAGCCGCCAGACGGACGACGCGAAGGTGTGGACTTCAGCGATGTTCATCAGGTTTGAGGACTGAGGAGCGAGCGAGGAGCGAGGATTGAAGAGCGAGGATTCAGGCTTAAATCGCTCAATCCTCAACCCTCCCTCCTCAATCCTGCCCTCAGACCAGTTCCTTCAGCCGCTGCAGCGGATTCAACCGGCTCGTCACGCCGATACAGGCGCCGCCGAGCATCAGCGGCAGGGGCCCGGCGCGCCACAACAACATCGCCGCCACCGCAAAAACCGCGAGAAACGCCGTAAATGCATCCGGCGCGGCATGCGGAGCCATTTGCAGCAGTGAAACCGCGATAGCGCCGATCGCCGCGGCGCCGGTGCCGCGCATCGCGGCCTTGATCCACAGCAAGTGCCGCAGCCGCGCGAGCACGGGCAGTACGGAGAGCATCAGGATGAATGACGGCAAAAAAATCGCGATGCCGCCGACGAGCGCGCCCTTAATGCCTGCGAGCTTGTATCCCACGTAAGCAGCCAGCATCAGTATCGGCCCGGGCGTCAGCTGGCCGAGCGCAAGCCCGTCGAGAAATTCCTGCGGCGTGAGCCAGTGGAGCTCACTTACGACCTGCTCCTGGACGAACGCGAGTACGGTAAGACCGCCGCCGAAGGTCAATGCGCCGACCTTGAAGAAAAATGCACCGATATCCCACAATCCCGGAGCGCCCGGTTGCGCGGGTGCTGTACCGCCAATGTTTGGCAGCCAATGCAATCCTGCGGATAGCAGCAGCACGGTCAGTGCGGCGATCGACGCTGCCTTTCGCGAATGATAAAGCATGATGCCCGCGCAGCCCGCAAGCAGCAGCGACGCGGCAATGCCCAGCGGAGTGAGCGCGACGGCGAAGGCCGCTGCGATCGCGATCAGGAGCTGCGCTCGTCCATGCAGCGCGGCTTTGCCCAGCCGCCAGACGGCAACGATGAAAATGGCGAGCACGACGGGGCCCAATCCATAAAACGCGCCGCGCAGCGCCGGCATTGCGCCGTAGGCAGAATAAAACAACGTCAGGCCGAGTATGATGAAGAACGCGGGCAGAATGAAGCACAACCCCGCCAGGAGCCCGCCGCGCCAGCCGGCGCGGTCGTAGCCGACGAAAATCCCGAGCTGGGTCGCGCCCGGCCCCGGCAGCATATTGACCAGCGCAAGACCCTCGAGAAATTTTTCCTTCGACAACCAGCCGCGCTTCTCCTGGACTTCGGCCTGCATGATGCCCATGATCGCGGGGCCGCCGTAGCTCATGGCGCCGAGCTTGAGGAAGACGCGCGCCAGCTCGGTGAAACTGGCGGAATGTTTTTGCATGGGCCCTCCGTTTGATCGGTGCACGCAACAAACAACGGTAACTTACCTCAGCGCTTCGCATCAAACTGGAAATCGTCGAACGCGGTCACGCTGTCTGCTTTGGTCCACACGCCAACCGCGCCGGCGCCGGCAATGTGGCCGTCATCAATTTCGATGTACGTTTTACCGTCAAGCGCGACCTTGATTCTCTTGCCGGAAAATTCGACCCTCAACGTGTGCCAGACATTCCCGAGAACCGGCGCGTCGACGTATTTGATGGTCCGGCGGTTGCCGCTCTCGGTGTAATAAAGCGATACGTTGTTCTCGAGCGCGTTGGCGCGCGCGACGTAGTAGTTGTCGCCGTCCTTCCAGCGCCACACCACGCCTCCCGCCTGGTCCTCGCGCCCCGCCATCGGTTTGAATTTGACCTCCACGTAGCCGTCGGCGAGCGCGACATCCGTTTTTACGCACCAGGGAAAAGCGCCGCTGCCCGACTGCCTGAGCACGTTGGGCTTGCTGGGCGCGGTGCCGTCGGCCTCAACCGACCATTTGGGCGCGCCGCGCCCTGTCACGCCGGCACTCCAGCCGGCGGGCAGGGCGCCTGTTTTTTCATTGTCGAAATTTACGTTTTCTGCCATGGCGCGCCCCGTCAATAAAGCAAACATGATCAACGTTGCGATTCCCTGCATGTTGATCTCCATCGGTTATACGTTCTGCTTCACCGGCGCGCCGATCGCGCGCCATGCCGAGTGGCCGCCCTTCATGAATTTCGCATCGAAGCCGGCCTCGCGCAGCGCGATCGCGGTCTTGCACCCGACGTGAAACCCGTAGGCGCAATACGTGACGACCGGGGCCGATTTCGACAGCTCGCCGGCCCATTCCTCGACGCGATCGGGATCGCGCCATGTCGCGCCCTCAATGATGTCCTGTGTACGCGACACGAAATGCCGCGGACGCGCATCGATGAACTGCACAGGCTTGCCCGTATCCAGCATTGCCTTGACTTCCTCGACCGCGATGCCGGGAATGTCGCCGAACTCCGGTTGCTCAAGAGGACGCAGCGGCTCGACGCGCGTTGCCTCGTCGAGCCGGCCCTCGACCGCCTTCCAGTCGAGGTTGCGCATGACGGTGTCCACGTAGGCTTTGACGTTCGCGCCGTAGTCCATGTGGTAGGCGTGCTCGTACATGTCGAGCGCGAGGATCGGAATGCCGCCCGCCACGGCCTGGCTGTGATCGGATGCGTACTGGTTGATCAAGCGCCGGTCGCGCGGCAGGTAGACGAGCAGCACCCAGCCCGAGCCGCCGCCGAGCGCGTTGCCCATCGCGACGAATTCGCTTTTCCAACGGACAAACGAGCCGAAGTCGCGCGTGAGCGCCTCGGTCATCGTGGGCGTCGGCTTGCCTTCGCCGCCAAGGCTCGCGAAATAGAGCTCGTGCAACAGCGTCGAATTGAGCGCGATCAATTCCTCGCGCTTGAGGCCGTTGATGACATAGCCCGGGGTCTTGTCGAAATCGAGCGACTCGAGCTTCTCCGTGATCGCGTTCAGGCGGCGTAGTGCGCCGCCGTAGTTGTTCTCGTAATGACTTTCGATCAGCTTGAGCGACAGGCTGTTCAATAGCCACGGCCGGCAATGGATCGGTGTGAGTTGATAACGCATGGTGTTCTCCATGAAAAGTTACGGGTACGGCTCTAAGTTCTATCGCATGCTTGGTTGGATATGCGGCCACTACGGTAATCCGCCGACAGCTCAACGCGAAGCGGACCCTCGGTGCTGGCAATGCACAACGTGGGTTTGACGGAAGGGACTCCAGGAATCGCCCGGTACGACACCCAAAGTGTGTGTTCCCCGCGAACAGGAGCGAGGACCGATAGCTCGATCGGCGTTGCCTTCCCCTTGTCAGGTTCTATTGTCCATAACGATGAGGTCATGGCCGTCATACCAAATAGAGTTCCATCAGCCGCGAACGCAAGACCCGTAAATCCGACATCCCACTTTTCTTTTGTTTGCAGCGTGATGTCGATACGAGTAACTTTGAAACTATCTGGATCTATACGCCAAAGCATCGGTACGATATTGCTGCTAATCATTGCCGTGCCCGTGCGATCCAGCGCCATATCAGGAAGGCCCAGAAACCCGGCAACATTCCATCCTGGCAATACGATCTTGCGAATCAAGCGCTTGTCCGAGACGCTATAAACGCTTACGTCATCATTGCCAAGCACCCAATATCTGCCGCGTTGTATATCAACCCGAATACGATAGGAATCTGCATGCTCACCGTGTGCATCCTTCTGGACAACATTTGACTCGTCATGTCTCGGACTCGCGGTATCGGCGGCGACCGGCGGTACGCTATTGACGCATCCGGCAAGCGCCGCTGCTAGAATAAATTGAGCACAGATACTCGCTACCATCGCCTTGCTGGCAATCCATGATTTATCAACATTTCCGTTCATTTCAGACACTCCTTTTAGCGCGTGCGAACCACCACGAGGAAGGAGTCTGGCGAACGATCGTCCAACAACCTTGAACGGCGCAAAGATAGCGCCACGCAGAGCGGTGACACTCTTAAGCCGGCGTGTATCAGGCGTTTGGAATAGATGCATATCGCCACAAAACTCCGCACCCCGAGGGGGACGACGCAGAACTTGGGCGAAATGCCTTGGTTAGACCGGGTGTCTGCTGTGAACCCGATATGATGTGTGCACTTTATAACAATGATGTGATAAAGTCAACAACAATATTGGCCGGGCCCCTGGCCCCACGGGTCTCGACCCTGGTGAACGGGCGAATTGAATCGCTAACTCGTTATATCGATGGATCTTTATGACTACGTTTGTGGCGTTATTGACCAGCCTGCCGACCGGCAACTCGACCATACGCATGCGCGTTTGGCGCGCGCTGAAGAATACGGGGTGCGGAG
The DNA here is from genome assembly GCA_023266235.1 of Betaproteobacteria bacterium. Classification (GTDB taxonomy): domain Bacteria; phylum Pseudomonadota; class Gammaproteobacteria; order Burkholderiales; family SG8-41; genus PALSA-1004. The sequence continues at coordinate 18,309 of JAHFRL010000036.1, forward strand.
TCTTGCGGGACGGTGTCTACGTTCTGCCTGTCGATTCGCCGCAAGCATCGGCCCTCGTCGAGGCGGAGTCATTGGTCAGGGGCGCCGGCGGTTTCGCAATGACCGTGGAACTGAATACCAAGACTGCCGCGCAACTGGAACACATCCGCAAGCTGTTTGATCGCGGCGAGGAATACGGGGCGCTCGTCAAGCGCATCGGCGCCGCAAGTACCGCTCTCCAGAGACTTGGAAAGCGCAAGTCAGACACGCTGGTCCAGCGTTTGCGTCGATCGTTCGAAGAGCTGGGTGAGATCGATTTTTATCCCGGCCAGGCACAGTTGCAGGCTAAAGCCGCAATGTCGGCCCTCGAGCGCGAAGCGCAGCTGTTTTCCGAGGGCGAACCGCATACCGCGAGGAGGAAAGTGCGGCGGTTCGATCCGGCAAAATACCGCAACCGCACGTGGGCAACTCGCAAGGACCTCTGGGTAGACCGTCTGGCCAGTATCTGGCTCATCAAACGCTTCATAGACAAAAATGCAAAATTCGTCTGGATCGATCGACCGCGCGACCGTCCCAAGCGCGCGATCGGATTCGATTTCGATGGCGCCGAGTTCACGCATGTCGCGAACCGCATAACGTTCGAGGTGCTCCTGACGAGTTTTGGCTTTGACAAGGACCCCGCGCTAATGACGCTTGGCGATACGGTTCATTTCCTCGACGTCGGCGGGATTCCCGTTGCAGACGCCAAGGGCCTCGAAACGATACTCAGAGGCATCAAAGGCAAGACGCAGAGCGACGACGCGCTGGCTCTGGAAGCGATGAAGGTTTTCGACCTTTTCTATTCGGCCTATGTGCAAAAAAATGCCGAGTAAGTCCAGCGGGTGTCTCAAGGGCACCCCTGTCGGAGATTACGCGCTGAAGGAGAAATTAACGCCTTGCTGCTGCGCGACCGCCTGCCGGTACACGGCCGCCGCCGCCGCGGTGTCCTGCAATCCAGTGCCGCTCGAGTCGAACACGATGGTTTCGTCGTCGCTAGTGCGCGCGGATTTGAGCCCCGCGACAATCTCACCGAGCTCCGCGTGCACACCGGACCGGCTCATGACGTTGGAAGCGATGGCATGGTGCAGGTCGCCGATTGCCGCGCATTGCTCCGTGATATCGGTCACCAGCTTGCTATTGGCGAGGAGCTGCGGATCGAGCTCCTGCTTGTTCTCGTTGTCGGCGCCGACGCCGGCGACGAACGTTCCCGGACGGACCATGTCACGCGCAATGAAGTATTGCTGTGCCGTCGTGCAGGTGATGACGATGTCGCTGGCGGCGACCGCTTTGGGCAGATCCTCGACTGGCGTTATCGCGAGCGCCGTCTCGCTTCCGAGCGCGGCCGCGAATGCCGCAGCCTTTCCGGCATCCTGGTCGTACGCGTAGATACGCGCGGGGCTGCGCACCTGCAGCAGCGCGCGCAACTGTGCGGGCGCCTGGCCGCCGCAGCCGCAGATCAGCGCGGTTTCGCATTGCTTCCGCGCCAGGTATTTCGCGGCAACCGCCGTCGCAGCGCCCGTGCGCAGCGCGGTAATCGCCATCGAGTCCATGACGGCGAGCGGAAGACCGTTTGCCGCGTCGCAGAGAACGACGACGCCTTGTATCGTCGGCAGCCCGTGCCGCGCGCCGTTGTGCGGGAAATTCGCGTTGACCTTGGCAGCGAAATAGGGCCGGTCGAGCGTAAGCGCCGCTGCCTTGATGTGTATGCCGCCGTCCGGGACATGCATGCCGAGGATCCCAGGCGGCGAAGTCTTGCCGAGCGCGTGTTGGCGGAAGGCATCCTCGACCGCCGCGATGCTTGCATCGGGCGTGAGCAGCCGTTCGACGTCGCTGCGCGACAGGAGAAGCGTGCCGTCGCTATGCGCGCAAACGCGCGCCGCGTCGAGTGGAAAGCTGGTGGTGTTCGTTGTTGCGTCCATGGCCTCTGACTCCGTACACACGGGTAGAAGCAGATTTGGACGCGAAGGGCGTCTTAGCGGCGGCGGGGAATCTGCAAAGTCCCCACGCGCAGAAGACTACTCCCGATCCCGGACGCGCGTCAAGACATCGGCACGGAAGCCCACGACGTCACAAGGGATTTCGCCCGAACGCTTCAGGAAACGACCTGGTAGTACAGGTTCTGCGGGGCCGCGACAGGATCGGGCCATACGCAGCGGGGACTATTCGATATCGGCGGATTTCAAGAGTTGCAACCGGCCAGGGCCGGCATTCCAAGTACCGCTTGGCAGCGTCCTTGGCTCGTTGTAACGCAACCGGTTAATCGTGTATAAACGCCGACTTGACCTGCATCAATATGGTGAAACGGCGGTGCGAATAGATTAACGATGGGCGGAATTGCGTAGACGGACATGAGCGGCGCGATTCTTCGCGCGTCGGTTCGCTGTTCGTTTGCGCTCATTGAAGGGTTCTGATTGGGACACAAACTCGTTGGCGTCGCCGCGTTACTGATGCTCGTCTGTATGGCGCGGGCAGGAGAGCCACTTGAGACGGGCACGGCGGAGTATCGTGATGTTGATGTCGCCTACTCGGCCGACGGTCTGGTCGAGGCGGTCAAACAATCAACCGTCGCCGCCCAGGTAACCGGCCGTGTCGTGGAGATCCATTTCGACGTCGGCGATTACGTCAAGAAAGGCCAGGTCATCGTGCGGCTCGATCCGCGTGATGCGGGCGAGGCGCTCGCCGCCAGCCGGGCGCAGCTGGCGCAGGCGCAGGCGACCCTCGTCAATGCGCGCGCGCATTACGAGCGCACCAAGCAGCTCTTGGCGCAGCAGTTCGTAAGCCAGGCGGCGCTCGACAAGGCCGAAGCCGAGTACCACGCGGCACAGGCGCAAAGCGATGCGATGCGCGCTGGCGTCGCGCGCGCAGAGACCGCGCACGGCTATGCCACCATTATTGCGCCGTATAGCGGCGTGGTGTCGACGCGGCATGTCGAGTTGGGAGAAATGGCGACCCCCGGCAAACCGCTGATGAGCGGCTTCGATCCGTCCGGCATGCGCGTTGTCGCGAACGTACCTCAGCACCAGGTGGAGGCGGTGCGCAAGGCCACGTCAGTAACGGTCGAGTTGCCGGCACTCAACAGAACGATAAAGGCGGCCGGCTTCACGGTGTTGCCCACGGCGGATCCGAAAACCCACACCACGCGCGTGCGGCTCGATCTGCCGCCGGCGCGCGATGTATACCCGGGAATGTTCGCGCGCGCGAATTTCGTGATCGGTCAGGAGCGCAAACTGATCATTCCTGCGCGGGCGGTGCTCAGACGCAGCGAGCTCACCGCCGTTTACGTCATCGACCGCGACGGTCGCCCGCGCCTGCGTCAGGTAAAGCTTGGCGAACCGGCGGGCTCCGGCGAAGTCGAGGTGCTCGCGGGATTGAGTTCCGGCGAGAATGTCGCGCTGGAACCGGTCAAGGCGGGTATCGCGCTAAAGCAAGAGATCAGGTGAGCGGCGGCGGATCCCTGCGCTCGCGCTGAATGCATCATGGGTATTGCCGGCCGCCTCGCGAAGTTTTTCCTTCATTCGCAGCTCACCCCGCTGATCGCGCTTCTTGCGGCGCTGCTCGGCTTGCTCGCCGTGCTCGTGACGCCGCGCGAGGAAGAGCCGCAGATCAACGTGACCATGGCGAACGTGTTCATCCCGTTTCCCGGGGCATCCGCGAAGGACGTCGAAAGCCTGATTGCCACGCCCGCGGAACAGGTGCTGTCGCAGATCTCCGGAATCGAACACGTCTACTCGGTCTCGCGACCGGGCCTGGCCGTGCTCACGGTGCAGTACAAGGTCGGGGAAGACCGGATCCAGTCGCTGGTGCGTTTGTATGACACCATTTTTTCGCATCGCGACTGGGTGTCGCCGCAGCTCGGCGTCGGCGAACCAGTCATCAAGCCGGTCGGCATTGACGACGTGCCAATTGTCGCGCTGACGCTATGGACTGATGTCACGGCGCGCGGCGCATTTGAGCTCGAGCGCATCGCGCATGCGGCGGAGATCGAGCTCAAGCGCATCCCCGGCACGCGCGAGGTCAGGACACTTGGCGGCCCGACCCACATCGTGCGCGTCGTGCTGGATGCCGATCGCATGCGGGCATACCAGATTTCCGCCAAAGACGTGCGCGACGTGTTGCAAGTGACCAATGCGTCGCAGACGGCCGGCAAGCTGGTGTCCGACAACCGCGAAGTGCTGGTGCAAACCGGGACCTACCTGGCGAGCAGCGCGGACGTCAGGCAGCTCGTGGTCGGCGTATTCGAGAGCAAACCGGTGTTCATTTCCGATGTCGCGCGGGTCGAAGACGGTCCCGCTCAGCCGGAACGCTACGTCTGGCTCGGCACCGGCCCGGCCGCGCGCGACAAGGGCATCGCGCCGCAGCCTGGGGAATTCCCGGCGGTGACGTTGACCGTGTCCAAGAAGCCCGGTGAGAACGCGGTCGCCGTCGCGGCCGGCGTGCTTGCGCGCATTCACGACATCCGGGGCAGCATCATCCCGGAGGACGTCAACGTCACGGTCACCCGTAACTACGGCGAGACGGCCAACGACAAAGCGATGAAGCTCATTCAGAAGCTGATATTCGCGACTCTGTCGGTCGTCATTCTGGTGTGGGTCGCGCTCGGCCGGCGCGAGGCCGCGATCGTGGGCGGGGCGGTCCTGCTGACGCTCGCGGCGACCCTGTTCGCGTCATGGGCCTGGGGGTTCACGCTGAACCGGGTGTCGCTGTTTGCGCTGATCTTCTCGATTGGCATCCTCGTCGACGACGCGATCGTCGTCGTCGAGAGCATCCATCGTCACCGCGCATTCGCTAACGCGCCGCTCGCGAGCGTGATCCCGGTGGCGGTCGACGAGGTCGGCGGACCGACGATCCTCGCGACGCTGACGGTGATCGCGGCGCTGCTGCCGATGGCGTTCGTGAGTGGCCTGATGGGGCCCTACATGAGCCCGATCCCGATCAATGCGAGCGTCGGCATGCTGATTTCGCTGGCAGTCGCATTTGTCGTCACGCCGTGGCTTGCGCTGAAGCTGCTCGGCAGCGGGCCGCAGCACGCCGCAGCCGCCGGCAGTGAACGCATGGTGGGCGGATTTCGGCGCGCGCTCGCGCGTTTCCTGCGCGGCGAGGAGGGCAAGTCGCAGCGGCGCTTGCTGTGGCTCGCAATCGTGGCATTGATCGGCGTCTCGCTCTCGCTGGTGGCGGTCCAGTGGGTGGTGCTGAAGATGCTGCCGTTCGATAACAAATCGGAGTTTCAGGTGGTCGTGGACATGCCCGTCGGCACGCCGCTCGAGAAAACGGCGCGGGTGTTGCGTGAGATCGGCGCTTACCTTGCGACCGTTTCCGAGATCACCGATTACCAGGCGTATGCAGGCACTGCGGGACCGATCAATTTCAACGGTTTGGTGCGCCAGTATTACCTGCGCAGCGGGCCCGAGGTCGGTGATATTCAGGTTAACCTCGTCGACAAGCATCGCCGCGACCGCAAGAGCCACGAGATCGCCGCGGCGGTGCGCGAGCCGGTCGAAGCCATCGCGAAGCCGTTCGGCGCCAAAGTGAAAATAATCGAAGTTCCGCCGGGCCCTCCGGTGCTGTCGCCCATCGTCGCCGAGGTCTACGGCCCCGATTATCAAGGCCAGACGAGCGTCGCAGAGGCCGTGCGCGCCGCGTTTCGCGCCACGGCCGGCGTCGTCGGCATTGACGATAGCGTGGACGCGAGCGCGCCCAAATTGATTCTCAAAGTCCAGCAGAACAAGGCGGCGCTGCTCGGCATCGCGCAGAAGGATGTGGTGGACGCGATGACGATGGGGCTCACCGGGGAGAGCGTGACGCCGATACACAGCGGTGCAGCGAAATACGAGATACCGGTACGCCTGACGCTCGCGCCGGAAAAGCAGGGCAGCCTCGATAATCTGCTGAAGCTCACGGTCAGGGCCCAGGACGGCGCGCTGGTGCCGCTGTCGGAGCTGGTCAGCATCGTCGCGAGCGAGCGCGAGAAAACGATCTACCACAAAGACCTGCTGCCGGTCGTCTACGTCGTCGGCGACATGGTGGGCAGGCTTGACAGCCCGCTCTACGGCATGTTCGCGATCCGCGCGCAAGTCGCCGGCAAAGCATTGCCGGAAGGCGGCGTGCTCGCGGATTATTTCATCCGCCAACCGCCCGACCCGTATCACGGCTACGCGATCAAATGGGACGGCGAATGGCAGGTCACGTATGAGACCTTTCGGGACATGGGCCTCGCCTATGCCGCGGGCCTGGTCCTGATTTATCTGCTGGTCGTCGCGCAGTTCAAGTCGTATTTGACCCCGCTCATCATCATGGTGCCGATACCGCTGACGGTTGTCGGCGTCATGCCCGGGCACGCGCTGCTCGGCGCGCAATTTACCGCGACCTCGATGATCGGCATGATCGCGCTCGCCGGCATCATCGTGCGCAATTCGATCCTGCTCGTCGATTTCATCAACCTCGAGCGCGAGCGGGGTGTCGGCTTGGATGAGGCAGTGATCCAGGCCGCCGCGGTGCGCGCAAAACCGATCGTCCTGACGGGGCTCGCCGCCATGCTCGGCGCGCTGTTCGTCCTCGACGACCCGATCTTCAACGGCCTGGCGATTTCGCTGCTGTTCGGGATCTTCGTCTCGACCCTGCTGACCTTGGTGGTGATCCCGGTGCTCTATTACGCTGCCTGGTATCGTCGCTCCAGCAACGATCCGCGTCGATGCTGAGGCCGCTGTTTCGGGACCGCGCGGGTAGCTAGGCGATGAGCCCGCCGGTCGGCGAACTCGGGCTCGCGCTGTAAGGCTTTTTTGGCATGCGGCCGGCGAGAAACGCTGCGCGGCCGGCCTCGACCGCCTTCTTCATCGCGGAGGCCATCAGCACCGGGTTTTTCGCCGCCGCGATCGCCGTATTCATCAACACGCCGTCACAGCCGAGTTCCATCGCGATCGCGGCGTCGGAGGCGGTGCCGACGCCGGCGTCGACCAGCACCGGCACCTTGGCATTGTCGATGATGATCTGCAGGTTCCACGGGTTGAGGATGCCCATGCCCGAGCCGATGAGCGAAGCGAGCGGCATCACCGCGGCACAGCCGATTTCCTCGAGCTGCTTCGCCGCGATCGGGTCGTCGCTGCAGTAAACCATGACCTTGAAGTTGTCCTTCACCAGGGTTTCGGCAGCCTTCAGGGTTTCCGCCATATTCGGGAACAGCGTTTGCTGGTCGCCGAGCACTTCGAGTTTGACCAGATTGTGGCCGTCGAGCAGTTCGCGCGCGAGCCTGAGCGTGCGCACCGCGTCGTCGGCGCTGTAGCAGCCCGCAGTGTTGGGCAGGATCGTGAATTGCGACGGCGGCAGCGCGTCGAGCAGGCTCGGCTGGTTCGCGTCCTGGCCGATGTTGGTGCGGCGGATAGCGACGGTCACGATCTGCGCGCCGCTCGCTTCGACTGCCGCACGCGTTTCGGCGAAATCCCGGTATTTACCGGTGCCCACCAGCAGGCGCGACTGGTAGGACTTGCCGGCGATGATCAGTGGATCGAGATTCTCGTTGGGTTTCATGGTCGGATCCGGGATTCAGGATTCGGCAATAAGTATGCGCCGTCGCAATCGAAGTTGCATTGACCGGGGTCAACCGCCGCCGACGGCGACGACGATCTCGAGCTTGTCGCCGTCGGCCAGTATCTGCTCGCCAAGCCGGCTGCGCGGCACGATCTCGCCGTTGCGCTCGAGCGCGACGCGCTTGCCGGCGAGGTGCAAACCCTCGAGCAGCTGCTGGCAGTTGAGCGGTTGCTCGAAGCGGCGCGCTTCGCCGTTGACAGTCAATGCAATCACGCAATGCGTATCCATATAAGTGCAGGGGAGAAATTCTTGCAGCTTGTCAGCGCTTTGGCAACCCGCACCGAAATCAGAAGCTCAGTTGCGCGTTGAGTCCCAGCAGGTAATTGCGGCCCGGCGATGGTTCATAAAAGCGACTATTGCTGTCGGCGATGATGACCGAGCCGATGTACTGGCGGTCGGTTACGTTGTCGATACGCACGAATTCCGTCAGGCGCCATTTCTTGCTGTGCTGCTCGAAGCCGGCGCGCACATTGCCGACGGTGTACGGGTCGGCGAAAGCGCTATTCACGTCATTCACATAGACCTTGCCGCTCGCGCGCAGTTCAACTCCGGCATGAAAGCCGCTCGCCGTGTGGCGCCAGACGAGTTCGCCGAATAGCATGTAAGCCGGCACGCCCGGCAGCTTATTGCCCGCCGGGACCGTGACCGCCGGAACACCCGATGTAAACGTCTGGGTGAACTGGGCGCCGAGCCAGGTGTAGGCGAGATACGCTTCGAAGCCCGCGCCCAGGTAGCTTTCAAATGAGAGCTCGACGCCTTCGCGCCGCGTTTTCGAGGCGTTCTTGTAATCGGTGCGGCCGCCGACCGAGCTGTTGATCACGATTTCGTCGCTGGTATCGATGTGAAACAGGGCCAAGTTAACGCGTGCTGCATTGCCGAGCTTGCCTTTGACGCCGATTTCCTTGTGCAGGCTCGTTGACGGTTGCAGCGCGAGGTTGAGCCCGGTCGCGCCGCCCGGACGGTACGCAAGCTCGATTAACGTCGGTGTCTCGAAGCCGCGACCGAGATTCGCGTAGATGTTCCATGCCGGCGCCGCATTGAACACGATGCCGGCGACCGGCGTGGTTTTGCTGTAGTTTACGCTGCCGCTATCGTTGGGATTGCCCGGCGCGATGAAGTAATCCTTGGAATTGAAACGCAAGCGGCTGTGGCGCATGCCGGCGCTGGCGTTCCAGCGTGGCGCGAACTTCCATTCGAGCTGCGCGTAGAGGTCCGTGTTGGTCACCGTGTTGTCTTCGTCGCGTTTGAGCGCACCCGATATGCCGTTGTTGTTGATGTACCCTTTGCGATGCTGGGCCATGCGGTCATGGTCAAACCCGGTGCTGAAGGTAAGCGGCCGTTCGCCCTCGCTCACGCTGCGCGTCCAGCGCAGGCCCAGCCCCTCATAGCCGAAATCCTGATCGACGACCGCGCCGGACGAAGTCGCTGCCGCCTGCGCGGCGAGCGGAATCGCCTGATACTGCGTGACCTGGCGGTCGCCGAGATAGGTTTTGGCCTGCAGTTTGTCGGCGCTGCCGAGGTTCACGTCATACACGAGCCCAAGCTGATTCTGGCGCACGCTCTTGCGCGTATTGAAAGTGGACGCGCTTGCGTCGGCCTGGCGCGGGTTCGTGATGACTTGCGTGCGATTGAGTCCGAGCGGGTCCTGGGTTTCGGGCTGATCGAGCGTGTTGACCAGCATCGTCACCACTCCATTCTGCAGCGGCAGCTTGAACTTGGCGTTGGATTGATCGCGTGTCGCGGTGCTGTGATCGCGAAAGCCGTCGGTGTGAAAGCGCGATGCATCGAAGATGTAATTGAACGGCCCGTCCTGGCCGCCGAGTTGCAGGCTACCTTTGTACATGCCATAGCTGCCGCCGAACAGCGAGCCGCTCAGCGTGGGTTCCGGCGGACCGTCGGCGGTGAACAACTGAATCACGCCGCCCCCTGCGTTGCCGTAGAGACTCGAGAACGGGCCGCGCATCACTTCGATGCGCTCGGCCGAACCCAGGTTGAATGACGCCGCCTGCGCCTGGCCGTCGGGCAGGGTTGCCGGTATGCCGTCGGCGATGAGCCGAATGCCGCGCACGCCGAAGGCCGACCGCGCGCCGAAGCCGCGCGACGAGATCTGCAGGTCCTGCGCGTAGTTCTGGCGATTGAGTATCGCGATGCCCGGCACGCGGTTGAGCGATTCCGACAGGTTGACCTGCGGCTTGTCTTCCTGGATTACGCCTTTGTCGACCCTGTCGATCGCAACCGGCAGATCGAAGCTGTCGCGCTCGGTGCGCGTCGCGCTCGTCACGACTTCGGGCAGCAGCACCGGTTGCGGTGCAGGCGTGGCCTGCTGGGCGGCGCTGGGGGACGAAAGCGCTGCTAATATCAGCGCAAGCGACAAAGAAATCGGGGCAGCGGATTTCACGTGGCAAGCCGGCTTGTGGCGGGCCTACTTCAAGCGTGAGAGGTAATGCGCGACGCTCTCGATATCCTGATCGGTGAGCGGCTGTGCGGCGCTCGCCATGGTGCCGTCGATATCGGGGCGGGCGCCGGTTTTAAAGCCGCGCAACTGCTTCACCAGGTAATCGTAGTGCTGGCTGGCAACGCGCGGTATGTGGTTCTGCCCGGAATATGCCTGCAGGTGGCACGACCCGCAGTGATTATGATCGGCGACGCTCTTGCCGGCGGCGCTTTTTTCCGCATCGGCCGGCTGGGTTGGGGCGTGTACCGGCTGAACCGCGAGATAGGCGGCGATGTCCTGCATATCGCGATCGCTGAGGTTTGCCGCGAACGGACTCATTTGCGCGTCTACGCGCCGTTTTTCGCGAAACTGCAGCAATTGATAATAGACATAAAGCGGCGGCTGTGCTGCAAGCGACGGCACGCCCGGGCTGGCTGAATTGCCGCCGACACCGTGACAGGCAACACAGACTACCGCTTTGCGCTCACCGCTGGCGGCATCCGCGGCGCACGCCGAAGATGTCGCTAGCAGGGCCGCCGGCACAGCGATCGCGAGCATGCCGTCACGCAAAACCTGTGCGAGCCTCATGTATTATATTTGCGCCGACAAAAAACCCCCGCCGCGCAATGCGGCGAGGGCCTGATATGACGTATCGTCAGCGTTTGTAGGTGATGCGATAAATCGCGCCCGCCACATCGTCCGATACGAGCAGCGAGCCATCGGGCAGCATCTGCACGTCGGCGGGCCGGCCCCAGAAGGTTTCGCCTTGCAGGAAGCCCTCGGCGAACGTCTCGTACTTCACGACCTTGCCCGAGCCGTCGAGAACGACGCGGCTGATGTTATAGCCCGTCTTCTTGGTGCGGTTCCACGAGCCGTGCTCGGCGATGAAGATGCTGTTCTTGTATTCAGCGGGGAACATCTTGCCGGTGTAAAAACGCATGCCGAGCGCGGCGACGTGCGGCCCGAGTTTCGCCGCCGGCGGATCGAATTCCTTGCACGAACGGCCCTTGCCGAACTCGGGGTCGAGGAAGTCGCCTTGGTGGCAGAACGGATAGCCGAAGTTCATGCCTTTGCGCGTCACGCGATGCAGCGTGTCGTTCGGCATTTCGTCGTTGACCCAGTCGCGGCCGTTGTTGGTGAACCACAGCTGCCTGGTTACCGGATGGAAATCCATGCCGCTGCCGTTGCGTATGCCGCGCGCGACGGTTTCCAGTATGCCCTTGTCGGGATTGACGCGCGCGATCTGCGCATGCGTGTACGGCGGCATGACGATGTTGCCCGGTGCGCCGATCTGGAAGTAGAGCCAGCCGTCAGGGCCGGCCTTCATGTACTTCCAGCCGTGCGGCTCGTCTTTCGGCAGCACGTCGAATACCACGACCGGTTGCGGCGGATTGTCAAGCCGGTCTTCAATGTTGTCATAACGCAGGATGCGCGACAGCTCGGCGACGTAGAGCGCGCCGTCCTTGTAGACAACGCCACTCGGGCGATAGAGGCCTTTCAGGATGGTCTTGACCTCGCGCGAACCGCCCTTATCGACGATCGCATAGACGTTGCCGACAAAACGCGTGCCGGCAAACACCGTGCCTTTCTTGCCGATCGCCATCTCGCGGGCGTTGGGCGCGCCCTCGGCCCACAGGCTGATCGCAAAGCCTTTCGGCAGCTTGATCTGGTTGAGCGGAATTTCTGAGCCAGGCTTGGCTGTCATTCCCGGCGGATGCGGCGCGAGTTGGGAATTCTCCTGGTCGGCAGAGCGTCCCTGCGCCCAGGTCGGCGGAATTGGCGGTGGCGCAGCCTGCGGTTGAGCTTGCTGTTGTGCTTGCGCGATTGCGACCGACGGCGTTAACAGTGTAATGCCGGCCATGAACAGAAATGGCACGAGCGGTAATTGCCTTAGAAGCGATGTGGACCTGGACATAACTCCCCCTCCTGCGAATGATGGTTGGAAATTTGCCGTCCCGCGCCTATGCCTCGGTCGTCGGCGCGCTATTATTATTTGATTAGTATAGCACGACGTGGATGATGCGGCGTGGTTGGGCGGCGACCCACCCCTGATTCCGGCTCTGGTTTGTTTGCCAGCCGGTATGCGGACCGCGGCAGCCGCTGTTTCCACACCCCCAAGGCGGGCGGCGCCGTAGACAGGCACAAACCTACCCGGTTTCATCGTGCCATGAACTCACTGGGCATCGAGATCATCGCCGCCGTGGCGGCGAGCGCTGTGCGCTCAGGCCGATACGCGCGACACCCGGCAGAGCAGCGCCTTGAGATTCGTCTGGTCCGATACCGGGTCGCGCTGCGTCTTGTCGGTGAGGAAGTTCACCGAGCGCCACGGGTGATACGGCTGGCGCTCGCCCCAGCCGATCGGGATGAACACCGCGCTCGCGCGGATGCCGGTGTGCACCCAGGCCACGGCTTCGATCGTGCCATGCGCGGTCTCAATCCGCACGCGGTCACCGTCGGCGACACCGAGGCGCGCGGCCTTGGCGGGATGGAGTTGACAGTACAAGTCCGGCCACATCTCCTGCGCCTGCCAGAAGTAGTGCGTCCAGCTGTGGAAATGCGCCGCGGCAGGCCGCCCCGTAACGAGCTCGGTATCGAATCCCTGCGCACGCAGCTGCGCGCCCGGGCCGTCGCCGGAGGCCGCCACGATCCGCCCGCGCGCGCTGGCGGTGTCGGGGCGGCAGAACGGCGAGATCACACCCTCATCGGCATCGCTGTCATCGAGTTCCACGTAGGGCAGATCGACGAGTTGCTCGCGTTCGGAGTAGAACTCGGGCAGCGCCGACAGGCCGAGCGTGTTGAACTTCTTCTCCAGCTCGTCCGTCCAGAATTCGAGTTTGCCGCTTTTGGTCGGAAACCGGTGCCCCGCCGACGCGCCGGCGGCGGTGGTGCCTTCCAGGTACAGCGTCTCGATTTCGGGCGCCTCCTCGCTCGCCACCGGATGGCGCACCCAGCGATAGGGTACCGAATGCAGCCGTTTCTGCGTGCAGCCGCGCAGGAGGTTGTTGTCGATGCACACTTCGTCCCAGAAGATGCGCGGGTCCTTGTATTCCTCCTTCAGCACGTCGTCAAAGCCGAAGCGCTTGCCGAGCTCGATCCAGATCCAGCCGTCCGCCTTGGCTTCGCCCGGCGGGTCGATCATCCGGTCGATCCAGACGATGCGCCGATCGTCGTTGGCCCGCCCGATTTCGCCTTTCTCGATGCCGGTCGCGGCGGGCAGCACGTAGTCGGCGAAAGCGGAAGTCTCGTTGGCAAAGAGCTCGATGTGCACCAGCAGATCGAGCGCCCGGAAGGCCTCGCGCGCGGCAGCCTGCCCGGGCCACTGCGCCAGCGGGTTGTTGCAGGCGATGAGGGCGCGAATGGGATATGGCTTGCCGCGCGTCATCGCCTCGGTCCAGCCGCTGGGGCTGCGGCGTACGCGCGGGCGGGCGATCTGCGGCCGCCGATGCGCCGGTGCGTTGGGCGCAATCGGCGTGTTGGCGCTCATGTTGAAGAAGGAGCCGCCGCGCCGGCCCCAATTGCCGGTGATGGCGGCGAGGAACATCAGCACGCGGTTGGTCTGCGTGCCGTTGGTATGCTGGTTGATGCCGCGGCTGGCGAAGATCACGCAACCGTCGGCCGTGGCGATCTCATGCGCCAGCCGGCGGATCTCGGCGGCGGCGATGCCGGTGATCGGCTCGGCCCACTCCGGCGTGTAGCCGCGCCCGAGAATGAAGTCGCGCCACTCACTGAAGCCGAGTACCCAGCCGGCGCAAAAGCGCGCATCGTGCAACTGTTCCGCCAGGATGTGGTGGCACATCGCGAGCCCGAGCGCCATGTCGGTGCCCGGCCGGATCGCGAGCCAGCGATCGGCCTTGGCGGCCGTGGCGGTAAGGCGCGGGTCAACGACGACCATCCTCGCGCCGTTGCGCAGGCGCCAGTCGTTGACCATACCGAAGTACACGGGGCGCGTCTCCGCCTGGTTGTCGCCGAGGTAGAGGTAGAGCTGCGCCGAGCCGATGTCGGCCGCGGTGTAGCTGTTGCCGCTGCCGATGCGGCCTTGCGTGATCTCGTAGGCGACGTTCTTGCCGCTTGCGCAGAACGGGTCGGTGCCTTCCTTGTTCGGCGTGCCCCACAACTGCGCGAAGAGGCGCGTATAGCCGAAACAATCGAGCATGCCCGTGCGCGTGCCGATGAAGAGGGCGAGCGCCTCGGGTCCGCACTCGTTGCGCACCTGCCGCAGCCGGTCCGCGATCTCGTCGAGCGCCTGCGCCCACGAGATGGGCGCGAAGCGGCCTTCGCCGCGCGCGCCGACCCGCTTCAGCGGATGCAACAGCCGGTGCGGGCTGTGATAGAGCTGCAGTGTCAACTGGGACTTCGGGCACACGCGGCCCTCAAGCAGGGGGTCTTCCTCGTTACCGGTGATGCGCACCAAATCGCTGCCCTTGAAGTGGAACTTGGTGCTGCAGCAGTTGAAACAGATGTTGCAGCCGCCGGGAACCACGCGGTCGGCGCTGACCGACTCACGCGGCAGGCCGTAGGGGAACGCCGGCTGCGACGCGATGACGATGGCTTGCGCCGCCACGGCGTCCATGAACGCCGGGCGGCGGCCATCGGCCGGCGCTACCCGCGAGGGCACGTGCGCCGCACCGGCCGCATCGCGCGCCGGCAGGCGCTCAAGGTAGATTGTGGCCGGGCCCAGCAGGAAATGATCGTGGTCCCGCGGCGTGCGTCCCTCGCGCTGCGCCCCGGCGAGCAAATTGTCGCGCGTGCCAAAACGGATTGCCCGCGCCGGACAGACGCTGGCGCAGGCGGTGGTCTGCTCCTGCGCGCGCCGGTCGACGCACAAATCGCATTTCACCGCGTGGTGGCCTTTCGGATCGTACCCCATCGCGCTGTAGGGGCACGCGATCACGCACTCGCCGCAACCGGTGCAGCGCGACTCGACGACGCTCACGACCCCGGTGAGCGCATCTTTCTCGATGGCCTTGGGATTGACCGGGCATGCGCGCAAGCACGCCGGGCGCTCGCAGTGCTGGCAGGTGAGCGCGAGAAAAGCGAGGCCCGCGTCATCCACTCCGCTCGTCCAGACGACCTTGTTGCGGTACTCGCCGGGCCCGAGGCGGTGTTCCTGCTTGCACGCAACCTCGCAGCTTTTGCAGCCCGTACAGCGCTCCAAATCGATCAGCAGCGCCAGCCGGCCGCCGTCCTGCGTTTGCGCGGCGCTCATCCGTTCACCATGCGGCGAGATGCCACCAGGTAATTTCACCGCCGCCGGCAACATAGCCGGCGAAGAAGGTCACCGTGATCACGTGGATGAGCGCTCCCGCCACGAAGATCCAGGCCAGCGCCATGTGCAACGGCCGCCACCAGCCCTGGGCGAGACCGGCTGCGCGGCGCGTCCCGAGCAACCGCGTTTCCTCGCGTGCGAGCTTCTGATAGGCGATGGCGAGGCGCGGCCGCCGCACGAGGTGCGGCAGCGTGACCGAGAACAACCTTTCTTGCGCCGCGGGGTCGAGCTCGCCCAGCAGCCGCCGCTTCGCGCCGAGAACCGCCTGCAACCGCTCGCGCGTCGCACGGTCCGGCACGCGGAACGCCGGCGCTTTGGAGGCAAAGGTCGCGGCCATGCGGCGCGCGCCGCGCACGCGCGCCCACACGCCGAGGGCGGCAAGCGCGAGAATTGCGAGCAGCAGCAGCGCCGGCGGCCGGCGCAGAAACCCACCGGAGTGGATTGTGATCAGGACCGCGCCCAGCGAGGAGCACACCAAGTGCGCATTGAACCAGCCGATCGGATCGCGGCTCCTGCCGCCGCGCTTGGCGAGCGCGAACGCGGCCGGCACCAGCAGCAGAATCGCGCCGGCGACCCCCGTGAGGTAGAGCTCGGGGCTGCCCGGCACGCGCCATGCTTCCGGCAACCAATGCCTGAAGGCGAACCACGCGGCGATCGCCATGACAACCGCGGCCATCAGCTGCAGCAGACGCGCGTCGGAGAAATCTGTTCTTTGCACGTTCGATCGCAGTTTGCCTGGGGTTGGCGCGCTTCCCGCAGCGGTCGCCTCAAGGCCGGCCGGCGCGGCAAGTCGTGCCTCGGACTACGTCGCAGATGATACAACGGGCGCCGCGCCGGACGCGATCTCCTCGGTCATTTTTCCGCACGGCGGAACAGCCATCCGCAAAATCGGCGCTGTCAGCCGCCGGCGTTCGGCGTCTCGACGTGTATCACGACAATCGCGCGTGCGTTCGCCGGTCGGTTCTCATCTGTGCGTTTTTGCTGGTAAGGAACACGCTTGATGAAGATGGGAGTAGGAAAGCCGGGGGCGTCAAGCTCGCGATGTCATGGCGGCAGTCAGCTAGTAAACCGTGGGCACGAACCGCTGGCTCGACATCTTCGGGCGCTGGTAGCCGATGTCGCCTTGCCGCGGCGGCACTTCGATTTCGACCGGAGTCATATTTTCATAGGGGATCTGCTGCAGAAAATGGGCAATGCAGTTGAGGCGGGCCCGTTTCTTTTTGTCTGCGTTCACGACGTACCAAGGGCTTTCTTTCCGGTCCGTAGCTTCAAACATGACGTCCTTGGCTTTGGAATACTCGCTCCAATGTTTACGCGACTCCATGTCCATCGGGCTCAGCTTCCAGCGCTTGGTCGGATTGCGAATCCGTTCCTGGAAGCGCTTCTCCTGCTCCTCGTCGTTCACCGAGAACCAGTACTTGATTAGGAAAATACCGGAACGAATCAGCATCTCTTCAAACAGCGGGCAGGCGCGCAGGAACTCCTTGTATTCGGCCTTGGTGCAAAAACCCATGACGTGCTCCACGCCGGCGCGGTTGTACCAACTGCGGTCGAAGAGGACGATCTCACCCGGCGCCGGCAGATGAGGAACGTAGCGCTGGAAATACCACTGGCCGCGTTCCCGCTCGGTTGGCGTACCCAGCGCGACAATCCGGCATACCCTTGGGTTGAGGCTTTCAGCGATGCGTTTAATGACGCCCCCCTTGCCGGCGGCATCGCGGCCTTCGAAGATCGCCGCGACTTTCAGGCCGCGCAGACGGACCCATTCCTGGAGCTTGATGAGTTCCACCTGCAGGTGAGCAAGCTCTTCGACGTACTTGTAGTCCTTGGGCGGCTTGCGGGGTTGGGGGCGGCCCGCCAGGTGCCAATACTGCTCGATCGCGGTTGTTTCCTTCGCGTCGGCCAGAACCTCGCCGTTGCCCTTCGCGCGCTTCTTCTTCTTCTTTGCCATGCTTTCCCTCTCCGTACGCGTGATCCCGCAGACAAGAATACCATAATCCATTCAGCTCCGACGGACAGCAAAAATCGATCCGCCCGCGTCTGCCGCGTTTACTTCAGAGCGTCGGCCGCCGATCGCTCAGCGCGACCTTCTTCCTCTTGCGGTTCTGCACCATCAGGTTTCCGGAGATCCGGTCGTAAATGCTCGATGAAATGCAGATG
>JAHFRL010000153.1 GCA_023266235.1 Betaproteobacteria bacterium
TGAAGTTGAAACCGCGTTTCAACTTAACACTTATAGCTCCCGGTAGTTCGCCGCGGCCAATAGATGCCGTCCGGGACGGGAAAACGATGTGATCACCCCAAACACCGACAGGAATCGTTGCGCGTGCCCGGGGCTCTTGAAGCCTCGCATTCGACGCTCGCGTTCTCGGGTCGGCCCGTGGGAGTTTTCCGCCCGATTGTTGAGCCACCTACCCCGACGATGCTCAACGGTGGGCAGCACCTCTGCCTTGGCTGCCGCGTAGCTGCCCAGTTTGTCGGTCACGATGATCCACGGGACGTACTGCAGACCCCTGAGTAGCTTGCGGAAGAACCGCTTGGCCGAACGCTTATCCCGCCGCGGCTGCACCAGAACACAGTGGCGCAGCACTCATGCCTACAGCTTGGTCGCAAACCCCGGCTGAATTGTTGGACAGTGCGGGCCTCTTTCACACGCCACGGACCGCTTGATTAGGAATTCGCACCCCACAGGCAGAGTCATTCGTTCTTCAGGCCGGCCGCATTGACAACCTTCGCGTACTTCGCGACGTCCGCCTTGAGCATCGCCGCGAATTCTTCGAGAGAAGCGCCGGCGGTTTCATCGACCCCCAACGTTTCGAATCGGGCTTTGACGTCCGGCAGCTGAACGATCTTCACGATCTCTCCGTGCAGCTTGCGCACGATGTGACTCGGCAGGCCTCCCGGCCCGAACAATCCATACCATGTCACCTGTTCGGCGCCTGAAGCACCCGCCTCCGCAATAGTGGGAACCTCCGGCAACACCGGAACCCTCCTCGGGCCCATAACCGCAAGAGGTCTTAACATGCCACTCTTGATGTAACCGATTACGGATGGCATGGTGTCAAACGAGACCGAAACCATTCCGCCGAGCGTATCCTGGAGCGACTGCCCCGTTCCTTTGTACGGCACGTGCAGGAGATTCACGCCCGTCACGATCTTGAACAGCTCTCCTCCCAAGTGCGGAGTGCTCCCGTAGCCCGCAGAACCAAATGCGATTTTCCCGGGCCGGGCTTTGGCCAACGCGATGAGTTCCGCGACGGTGTGCACCGGAAGCGCGGGATTCACGGACAGGATGTGCGGCACCGAAGCGACACGTGTGATCGGGGTGAGATCTTTTTCTTGATCGTACGGCAAATTGGGAATCAAGTTGACCGCGATGGCATGGGTGGCGTTCGTCCCCAATAGCAGCGTGTAGCCATCCGGGGTGGCTCTCGCCACCAGATTGGTTCCGATCGTGCCGGTAGCGCCGCTTCGGTTGTCAACGACTACCTGGATGCGCCAGGCATCGGTCATTTTTGCAGCGATCAACCGCGCGACGATGTCGGTACCCCCGGCGGGCGGCCACGGGACGACCATTCGGATGGGCTTGACCGGATAGTCCTGAGCGCTGGCTGCAGCGGCCACGGCGACGCCGATTACCGCGAATAATATTCGTAGACGCATGTTCCTCTCTCCTCTGCAATAACGACTGCCGTTAGGAGCTCCTGCCCGCAGCGCATCGAACTGCGCTGCCCCCCGCAATCCGGCCGAAAACGGCCCCCGACATCAACCCGCTCCCGCTCGGATAGCCGAAATAATAGAGACCTCCGACCATTTCGCCCGCTGCGTAAAGGCCCGGAATGACCAAGTCATCGGTATCGATGACTTCCGCCTTGGTGTTGATCTTCACGCCGCCGAACGTGAACGTGATGCCGCAAGTGACGGCGTAGGCTTCGAAGGGCGGCTCGTCGATTGGATTCGCCCAGTTCGACTTCGGAATGGCGAGACCGATGGTTTTGCGCCCGTCTTTCACATTCGGGTCAAAGCGGATCTCCGGGCCAGGGGTCGCGGCGTTGAAGGCCGTGATGGTCTCGAGCGCGCGTACCGGGTTGACGTCGTCAAGTTTACGCACCAGATCTTCCAGCGAGTCGGCGCGCACCTTGGTCATGCCCTTGAACCGATATTCGTCGCGCAGGAAGGGCTGCGCCTTGCGATCGAAGACCTGCCACGCAAACTGACCCGGTTGACCAAGTACAACCCGGCCGTATTTCGCATAGGTATAACTGAACACGTCCGCGCCCTCGTCGACAAATCGCTCGCCGTTCGCGTTAAGCATGATACCGAACGGGTAGGAATGTTTCTGGTAGTTGTCCCCCACGGCGAGATTACCGAATTCGGTGGCGTTCCGATCCCATCCGACCGAATGGCAGCCCGACCAATTGCCCGTCGGCATGGCGCCTACCTCGAGGGCCATGCGGATACCATCGCCGGAATTGAAGCGGGTACCCCGCACCTTCGCAAGTTCCCAGCCGGGTCCAAGGTAGCGCGTTCGCCATTCGGCGTTCGCTTCGAATCCGCCGGCGGCGAGAACGACGGATTTGGCTCGCACATGAACGGTTCTGCCAAGGTACTTCACCCTCACGCCCTTCACCCCGTCGTCGTCTGCCGCCAGTGCTATAGCGCGGGCCTGATACGCTATGGGGATGCCTGCTTTGCGCACTGCCTGAGTCAGCGCCTCAACCAGCCCGGGCCCGCCGCCGACTGACTCGATCGTGAGTCCGCCCCAGAACTTAAAACGACCGTCGACCTTGAAGGCCTGACGGCCGTACATCGGGAGGAAGCGCACCCCTTTACTACGCATCCATCGGATCGTGTCGCGGCTACGCGTAACGAGCACCTCGGTGAGGTCCGGATCCGACCGGTACTGGGTTTCCCGGCCCATGTCGTCGTAGTATCTCGCCTCCGGGTGCGTGCCGAAATCGGTGATCGCGATTTCGTCCGGAGTAAGGTGCGGCATCAGCATCTTCAGATCCTCGACCCCGTCGTAGACGCACTTGATGCCACCGGCGGTAAAACGTGTGTTGCCACCCGACTCCGCCTCGGGCGCGCGCTCCAGCACGAGCACCGACACACCGTGTTCGGCAGCCGATAGCGCCGCGCATAGAGCGGCGTTGCCGGCCCCTACCACCACAACGTCGCTGTACTCTGGAAGATTATGCATCGACCGTATCGATTCCATATATTAAATTTCAGTATGCTGAATCTAATACAATATTTTGATAGACTGTCAGTGCCGTCGTCAAGCGGCAACAATTCCATTTAACTTACATAGTAGACACAACGATGTTCGATTTACCCTTGGAAGAACGCGTACTTCCGAAGGTCCTTTACCGCGCCGCGGAAGCGCAGCCGGAATGGCCGTTTGTCCTTCACGGGGATCAAGTGTTCTCGTACGCTGACACCGAACGGATTTCCACTCAGCTTGCTCACGGGATGCGCAAGTGGGGCGTTGTCAGCGGCGTGCGCGTCGCCACCCTCCTCGACAACAGCCCGCGATATATCCTTACACTGTTTGCCGTCGCCAAACTTGGCGCGCTCAACGTACCCATAAATACGGCGGCGCGTGGAGACTTGCTTCGCTACTACCTCCAGGACGCCAATTGCACGCACGTTATTGTGCAGGACACCTATCTGACGGCACTGCGGGAAGCCTGGCCTGACGTGAACCTCCCGCTTGCTGTACTGCACCCCGATGAGCAGTCATCCGGAATGGAGTTCCCGTCCTGGGAAGACTTGCTCGCAGACGGCGAGGCGTTGCGCGAGCGCTCACTCGGCATCACGCTGCACGCATGGGACCCTTGGCTCATCCTCTACACCTCCGGCACGACCGGCCCATCCAAGGGGAGCATCTGCCCGCACGCGCATTCGCTAAGCATCGCGCGCACCCAGGCGACACGCATGGCACTGGAGCCACAGGACCGGCTTTACACTTGCCTGCCGTTATTTCATGGAAATGCGCTCAACTACTCGACGCTGACGGCGCTCTGGGCGCGGGCGACGATAGCGCTCGAGACCCGTTTTTCGGCACGGCGTTTCTGGCCGGATATTCATCGCTACCGTGCCACGCAATTCAACGCGATGATGATCGTGACCTCCATTCTGGAGAAGCTGCCCGTCACACCCGAGGAGCGGGACAATCCGGTACGCATAGCAGCGATCGTGCCGCCGCCACCCAACCGCAAGCAGCTCGAAGAGCGATGGGGTCTGAAGATCATTTCGCAGTTTGCCCTGTCAGAGGCTTGCCCGATTGCAGTGCTCGCCCCGGGTGAGGCATACGACAAGCCACGCACCTCAGGGAGGATCGCCGAGAGCATCGAGCTGCGCATCGTGGATGAGAACGATGTCGAGGTGCCGCGCGGCACGCCAGGCGAGATCGTCATCCGCACGAAGCAGCCATGGACCATGTTCTGCGGGTACTACGGCAAGGTCGAGGCCACTGTTTCCGCGTTCCGCAACCTCTGGTTCCACACCGGCGACCGGGCCTACATCGACGAGGATGGGTATCTCTTCTTCGTTGACCGGGTGAAGGACGCGATCCGCCGCCGCGGCGAGAACATTTCGGCGTTCGAGATCGAGTCGATTCTCAACGGCCACGAGGCCATCCTCGAAGCCGCGGCGGTGCCGGTCCCCTCAGAGCTCGGCGAAGATGAGGTGGCGGTTTTTATAGTAAAGGCCGCGCCGGAGCTCACCGAAGAGGCGGTCATCGACTATGCGGTCCGCAAAATGGCTTACTTCATGGTTCCGCGCTACGTGCAATTCGTCGACGATCTGCCGAAGACGCCCTCGCAAAAGATCTCCAAGACCGCCCTACGCGAGCAGGCGAAGGCAACCTATCGGGAGATGTGGGACCGGGAGGCCTTCGGTATCGAGGTCAATCGCTTCTCTGCCGGCAAGGGGGCGGTTAAGCCCGCTTCGAAAACGACCTGACCACGTTGCCCCAGTTCTCCACGCCCATTTTACGGGAAACCTCCGTGGCGGCAGCAACCGCCTTCTTGATCACCATATCGCGCCGACTCTTGAAACGCACGCCCGGTATGCCGACGGTGATACACCCGGCGAGGAAGCCATCAGCGTCGAATATCGGTGTCGAGATGCCGAATGCGCCTTCGACCGCCTCCTGTTCGTTTAACGCGTAACCGCGCGCGCGAATCTGCTCCAGCTGCCGGCGAAGCTTAACGCGGTCGGTGGTCGAGTACCGGGTGAGCGCCTGCAGCGGCTCCGGTCCGAGAACGCTGTCGAGCTGCCCTGGGGGCACATGGAATGCGAGGAACACCTTGCCCGGACTAGTGGCATGCGGGGGCCGAACCGAGCCGAGAGGAAAGCGCGCCATGACCCCGGACTCCGCTTCCACCGAGTCCGCATAAGCGATGCCACGCGCCTGGCGGATACCGAGATACACGTTCTCGCCGGTAGCTGCGGCAAGCTCCTCGAGCACAGGCCGCGCCGCCTTGACGATCTGCAGGCCAGCGCGAACGCGGCTGCCAAGCAGCACCAAGCCCGGCCCCGCAACATAGCGACGTTCCTGGCCAACGGGGCTGATGTAGTCGTACCGTATCAGTTGCTGTAGGAGCACATGCGCGGAGCTCGTTGGCATGTCGAGCCCCCGCGCGATTTCCATGAGCCGCAACGGCTCGTTCTGGCTCGCCAGCAACTCGAGCGCACGCAGGACACGACCTACCGTGCGCGCACCCTCGGGGTTGGGCAAATCCTTCGCGCCCGTCCGGGATTTTCTCATTTGTCGACCCGCATCGCGGCTATCGCCTCCTCGTCCAATGTGACGCCGAGTCCAGGGCCGTCGGGCACCCGCACCGCGCCATTTTCAACAACCAGCGGGTTTTGAACCACGTCCCGTGCAAAGGCGCCGCTTATCCCGACGGCGAAGGGTCCGTCGAGGAGCGGGCCGGGCCACGCCGCCGCAAGATGCGCGACCGCCGCCGTGGCAACGCTGGTGCTTGGATGGTTACCGGGATAAATTCGCATCTCCGCCGCGCGGGCAATCGTCCAGAGATTCCGCATATGCCAAATGCCGCCGTTCTTGGCGACTTTAGTCTGCATAACGGTAGCCGCGCGTCGCTTGATCACTTCCAGTAGGTCATAGACCGTGGCGACACACTCGTCGGCCATGATAGGAATGTCTACGCGTCGCGCGAGCTCCGCCATACCGTCCAGGTCCCACATCGGTACCATCTGTTCGGCTGCATCGAGCTCGTAGGGCTCGAGCTTCTTCAGCAACGCCAGCGCGCCATCAAAATGCATGCTCGCGTTTGCATCAACTCGGAGAATCGCGGCGGGAAACCGGTTGCGCACCGCAGCCACTAGCTTTACCTCGGCCTCCGGGTTCACGCCCACTTTAACAGTGAAGCTGCGGAACCCGCGGCGATGGAACTGGTCCGCGCCCTCGAGCGTCTCTTCCAGGGAATCCTTGATTGGCAGCACAGCGCAGGCGCCGACGGTATCGCGGAACTTGCCGCCAAGGATCTGCCAGACTGGCACGCCGAGCAGCTTGCCCTGCAGGTCGTAAAGCGCGTCGATAATCGCAGCCTTGGCATATAACGCCGGGCTAAGCGCCTCGTCCATGGAGCTGATGATGCCCGCCAATTCAAAGGGCGATCGCCCGACCACGCGAGGCGCGAGGTGGTCCTCGATGGCGCATTTCAGGCTTGCGAACGTTTCGATACTGCCTTGACGCCGCCATGCCTGCGTTTCCCCGATACCGACGATGCCCTGATCGGTGTGGAGGCGTACGAGCACGTTCTCTCCCACCGGGCGCGCGCCACCGCTTGCGATTTTGAACGGCACCCGAAACGGCACCGCGATCAGAATAGTTTCAACCTTCGTTATTGCGACCTTGGAAGTCATTGCAACACTCCAACTTGATTTTCGTAGGCCTCGATCTTTGTGCGACGATCAAGGAGGTACTGCAACTCATCAATGCCCCGCAAGAGTAGATCGCGCGCGAATTGCTCGACATCTGTCGCAAACTCGATGGCGGCCTCCGGCACCTGGACGCACTCGCGCTCCAGATCGATCGATACCTCGAGCCCCGGCTGCGCCGCAACCGCCTCGCAGAGCCGACTATGCGCCTCAGCAGGTGCGGTAATCGGTAGCACCCCGTTCTGCAAGCAGTTGTTATGAAAAGTGGCATTGAAAGAGCGTCCGATCAGCGCGCGGATACCCCAGGCGGCAAGCGCCCAGGCTGCTGCTTCGCGCGAGCTGCCGCAGCCGAAATTCGATCCGACGAGCATCACGGCCCGCCCGCTCATTTCAGGCCGGTTTAATATGAAGCTGGGATCTTGCTCCCGTAAGCGCGCAAAGAGCGCGTCCGATAGTGCCCCCCGTCCAGAAACGTTGATGTATTGCGCCGGGATGATTTGGTCGGTATCTACATCGGGCGCAAGCAGCGGGATGAGGCGCGAGCGAAGATTTGTGAAGGGTTCCATCCCGGTCAGACCGAAAGAAAGCGCCGAGGGTCAGTGATCCTGCCCTCCAGCGCGCTTGCCGCAGCGGTAAGCGGGCTCACGAGCAGTGTGCGCGCCCCAGGCCCTTGCCTGCCCTGGAAATTGCGGTTACTCGTGCTCGCGACATATTTGCCGGCGCCTGCAAATTCATCGTTCATGGCAACACAGAGGCTGCAACCTGGACGTCCCCATTCGCCGCCCGCCCCAAGGAAAACTTCGTGCAGCCCTTCGGCCTCGGCTTGCCGCCGCACCGCTTGCGAGCCTGGCACTACAAGCAGCCGAACGTGGCGTGGAATCTTACGCCCGCGAAGAATGGCGGCGGCGCCCCGCAGGTCGTCGATACGCGAATTGGTGCACGACCCGATGAAAACGATGTCCACTGGAAGTTGTTCAGCTGGCGTTCCCGGCGCGAGATCCATGTAGCGAAGCGCCTGTTCCAGCGAGTCTCGTTGCGCTACGTCTGCAATCGCTGCCGGCTGGGGAACAACGCCGTTCACCGGAATGGCCATCGCCGGCGTAGATCCCCACGTCACCATCGGCTCGACCTCAGTCGCGGCCACGCTGAGGCGCGTGTCGAAGTGTGCGTCGTCGTCGGACCTCAGCGCACGCCAGCGCCTTATGGCGCTCTCCCAGTTGAAACCTTTCGGTGCGAATGGACGGCCGTGCAAGTAGTCAAGCGTCTTGTCGTCGGGCGCAATCATGGCCGTTCGCGCGCCGAGTTCTGCGGCCATGTTGCAGAGGGTCATTCGTTCATCAATGCTCAGCGCGCGCACCGCACTACCGGAAAATTCGACAGCGTGGCCAGCCGCCGCGGTGATGCCTTCGCGACGGATGATCGCCAGGATGAGGTCCTTGACGGTCACACCGCGCCGCAAGGTGCCATGGATCTCGATGCTCATTGCGCGGGCACGGCGCTGTAGAACACATTGTGTCGCGAGCACATGCAGGACTTGAGTCGTACCCGCGACGAACGGGAGCGCGCCGAGCGCGCCATGCGTCGTGGTGTGGCTATCAGCGCAGATCACCGTCTTGCCTGGCTGCGTCAGGCCGAGTTCCGGGCCGATGACATGCACGATACCCTGGTGCTCGTGGTCAGGGCCGTAGACGGGGATTCCGTGCTTTTCGCACGCGGCCACGAGGCCCGTCACGAGGGCAGGCAACGGGCGCGACAGATCGACGGTCGGCAAACAATGGTCGGTCGTACCCACGGTAAGGTCAGGCCGGCGGACACACAGTTTACTTTTGTCGAGAAGTTCGAATGCTTGCCGATAGGTGCCGTCGTGCACTAGGTGAAGATCCACGTAGACAAGCGCCGGATGCCCGGGCCGCTGCGCGACCACGTGCGCGTCCCAAAGCTTGCCATAGAGGTTGTTAGGCGATAGCATTTAACATCATGATATCAATTCACGATACTGAAAACACCCCCCCCGCCCGACCCGGCTCGTTCAAGGTCGTAGATTTCACCCGATACATGCCAGGGCCAGTCGCGGGACGTCTGTTGCGCGACGTCGGGGCGGAAGTGATTAAAGTGGAGAATCCGAAGACGGGCGACGCTACGCGCGGCTTCGCCCCCTATATCCACGGCGAGGGTCTCTTCCACGTCAGCCTGAACGCGGGTATCCGCAGTCTCGCGCTGTCAAGCCGCGCACCGGAGTGGCCACAAGTCATCAGAGCGCTCGCTGGCTGGGCTGACGTTTTCCTGGTGGGCGGCCTGCCGACGGGATTGCAAAAACTAGGCATAGATTTCGACAGTCTCGTCAAAACGAACCCCCGCATCGTGCATTGCAACGTCACCGGCTATGGTGAAGAAGGTCCGCTACGCGAGCTGCCCGCACATGGCCTCAATCCCGACGCCTACGCTGGCATCGTACCGCTGGAGTGGCGCGACGGATTGCCGTTTCCACAAGCAAAGTACCAGTCCGCGGGAGCGCCACTTGCGGGCACATTTGCGACGATCGGTATACTGGCTGCATTGCGCCGGCGCGACGCCACTGGAGAACCCCAGCGCCTCAACGTCTCTCTGCTCGGCGCGGCCATCTGGTGGAACTGGCGCCATGTCGGCGCATTCGCCAACCTTGGCGAGAACTGGTTCAGCTATGCGGACTTTGGTGGTCGCTACGCCACCTACGAGACCAGCGACAACAAGATCATTCTGGTATGTCCCATCGAAAAAGTATTCTGGGAGGCCTTCTGCAAGGCGATCGACGCACCTGAGGACTGGAGAACCCGTGGCAAGTGGGGTCAAAGCGAAATGGATCACGGGATTGATTATCCTTGGGAGCGCGCCGAAATCGCGAAGAGGATTCGCCAGCAGCCGCGCGGGCACTGGGAGCAGGTGTTCGTACGGGCGAAGATCCCGTTCGCCTGCGTGCTCTCTCTCGAAGAGACACTCCAGAGCGAGCAGGTAAAGGCCATCGGCGCGCTGCGTGAAGTGAGCGTGCACGGCAAGGCCGCGACCATACCGTCCATGCCGGTGCGATTCGCCGGCGAGCAGGGGGAAACGTTGCGCACACCTGACCTGGGCGAGCACACCGACGAGATACTTTCCCAGCTTGGGATCACCCGTGGGCGGGCTTAGCCGCCAGCATCGCGAAGAATTTTAATCCCTGCGCTATCAGGACCTGCCACCGGCAGTGATTGCGTCGATCAAGCAGCTAATACTCGATACGCTCGGCCTGATTGGCGGCGCTAAGACATGCGCATCAGCCGCCGGGCGTTCTCGTGGAGGACTTTTTCGCGCACACCCGGTGCCCATTCCCATTCGCCATACGCGCGCACCATCGGCGCGAGCGGCTTGCTCGGATAAGACGTCCCGAACAGCGCGCGG
>JAHFRL010000154.1 GCA_023266235.1 Betaproteobacteria bacterium
TCCCGCCAGCGGCCGGGCAACCATTTCCAGGCGCCGTTTAACCGCAGCGAGCTCGGGCAGCACGAGGCCGATGCGGTCGCGCAGCATCTGGGCACTGCCTGTCGGCAAATGGAGTTGGCTGCGGCCGACGTTGATCCACATGTTGTCCAGCCCGACCATCAGATAGGGATCGCGCGTCAGACCGAGACCGACGACGTAGAACAAGGTCGCGAGCGATTGGTCATTGTGCGAGAGATTGACGTGCTCCAGATGCACGATATTGCCGCGGTCTTCCTGCGTGCGGTCGGATGATCGGGTAGTCATCGTCACGGGTTTCGGGAGTGAAAGGCGAGGCAGGCGGCGCGCTTCGCGAAGCGCTCATTATAGGCAAGCGGCGCGCGGCTCACAAAATGCGCGCACTGCGGATGCCGCGATCATTCGGTCGGCAGCATGTCGAATCGCGTGAAATCGCCGTGCGCTTCCGACACCTTGACGTCGGTGATCATGGCGTGCAGCGGGCCGCGCCGCGCGCGCTCGATCATCATGTGGACTGCGTCCGGCGTTCCCGAGATTACTGCCTCGACGCTGCCGTCGTGCCGGTTGCGCACCCAGCCGGTGACGCCGAGTTCGTGCGCGGTGTGGACCATGAAGTGGCGGTAGCCGATGCCCTGCACGCGGCCGCTGATTTTCAGATGCTTCGTAATAGGTTGCATCGATTGCTGTATACCTCGAACGATCAAGTTCATCAATCATAGAATAAGTCGGCCTTATACATCGAGGCCCTTGATATTGCGTTGCCGCTGCATTTTCAGGTAACTTACAGCACGCCCTATGTCGGCGCAACTAATGGAAGGAGCATATGAATCGCCAATTTGCCCGTTCTTTTATCGCCGCCATCGCAGTCGGCAGCGCGTTGGTGTTCTCGTTGCCGACAGCCGCTGCCGACGCTCCAAAGGAGAAGGCACGAGTTGTTCTTCAAGTGAGCGACGACAGCCCGAAGACCTGGAATCAGGCACTCAACGTAATCGAGAATCTGCAGCAGACGTTCGGGAAGCAAAACGTCGACCTTAAATTGATCGCGTTCGGTTTTGGGATCGGGATCCTAAAACTGGATTCAGTCGCGGGAGGGCGCGTACTGGACGCAACAAAAAGCGGGGCTCAAATACTCGCCTGTGAAATCACGATGCGCCGCCAGAAGCTGACCAAAGCCGACATGTTGCCAGACATCGGATACGTCCCCGCGGGTGTGGTCGAGATCGTTAAACTGCAACAACAGGGGTGGTCGGTCGTGCGGCCGTGATGATATTGGCGCGGGGCTGTCTGCGCGCAATGAACCAAAATAGGGGAGAAACTGTGCGCTCATTGCCGATTGCTGCGGGATTCTTGATCGTCGCCGTCCTTCTCGCAAGCGTTCCCGCTGGCGAAGCGCTGGCGCAGGCGGCGCCAGCAGCGAAGCTCACGACGATCCCGAAGGACAAGGACGGCGATATCAAGCTCTACCTCGGCGACGGCGCGACCGTCAAAGGCGCGGAAGCGCTCGGCCGCATGCGGCGGGACGCCGAGGTGATCCTGTGGCTCGCGGGCAACCAGTTCTTCGCCATGGACGACGTGGTCCACGCGTTCCAGAAGAAAAATCCCGGGCTCGGCGTCGGACTCATCACGCTGCCGCCGGGGCTGCTGCTCGATGCGATACGAGCCGGCGGCTGGAGCTACGGCGGGCGCGATTATCCGGGTCTGCCCGACGTCTACGCGTCGGTGAATCTCGGGCACCTCAAGCAGCTGCGGCAGGCGGGGCTGATGGATGAGTACGGGATCTACATGCACAACGAGCTCGAGATCATGGTCGGCAAGGGCAATCCCAGACAGGTGCGCGGCATCAAGGACCTGGTACGCCCCGACGTGAAGACCTCGATGCCCAACCCGGTTAACGAGGGCATCATGCAGTTCTATGCGCGCAAGGTGCTCGAGCGGCACGGCATCTGGAACCAGATCGCTGCCGGCAAGGAGTGCGTGTCGTGCGATACCACTCCCAACAACTGGTTCACGGCCGTGCATCACCGCGAGACGCCGGACCGCATCCGCGCCGGCAAGTCCGATGCCGGCATCGTCTGGAAAACCGAGACGCTCGAAGCGGTGCGCGACGGGGCGCCGGTCGAGGCCGTGCAACTGCCGCCCGACGACAGTCTGCGCGCCGAGGTGTCGTACGCGATCGGCGCGCTCAAAGGCAGCGGGCGCGCGCAGGCGGCGGCGCGCTATCTCGGGTTCCTGGCGTCGCCCGATGCTCAGGCGGCGTACGCCAGGTACGGCTTTGTCAACGCAACTGCCGAAGAGCTCAAGCTCAAGCCGATCCCGCAGTAATCACCGCCGCGCCGGCCCCGCCGTTCCAGCTCAGGCTCAAGGCGCTGGCGGCATTTTTGCGCTAAAATAATGCGCTGGTCTTGCTGCTTCGCCCGGGCGGATGGCTATTGGCTATGCCCACCGCTGCTCAGCCCGCATAAACATCAATAATGGACTTGTCTTCCCTGCAGCCGGTCGAGGCGGCGGTCACGCTGGCGGTGATCTGGATCGGGCTGGGCGTAGTGGGACTGGCGTTCATGCGCGCGCCCCGGTTCATCACCGGCGCCGTATTTCCCGCCGGAGTGTTGGTATCGCTCGCGCTCGCGGTGACTGGATTGTGGGCGATCGGCGCGCCACCCAGCGCGGCGATCCTGCCGGCGGGCTTGCCCGACCTGCCGTTTCACGTGCGCGTCGATGCGCTGTCCGGATTTTTCCTGCTGCTGCTGGGCGGGGTCTCGTTCGGCGTTTCGCTGTTCGCCTGCGGCTATTTCCGCGACACCGAGGCCGCAACGCTCGGACAGTTGAGCCTGCAGTACCACGTGTTTCTTGCCAGCATGGCGTTCGTGCTGATCGCCGACGACGCCTATCTGTTCATGGTGACCTGGGAGTCGATGGCGCTCTCGTCGTATTTTCTCGTCACCACTGAACACCATGACGAGCAGAACCGCAAAGCGGGCTTCATCTACCTGCTGATCGCGCATCTGGGCGCAATCAGCATTCTGCTGTGTTTTGGCGTGCTGCACGGCGGCCACGGCGACTACACGTTCGAAGCGCTGCGCGCGGCCGA
Source organism: Betaproteobacteria bacterium (assembly GCA_023266235.1). GTDB lineage: Bacteria > Pseudomonadota > Gammaproteobacteria > Burkholderiales > SG8-41 > PALSA-1004. The sequence continues at coordinate 3,104 of JAHFRL010000154.1, forward strand.
GCTGAACGGTTTCTGGGCCACGGCGGCGTTCCTGCTCGCGTTTTTCGGCTTCGGCGCCAAGGCCGGCATGCTGCCGCTGCATGTATGGCTGCCGGAAGCACATCCGGCCGCGCCGTCGCCGGTGTCCGCCCTCATGAGCGGCGTGATGCTGAAGACCGCGATCTACGGCATGGTACGCATCATCTACGATCTCATCGGCGGTATTCGCTGGGAGTGGGGCTTGACCGTGCTCTTGTTCGGCGCCGCCACCTCGCTGTTCGGCGTGCTGTTCGCGCTCATGCAGCACGATCTGAAGCGCCTGCTCGCGTACCACTCGGTCGAGAACATCGGCATCATCCTGATCGGCATCGGGCTGTCGATGGTGTTTATCGGCAGCGGCCACCCGGTCGCCGGCGCGCTCGGGCTGATCGCGGGGCTTTATCACACGCTCAATCACGCGGTGTTCAAGGGCTTGCTGTTCCTCGGCGCCGGCGCGATCCTGAAATCGACCGGGTTGAGGAACCTGAACGAGATGGGCGGGCTGATCCGCGACCTGCCGCACACCGCGCTCTATTTCCTGATCGGCGCGCTGGCGATCTCGGCGCTGCCGCCGTTGAACGGCTTCGTGTCCGAGTGGCTCACGTTCCAGGCTTCGCTGCAGGCGCCGCTGCTGGAGAGCAGCGTGGTGAGGAGCCTCGTGCCGATCGTCGCCGCCGTGCTCGCGCTTTCCGGGGCGCTGACCGGCATGTGCTTCGTCAAGGTCTACGGCATCGCCTTTCTCGGCCAGCGCCGCCACGAGTTCGCGGTCAAGCCGCGCGAGGCGAGCCGCTGGGAGCGTGCGGGTATGCTGTGGCTCACCCTCGCCTGCTTCGCGCTCGGGCTGTTGCCGGTATTCATGATCGGCGAACTCAACAAGATCTGCCTCGCCCTGATCGGGACCGGCCTGAGCGAGGAGGCGCTGGCCTCGGGCTGGCTGTGGCTCGCGCCGACCTCCAGCGCGCAGGCGAGCTACAGCCCGGTCGTGTTCCTGCTGGTGATCGCGGCGGTGTTGGGATTGACCTTCCTGGTGGTGCGTCTTATCTATCATGGGCGGCTGCGCCGCGCCGATCCGTGGGACTGCGGCTTTCCGGCGCAGACTTCGCGCATGCAGGACTCGGCGGATGCGTTCGGCCAGCCGATCCGCCAGATCTTCGCGCCGGTCTACCTGATCCAGCGTGAAATTCCGCGGGCCGATGATCCGCGGCCGGTGTTCAGGCAGTCGGTGGGAGACCGGCACTGGCACTCGATATATCTGCCGATCGCGCGTCTCACCGAATTCCTGTCCGGCCACTTCGGCCGGCTGCAGCAGGGGCGCATCTCGGTCTACCTGCTGTACAGCTTCGTGACGCTGATCGCGCTGCTGGTATTCGCGCAATGAACATTACCAGCGGAATCGTTTTCCAGGTGCTGCAGTCGGTGCTGGTGGTGCTGATCGCCCCGCTGATGCTGGGCTGGGTCAACCAGTGCCGCGCCTGGCTGCAGAACAAGAGCGGCGCGGGAATCTGGCAGCCGTACAAGGTGTTGCACAAGTTGTTTCACAAGGACGCGGTACTTGCGCACAACGCCTCGCCGTTGTTCCGCGTCACGCCTTATATCCTGTTCGGCTGCATGTGGCTCGCGGTCGGCATCGTGCCGGTGCTGGCGACCTCGCTGCCGTTTGCGCCGGCCGCGGACGTGATCGCGCTGGTCGGGTTGTTCGCGCTGGCGCGCGTGTTCGTGTCGCTCGCCGGCATGGACGTCGGGACCTCGTTTGGCACGCTCGGCGCGCGCCGCGAGATGATGATCGGTTTCCTGGCCGAGCCGGCGATGCTGATGACGCTGTTCACCGCTTCGCTCATCAGCCACTCCACCTCGCTCGCGACCATTGTCGAGACGCTGGGCCATCGCGAGCTGGTGATTTATCCGAGCATGGCGTTCGCGGCGGTCGCTTTCCTGATGGTGCTGCTCGCGGAGAACGCGCGCATCCCGATCGACAACCCGTCCACGCACCTCGAGCTCACCATGATCCACGAGGCGATGATCCTCGAATACTCGGCGCGGCATCTGGCGTTGATCGAGTGGGCCACGAGCCTCAAGCTCACCGCCTACGTCGCGATCGGCATCGCCATCTTCGTGCCGTGGGGCATCGCCGGGGCGGGTGACTGGGCGGCGCTGCCGCTCGCGCTGGCGGCGCTGGTTTTGAAGCTGCTTGCGGCCGGCGCCGGGCTCGCCCTGCTGGAAACGGTTTCGGCCAAGATGCGCATTTTCCGCGCGCCGGAGTTTCTCGGCACCGCCTTCATGCTCGCGACACTCGGCATGCTGATCCATTTCCTGCTTGAGCGTTAAAAGCCGGGAAAGTCTTGAACCGCAAAGGACGCAAAGGACGCAAAGGAAAAACTTGGAAGAGGAAAGAATAGGAAAGAGCATCGTTGAGGCGGCGCTCAAGGTTCATAGCGCACTGGGACCTGGTTTGCTCGAAAGTGCCTATCAGGCGTGCTTGGCGCATGAATTGGTCCAGGGAGGGCTTGAGGTCGAACAGGAGGCGGGGCTTCCGGTCCATTATCGAGGCAACACCCTGGATGTCGGTTACCGAATTGACTTGTGGATTAACAAGAAAGTTATCGTCGAGATAAAGGCGGTCGAGAAGCTGATGCCGATTCACAACGCCCAGTTGTTGAGCTATCTGAAACTCAGTAAATGCAAGCTGGGGTTTCTGCCCAACTTCAATGTTGCGCATATGAAAGACGGTATCAGGAGAGTTGTTAATGGTCTATGAAGATTTACCTTGCGTCCTTTGCGGTCAAAGATTTTGATTTCGGAATCAATCCTTCGTTTAAGGGATCGAGCCAGACGGCCAGTTAAGGGTTTATGAAGAATTTACTTTGCGTCCTTCGCGTCCTTCGCGGTCAAAGATTTTGAACTAAAAAATGAATCTGCCGTTCTACGCCCAGCTGATCAATCTCTTCGCGGCGCTACTGCTGCTGCTCGCGTTCGCCATGCTGACGCAGCGGCGCATCCTGTCGCTCATCAACCTGTTTGCCGCGCAGGGTTTCGTGCTGGTGCTCTCCACGGTGGTGGTCGCCTACTCGACGCATCAAGGCCATCTGTATTACTCCGCGCTGCTGACACTGGCTCTCAAGGTGCTGTTCCTGCCGTGGATCATGCACCGCCTGATCCGCGCATTGAACGTGCGCTGGGACGTCGAGACGCTGATCGACATCCCGGCAACGATGCTGATCGGCATCGTGCTGGTGATCTTCGCGTTCAATCTGGCCACCCCGATCACGCAGTTCGCCGGCACCATCACCAAGAGCACGCTCGGCATCGCCACCGCCTCCATCCTGCTCGCATTCCTGATGATGATCACGCGGCGCAAGGCGGTCTCGCAGGTGATCGGCTTCCTGGCGATGGAAAACGGCCTGTTCTTCGCGGCGACTTCCGCGACGTATGGCATGCCGATGGTGGTTGAGCTCGGCATCGCGCTCGACGTGCTGGTCGGCACGCTGATTTTCGGCGTGTTCTTCTTCCATATCCGCGAGACCTTCGAGAGCCTCGACATCCATCATCTGGAGAAACTGAAGGAACGCTGATGGAGTTATTGCTGGTATTGGGCGTTCCATTCGCCGGCGGCATCCTGCTCGGATTCTGGGGCCACCGCAATTTCGCGCCCGAGCTCAACTCGGGCATGAGCCTGCTCACTTTTCTGGCGGCGGCAGTGCTCACCGCTCGCATCATCGCCGACGGGCCGATCCTGGTGTGGGACGAGATGTTCTTCGTCGACTCGTTCAACGTGTTCCTGGTAGCGTTGACGGCGTTCGTTGCGTTCACGACTTCGCTGTTCAGCCGCCCGTACATGCGCATCGAGCTGCACCACGGCAAGCTGTCGCCGAACCGGCTGCGGCTTTATCACAGCATGTACCAGATGTTCACTTTCACCATGCTGCTCGTACTGCTGACCAACAATGTCGGCATCCTGTGGGTGGCGATGGAGGCGGCCACGCTCACCACCGTGCTGCTGGTGAGCCTGTACCGCACGCCGGCGAGCCTGGAAGCGGCGTGGAAGTACTTCATTCTGTGTGGCGTGGGGCTCGCGCAGGCGCTGTTCGGCACCATCCTGCTCTACTTCGCCGCGGAGAAGGTGCTGGGACCGGGCGGCACCGCGCTGCTGTGGACGCATCTGTATGACGTGAAGGATCAGCTCGAACCGACTGTGCTGGGGCTCGCATTCGTGTTCCTGCTGGTCGGCTACGGCACCAAGGTCGGCCTGGCGCCGCTGCACAACTGGCTGCCGGATGCGCATGCCGAAGGCCCGACGCCGATCTCGGCGGTGCTGTCGGGGTTGTTGCTCAACGTCGCGCTCTACGCGGTGGTGCGCACCAAGGTGCTGGTCGAAGGCGCGCTCGGCACGCATTTCGCCGGCAACCTGATGATGGGCTTCGGCCTGCTGTCGGTGGTGGTGGCCGCGTTCCTGCTGTCGCGCCAGAAGGACGTCAAGCGCCTGTTCGCATACTCCTCGGTCGAGCACATGGGGCTGATGACTTTCGCGTTCGGCATGGGCGGGGCGGTCGCCACCTTCGCGGCGATGTTGCACATGACGGTGCATTCGCTCACCAAGTCGGCGATCTTCTTTGCGGTCGGCCACGCCGCGCAAAAGTCCGGCACGCAGATCATCGCCGACATCAGGGGGCTGATCGACAGCAATCCGACCATCGGCTGGGGGCTGATGCTCGGCAGCCTTGCCATCCTCGGCATGCCGCCGTTCGGCGTATTCGCGAGCGAATTCATGATCCTTACCGTGGCGATGCACCAGCAGCCGTGGGCGACCCCTTTCCTGCTCGCCGCGCTCGGCGTGGCCTTCGCCGCGATTTTCGGTAAAGTCCAGCCGATGGTATTCGGGACGGCGACCGCCAAGCGCCTGCCGCATCCGCCGGCGCTGATACCGGTGTTCGTGCATCTGGCGGTCGTGCTGCTGCTCGGGCTCTACATTCCGCCGTATCTCGCCGAGTGGTACCGGCAGGCGGCGCAGCTTATTGGATAGGATTGAGGATTGAGGATCGAGCGAAAGACGAAATGCGCGGAGGATTTGATTACTCAATCCTCACTCCTCGATCCTCACTCCCTCGAATCACATGAAGCTTGAAGATTTTCAGATCGAGCTGAAGCCGCTGCCCGGTGCGATGCCGGTGTGGCAGGGGCGCGTCGACGCGCAGCAATGGCGCACGGCCTGCGAGCAGGTGCGCGACAAAGGCGGCCGGCTGGTCGCCTTGTGGGGCGCCGACAACAGCGATCGGGGCGAAGGATACGCCGTGCACGCGGCGCTGACGGTGCAGTCGGGGCTGCTGGTGATCACGCTGCCGCTTTCCGGCGCGAGCTTTCCCGACATCTCCGACGTCTTTCCGGCGGCGAACCGGATGCAGCGCGCGGTCCACGATCTGTTCGGGGTGGGCGCCGGGAATGCCGCCGACCAGCGTCAGTGGCTGCGCCATGCCGCGTGGCCGGCAGACGTCTTTCCGCTGAGGAAAGACGTCAGTTCCGAGTTTAAGATTTCGAGTTCAAGGTTAGAGTCAGAGCGCGCAGCGCAACTCGCAACTGCGCCAGCGGACGATTATCCGTTTGTTCAAGTGGGCGGCGAGGGCGTGCACGAGATTCCGGTCGGCCCGGTGCATGCCGGCACCATCGAGCCGGGGCATTTCCGCTTCTCCATCGTCGGCGAGGGCGTCCTGCGGCTGGAGGAGCGCCTCGGCTACAAGCACAAAGGCATCGAGAAGCGCTTCGAGCAGCTGGACCTCGCGCAGGGTGCGCGGCTCGCCGGACGCGTTTCCGGAGATTCCACGGTCGCGTACGCGTGGGCTTATGCGATGGCGGTGGAGAGCGCGACCGGCGTGACTCCGCCGGCGCGCGCTGCGTGGCTGCGGGCGCTGTTGCTCGAGCGCGAGCGCGTCGGCCAGCATTTGTGGGACCTGGGTTTCATGGGCAACGACGCAGGGTTCGCGTTCGGTCTCGCGCAGTTTTCCTGCTTGAGGGAAGACATGCTGCGCGCCAACGCCGCGCTGTTCGGTCACCGCTACCTGATGGATGCGATCGTTCCCGGGGGCGTGGCGCGCGACATCGATGCCGGGGGCGTTGCCAGAACCCGCGGCGAGATCGATACGCTCGGAAAGACCGTGGCGTTATTGAAGGACATCTACGACGAGCATGCCGGCTTGCAGGATCGCTTCATAGGCTGCGGGCGCGTCAAGCCCGATCTCGCCGACCGGCTGGGATTGACGGGACTCGCCGGACGCGCGAGCGGCATGGCCTGGGATCTGCGCGCGCAGTTCCCGGCGGTTCCCTATGACAAGTTTGAAGTGCGCATGGCCACCCACCGCAACGGCGACGTGGCGGCGCGCGCGACGGTACGCTTCGAGGAGATCGCCGAGTCGCTGCGCCTGCTCGATTTGATCCTGTCGAGCCTGCCCGCCGGCGACATTGCCGCGCCGGTTGCGGCGGCGCCCGAGAACGCATTCGGCATCGGCTGGGTGGAGGGCTGGCGCGGCGAAGTGCTGATCGCGCTCGAAACCGGCGCCGATAACCGCATCCGCCGCCTGCACCCGCACGATCCGTCGTGGCAGAACTGGCCGGTGCTCGAGCGCGCGGTGCTCGGCAACATCGTGCCGGATTTCCCGCTGATCAATAAATCGTTCAACCTTTCGTATAGCGGGCAGGATTTGTAGACATGTATCAAATCCTCAAGCAGATCGCGGTAACCGGCATCAAGACCGAAGCGCCGCCGCAGCCCGATGAAGCGCTGCGCGTTGCCGGCGAGCGGCTGCAGGCCGGGATCCTGGAAAATTTCGCCGGCGCGCTGACGATACGGCACGTCGACGCCGGCTCGTGCAACGGTTGCGAACTCGAGATCAACGCGCTCAATAATCCTTACTACAACCTCGAAGGGCTCGGCATCAAGTTCGTCGCGAGCCCGCGCCACGCCGA
>JAHFRL010000155.1 GCA_023266235.1 Betaproteobacteria bacterium
GCGTATGGAGGGGAACGCGAGGCCGAGGTTCACGCCGAAGCAGAAGGCCGAAGATGCCGCCGAGGCCGCCTCGGCTGCCGTATTGCGCATAGCTATCGGTAGCGCTCAGCGCGAACACGAGCGTTGCGACTCCAGCCAGTAGTTGCGCGCTCCGATCATACACGACCCCCTTGGCATTTTAGTCCCGTTCCGGTAGCTATTCCGTTTACGATACCCGTACCATTAGGCATGGTTCAAAGCGCGAAACATCTGCTTACAATTCTGTCGTGAAGCTTACGCGGACATGCTGGATCCCGGATTTCGCTCAGCCTTTCATTTGCGGACGGATCTCAGCGTGGCGTCCTCGGGATACAAAACGTTACATTGGGCAAATGGACAACGGCGTTACGCGAAGGTCTAATTAAGGAGTTGTTGAGGCAGCGGTTAAATCCAGCCAAAAGAGAGGTAGATATGAACAAACTAATTGCGAATACTCTGATTACCGTCGGGTTTGCAGCAGCGGCGATAGCGCCGGCGAGCGCACAGACCGCAACTCCGTCCGCACCGGATAGTGGTCAAGCGAGTCACGGAACGAGGATGCATCACGAGATGCGGGGCCACCATGAGAAGCGTCCGTTCAGCCGGCCTACCGAGCGGGTTGAAGCACGGCTCGCTTACATGAAGACGGCGCTGAAAATTACGGACGCGCAGCAGCCACAATGGGATGCATTTGCCAATATGCTGCGCAAGCAGTCTGCCGAGCGCGAAAAACGGATGGGGGAATGGCGCGCACGCATGGCGCAGAGTTCTGAGCAGCGCGAGCATCGTCGTCCGACGGCCATTGAACGCATGGAGCGCGAGCAGCAATTTCACGCGGCAGCGATCAGGAAATTGAATGAGCAACTTGAGGTGGAAAGACCGCTCTATGCCGCGCTCACGGGCGAACAGAAACAGGTGGCTGATGAACTCCTGGTATCGCATGGCCACCGCGGCAAGTCCGGGCAGGGAATGAAACACGGAAATCGGCGCTGGGGGGCGTAGCGCCCGTCCTCGCTTCCGTCGCACAAGAAACCCTATGCGGACAGACAACAAATGCATGGAATCGGCAAACGCCCGACCGGTCTTAATGACATGCACATATGTGCAGGGAACTAGTACGAACTGCCGACTGCCTCAAGCAGCGTTATGCAACGGGTGGATCCGGAAGCGATTACTTCCACGGTGGCGACGGTGCAGACGTGCTTTATGCGAACACGATTGCGACACCAAGCGACTCCGATACCGATCGCTTTATCTACCGAACCCTGTCCGAGGGCGGAGACACCATCCATGGGTTCGGACCGGCGCGCGACCGATCGGCTATCACCCGGTGCCCGCCGGGACGCCGCGCTGGGGCTCGGGCTGGAAAAAGGCGGCTGCACGCTATTACAATCGTTCGATCAATATCCGCGCGCATGGCGCAGTGCAAAGCTACCGCGGCAACTACCTCGACCTCGATCCAACCTACCGCGACGCCTACGGCCTGCCGCTGCTGCGCATGACCTTCGACTTCCGCGACAACGAGTACAAGATGTCGGATTTCCTCACCGGCAAATGCCAGGAAATCGCCAAGGCGATCGGCCCGGCGAAGATGAACGTGAACCGCCGCACCGGCAAGTACAACATCGTGCCTTACCAGAGCACGCACAATACCGGCGGCGTGGTGATGGGCAAGGATCCGGCGACGAGCGCAGTCAACAGGTACCTTCAGAGCTGGGACGTGCCGAACGTGTTCGCGATCGGCGCGAGTGCCTTTCCCCAGAACGGCGGCTACAACCCCACCGGCACCGTCGGCGCGCTGACCTACTGGGCGCTCGACGCGATCAAGAACCGCTATCTCAAGCGGCCCGGGCTTATCGATGCCTGAGCAGCGCGGCACTGTGCTCCGGAAAAACTCGGGCGGCTCGCTAAGCGACATGACGCAAACCGGCCAAGAGCGGTCAGTCAGCAGAGGCACCCGAAAGCGGCCAGTCGCGGGCTACCGCGTGTCCGGGCAGGGTTAAAAACAGAAATTCTTACGGCAAAGTTGAGCGTCATTCAACCTTGATATTGGCTTCGCGCCGGACACCCGCCGTCCAAGGCCGCTCTCCGCACGTCAGGCCAGTGATAAACATGTTACTTGCCCGCAGTAATCGTGAAGGCGCGCTTAATGGATAAGCCGGAGTCTTTGCCAAACCATTTGTCGTAAATTTTCACGGCTTCGCCGCTCTGCTCGAGTTCGAGCAGGGTCCGGTCCACAAATTCAAGAAATTGCCGATCACCCTTACGGATACCGAGTCCGTAGGGCTCATTGGAAATCCTCGCATCGAGAATCTCATACGCGGCCTTCTGCGGATCTGCCGCGAGCAACCCCACGAGGATGGTCTCATCGGTGCTTACTGCGGAGACGCTCCCCAACTTAAGCGCCCTGAATGCTTCCCTGTAGCTCGAGAACAGGACGATGGTGCTGTTCGGCAGCACTTTTTTCAGGTTGCGCTCCGAAGTGGAATTCCGGCCGGTGCCTATTTTTTGTCCCGCGAGGTCGGCCAGGGCCTTGACCGCCCCTTTCTTTACCAGGAAGGTCTGCTCCGTAACGTAATAGGTCAGGCTGAAATCGCACTGCTCCATGCGCTCGACACTCTTGGTCATTGCACCCGCGATAAGATCGATCTTGCGTTGCCGCAGAAGCGGAATGAGAGGCGCGTCGGACGATTTGAGTTGCAGCTTGACGCCCAGTTTGCCGGCAATGGCGCGCGCAAAATCAATGTCGTAGCCCACGAGCTCCATCTTTTCTTTATCGATAAAGCCGAACGGCCGCATGCCGTTGCGAACACCGACCACCAGCACGCCCTCCTTCTTTATTTGATCCAGGGTGTCGGCGTGGACCGTGCCCATCAGCGCCAACCACATCAGGAGCACAAGGCGCAGCTTGGATTTCATGTCTTCCCCCCCTTAATCTATTGCCCGGGTGCTGTGGATTAATGGCCGACGATCCGGACCGCAGGTATTATCCTATAAAAAGCGATGGGAAATTCAATCCTGCCTCCTTTCGCGCGCCCGGCTGTCGCGATGGTTTTCTGCTGATTTAGCGCTGCCGAACAGTGCACCCAGAGCATATTGCACCTGGGCGCGGCCGATAGTAATTCCGGTTGAGGCTAAATGGCGTGAATCCTGAGAGGCGTGGGGCAATCGCTTGGTGCGAGGGGCGAGTGCGGCCGCACTTACCTCTCGCGCTGCGCTACGTGATGTCGGGGACGGGATGGTAAGTGAGCGGCAGACTGGCGTACCTCAACGTGGTGCAGGGTTCGCTGCGGGCGGTCCAAATGCGGAATTCGCAGCCGCGGCCTGAATGATGACCGCCGCGTCCTCCGCCAGCAGGAAGCCGGCCTCAATCAATTCCAGGGCAGCGATGCGGATGCGGTTCACGTAATCGTCGCGGTTGCGGTAGCGCTCGGCAATGGACGGACGCGTATCGCCAGCCGCTTCACGCTGCGCCTTGGTTGGCGCGAACGCCGTGTAGGAGCCGACTAGGATGCAGTTGCGCGTCTGGGGTCGGTTCTGACCGCCGTGCGTGCCCAGCGGCACCGCCAGATCCGGCAGGCGCACCCCCCCAACCGCGTTGCCGTCGGCGTCGTGCTTCGGCACCTGGATCACGGCCCCCGGCAGATGCGCCGGAGCGCGCAACGCAGGCGGCTCGTTGCCCGCAGGCTCGAGCGGCATCAACTGGCTTACAGGCGGCTCGGCGTTGACTGCGACCCATGCGTCGAGCCGCACCAGCGCCGCGCGTGACACCGGCGTCCAGTCGAGCCGGCCCGGCGGCAGCGTGCAGCTCGGAGCCTTCGGGACGATCACGTGCGAGGCGCCAGCAACGTCATACATGCGCACGTTCGCCGGGAGCGGCCGGTCGGTGGTGCCTGACGCGCCGGTGCGTCCCAGAGACGCGCGAATCGAGTAGTAGTCGCTCACCGAACTCATCAGAATCATTTTCGGCGGCACTTCGCCGCGCGCCTCCACCCGCGCGATGATTTCGCTGATCGTCAATGAATCTTCGTTAACGCCGCGGAACTCGGGATCAGCGAAGGTCGGTATACCGTTGGCGCTGGACTCCGGGCCGGTGCCGGTCTGCAGGATCGGCAGCAGTCCGGCCGCGGACACAAACACGTGCATGCCGTCGAACACGCGCCGCCCTCCGGCCATGTTGAAGCCGTTCAACAGGAAGGTTTTCAGGAACCGGCCGGTCTGTGATTTGCCGCTCGCGATCGCGCGGTTCACGTTGCCCTTCAGGGGATTTGGCGTTCCCGCTGTGTCGGCCGGGGCGTGCGCGAGGAAATCCGCCGTGTCGCGCATGATCGCGAAGCCGGCGCCCTCGACGTAGCGCTTCTTACCTTCTGCGTCAACGAAAGACGGCAAATCGGCGCCTTGGCCGAGTTCCCAGTACACCTCGGCGATGCTGTAGCCGTAGTCCTCCAAGAAGCCGATCCCCTGCTCGAACGTTCCCGACTGGAACGGCTCGTCGCGCGGAGAATTGTAGAGTGCCTGCGCATAGGCCTTCCCACGGTTGGGCACATCGACCAGTAGCGTGCCATTGCCGCGGCCCGTCCCGCCCGGCATGATGAGAACGATGCGCGCCGCGTATTCGACACGGCCGCGCGCGTTATGCGGTGCCTTGTCGAGTCCCGGGATCGGCTCCTGTGGCGAGAGCTCTCCGTGCACCTTGCCCTGCCAGATGACGTAGTCACCGGTGCGAAACGACCCGTACGGCTGTTTGGAGGTGATTTCGAGGCGGATAACCTCCGCGTTCGCAGGCCCAAAGCAGACGAGTACCGAGAGGAGGAACATTGCGGCAATACCCGATAGGCGATTTTGCATTGGAATTCTCCCTTGGTTGGCAACAAATCATACCGCTCGCGGCCGAAGATCAATATACATGGTCTTGATGACTCTCAATGTCCGGTTTCCCTCGAATTTCGACCGACGAGCGATTGGCGCAAACCGGCCAAGAGCGGTCGGTCGAAGCCGTCGGGTAAAGTGGCACCGCCATTGAATCGGAAACGGCGTGCCCGTTCCTTGGCCTATGCCTCCCTTGCGCACCTGCAAGACGCCGTAAAGCACGCTGTGGCGAACCATCCCCTACCCGTTGCAGGCGGTCACTTCCCGGCCCGGAAGCGTGCGTTTAGTGAGCTAAGTCACATTAGCGTGCAATTAGTCGCCGATAGACCTTGACGGGGACCCGCGAAAGGCGTCAACTAAAAACACTTCGGTGATTCGGCTCGGGATAGATTCTCGAACTAACGACTGATGATCCGGTTGCTGCATTAGTTTTTCGCCGTTGTGCGCGCCCCGTGTTGCGGGTGTACCTGAGGCGAACGGGCGGTGACCACCCTCGACACGATGTTTGAGGATTATTCCGAGTCGGGGAACCGGAGCTGACGACAAGGGGCGTGACGCGAGTCGCGCCACCTGAATCCCTGCGGGGAGTGCCAGGCGTGTGTGAAGTCGTGAATGGAGGGCAGCCATATCGATGAAACTTCCGACAGCGCGACCCTGAAGCCGGTAACGACAGACCGGCATGCGTCACGGTGACGTGACGAAATGAGGCCACGGCAAGTGGCGAACCTGTGAAGCCCTGCGAATTCATCGCGGGGCTTCGCATTTGTGGCGGGCATTCGCGCATGTCGTTGACGACCTAGGACGATGCGCGCCGACAAGGTGATCGAATGACAAGCTCGAATGGTCGCTAAGCGCAGGTTTTCGACCATCGACCGACCGGCGCTTTCCGGCCAAAACCAGACATTTGCGGGCCGTCAGAGCTGTCAGCGCCGTAGTTGAGGTACTCTGCCGGGTATCCGGCTACAAGGTCAACCGCGCCGCCGAGACGCCGCGTTTTCATCGGCTCAAGCAGAGAGGGCCCCTACACGGTTTTCCGGACCGCCGCACCGCGCTTGACGTCGCTCGTAGCCGGGTGCAATGTATAAACGCTCACCTATAAGCATCGAAAATGACACAGGCCGGGGACGCCGGTCCCGTGCGCGTGGCAAAGCGGCAGTAAGCGAGATGCTGGGTCGTAGTCCGCATTGTTATCGAGGAGCAGCGGCGATGAGAAAGCTTTTACGCAAATCGGGCATCGGAATCGGTCTCGCACTGTTTTCCCCCGCAGTGCTTGCTACGCAGGAGGAGTTACAGACGACCGTTGGCGAAATGGTGTTCTACGCGTTCGTTCTGTTCATGATCGTCGTATTCGTCGCCGTGTATTTCATGAGATCACGAGACAAGCGCGGGACTCCGTTGGGCAGAATATTCGAGGAGCGCGAAGCGATCCACTCGGTTGGACCCGATACGTCGGTCGCCGCGTGCGTGCGCAGGATGGCCACGGAGAAAATCGGTGCCCTGATCGTCCTGGATGGCGAAAGGCTGGCAGGCATTTTCACGGAGCGTGATGCGCTGAACAAAGTGCTCGCCGCCGGCCTTAATCCCGTCAGCACGAAAGTCTCCGAGGTGATGACGAAAGACCCATACTGCATCCCACCGACGACGACCGTCGGCGAGGCGATGGAGTTGGTCACCACGCGGCGGTTCCGCCACCTGCCTATCGTCGAAAACGGCAAGGTGCTCGCCATCGTATCGAGCGGCGATCTAACCCACTGGCTGGTGAAGGACCAGATAGGAGAGGTTCAAGAGCTTGTCGACCTTGCCGCCCGGTCCTGACCGCCGCCATGACCGCCGCGACCTGGCGCCAAACCACTAGCAGTTGCAATCGCCGGAATCCCTGCTAACGCCATTTTGAGTTGTGCCGGCCGCTGTGCTATCATTTCGATAGCATTTTATTGATGGGGCATAGCCATGGCCCAGGTATTAATTCGGGATTTGGACGACCAGACGCTGAAGCGGCTTAAGAAGCGCGCCGCTGACAATTACCGCTCGCTGCAACGAGAGCTTCGCGCGATCATTACGCGCACCGCTTCGCGCACCAGCGTCTGGGATCGGCTGAAACGCCGCCCGGTGGGGAACTCGTCGAAACAGGAAATCGACGCCTATATCCGTGCCGAGCGCGAGAGCTGGCACGGTTCATTTTGACGGCAAGTTGTGGAGAGATTGAATATGGCACAAGTTCTAATCCGAGACCTCGACGATGAGGTGGTAAAAGCGCTCAAGAAGCGGGCGGCGGAGAATCATCGTTCCCTTCAACGTGAACTTAAGGCGATCATTACCGAAGCGGCGCGGCCGCGCCGCTTCGATCCCAAGCTGCTGGCCAGGATCGATGCCCTTCGCAATAGCCTGAAAGGCAGAATCCATGGCGATAGCGTTGACCTGATTCGGAAGGACAGGGAGCGTTGAGGCGCATCGTCGTCGATGCATCGGTAGCGGTGAAGTGGTTTCTGCCGGAGGAGCAGAGTGAAAGCGCGCGCTCCTTGCTGCGTTCCGGACACCAATTATTTGCACCAGAACTGATCTACGCTGAAGTGGGCAGCGTGCTGCGCAAACGGGCGCGCGGTGGCGAAATTCAGGACGCTGTTGCGCTCGATGTACTTGCCATGTTGCGTGCTTTGCGCATGGACATTCATTCAATGCGGCCATTGCTCGAAGCGGCTTGGCGCGTTTCGACTGCATGCCAGATCAGTTTCTATGACAGTGTCTATCTGGCGTTAGCGGTAGCGCAGGATGCTAAAGTCGTGACCGCGGACCGACGCTTTTACAACTCGATCCTAGCTTCGGATTTGGGGGAGCACATGCTGTGGGTAGCGGAGAAAGTCGCATGACCAACCGGCTCTACTACGGCGACAACCTCGAGATCCTGCGCAAGGAGATCAAGGACGAGTCGGTCGATCTGATCTACCTCGACCCGCCGTTCAACTCCAAGCGCGACTACAACCTGCTGTTCAAGACGCCCAAGGGCCAGCAATCCGACGCGCAGATCACGGCGTTCGAGGACTCGTGGCACTGGGGGCCGCAGGCCGAGCGCGAATTCTTCGAATTGCAGGCGCAGCCGAACACCGATGTCGCGCAGATGATGCAGGCGCTGCGCGACTTCCTCGGCACTAACGACATGATGGCGTATCTCACCATGATGGCGAACCGTCTTATCGAGATGCAGCGCGTCCTCAAGCTGACCGGCAGTCTGTATCTGCATTGCGATCCGACGGCGAGTCATTACTTGAAGATCGTTTTGGATGGGGTGTTTGGGAAAGAAAATTTTCGTAGTGAGATCGTCTGGCGCCGCACCGGATCGCATAACAAAGCTGTTAGGTGGGCCCCGATTCACGATACGATTTTCTTTTATACAAAATCTGAGAACTACACTTGGAATAATCCTAAGCGCCCATACATGCTAGGCCATATTCGAGATAACTTTGTGCCTGACGAAAATGGTGGCTATCGAACGAATTACTATGGAAACGTGTTGACTGGTTCAGGCACCCGTAACGGAGAGTCTGGCCAGCCGTGGAAAGGATTCGATCCAACTGCTAAAGGACGACATTGGGCTATTCCAGGAGCTATTTGGGAGGAAGTGGGAATTGATCCTGAAGGGCTTACGCAACATCAAAAGCTAGATGTTCTTCTCGATAAGAGGTTTGTCCGGATTGAGCCAGGAGCCGCATGGCCTATCTATGAAAGGGCGATTAAACCGACGGATGGGCCAGCGACTTCTGATCTTTGGGCCTATCAGCCATACACCGAGGGCGCTGTTTTTGGTACTGATGAAGGGATCGATGCAGACGTTTCTTGGATAAAGCCGCAAGACTCAGAGAGGCTTGGTTACCCGACTCAAAAACCTCTCGCTTTGCTCGAACGCATTATCCAGGCCTCGTCGAACGAAGGCGACGTCGTGCTCGATCCGTTCTGCGGTTGCGGTACGGCAGTACATGCGGCGGAAAAACTCAAGCGCCACTGGATCGGCATCGACATCACGCATCTCGCAATCTCGCTGATCGAAAAGCGCATGAAGAAGGCGTTTCCCTATCTCGAAGCTGTCGTGCCCGGCTCGAAGAAGGCGATGCAAGCCGGGCCGAATGCTTTTGAAGTCATTGGCGTGCCGCACGATCTCGAAGCTGCGCGCGATCTCGCTACGCGCGACAAGCACCAGTTCCAGTTGTGGGCGGTCTCGCTCGTCGGCGCGCAGCCGTACAAGGGCGGCGTCAAGGGCTCAGACAAAGGGATAGACGGCCTGATTTTCCCCGAAGTCGCCAAAGCCAAGACCGAGAAGGTCGTGGTGTCGATCAAGGGCGGCGAGAGCGTCGGCGTGGCTATGATCCGCGATTTGAAGGGCGTGCTCTCACGCGAGAAAGCCGCGATCGGATTGTTCGTAACGTTGGCGGAGCCAACCAAAGAGATGGTGAAGGAAGCAGCCTCCGCGGGCATGTACGAATCGCCGCATCACGGCGCGTTTCCGAAGCTACAAATATTGACCATTGAAGGACTGCTTTCCGGCAAGGAGCGCGCGCAGTATCCGGACATGGCCTACGGCGCGCAGACATTCAAGCACGCAAAGAAAGAACAGGGCGTGGAGCAGCAGAAAGGATTGTTCTGACTGAGCAGGCATCTCACAAATCCGAAGCAACCGCCGATGGGCGCCAATTAATGCGGATTTCTAGAGCGCTATAAGAGCGGGAAACGGCTAGGAGCCGACATTCGCTGACCCTACCATTCTGTGCTAAACCGTTCACACGAAGAAACCCGGTGACTCTCCTCCAAGCGCTCGAAACGCTGCGCAATTTTCTTAACGCTCTTCCTCCTACCGGTTCCAAGGGGTTTGAAGGCTTGGTGGTTGCGCTCATCGAGGAGGCGACAGGACAACGCTTCCGGCTGTCTGCTTCCGGCCAACAACACGGTCAAGATGCGAGCTCGGAGCCGGGGCCAGGGAATCGAATAAAAGTGGAAGCAAAACGTTACTCCGCCGCCGCCCTCGATCTTCGAGAACTTGGTTCAGAAATTCAGCAGGCAGCGATGGGAACGGGGGTCGATCTTTGGGTACTTGTAGCTTCTTGTGCCTTGGAGGCCCAGAAGGCGGACGAGTTGGTAGAAATTGGCCGGGACAATGAAACGGAAATCCTAATTCTCGAT
>JAHFRL010000156.1 GCA_023266235.1 Betaproteobacteria bacterium
AGCGGAAGGTATCGCCCCGGCGCGCGTACGCGATGATGGAGCCTGCACCGAGACCGATCACGCCGACTTTGCGCGGCGCATCCGGCAGGCTCGCGAACATGCGGCCGTAACCGCTGTTCGGGCCGAAATAGCTGCTCGGCTGCAACCGCAGCTCCGGGTCGAGCAACTGCCCGCCGTGCATGATGCCGCCGTGCACCAGCGTGCGAAACGGCACCGGGTCGGTGTATTCGCGCGTCTTCAGGACGCTGTAGAAATTGCGCATCATCGTGCGCGAGTTGGCGGTCTGGTAATCGATCGCCTTGCCCGCGCCCCAGGCGGTCGCGCCGACCACCGCGGCGGACGCGAGCATCGCCCACCATGCCATGCGGAAAGTGCGATACAGCAGCAGCAGCGCGCACGCGATGAGCCCGATCGCAAGCTCGAAATATCCGGTCAGCAGGTACGGCGCCACCAAACCAACCAGCAGCCCGCCGATCGCGCCGCCGAGCGAGATCATCAAATAATAAGTCGTCAGGTATTTCGGCGCCGGCTTCAGCAGCGTCAACTCGCCATGGCAGAACATGCAGCAGACGAACAGGCCCGCGAGATATATCGGAATCACGAGCTTGAGGTCGAGCGAATCCGAATACCACGCCATCACCGGCAGCAGGATCGCGGCGAGCAGCAGAAAACCATTGCGCCGGTACCAGCGCGGATGATCGAAGCAAAAAATGAAGGTCGCGAGATATAGCGAGAGCGGCAATATCCACAAAAACGGCAGCGACGCCACGTTCTGGCAAACGTGATTGGTCACCGCGAGCAGCAGGAAGGCCGCCATCCCCGCCAGCACGAGCCAGGTCAGCTGGCGGCCGATGCCCGGCGGCGGCTCGCCCGCTGTGGCAGCCGCAGCCGGTGCGGTGACTGCGGCGGCGGCCGTGTCGCTGCGCGCGCTCGCAATCGCAGCATAGCCGCACAGCAAAACAAACAAGCCGTAGAACACCGACCACGCGCTCGACTGCGTGAGGGTCGACACCCACGGCTCGATCGCGACCGGGTAGGCGAGCAGCGCGAGCAGCGAGGCGAGATTCGACAGCGCGAACAGCCGATACGGAATCGCATGATGGAAGCGCCGCGCAAACCACGCCTGCAAGAGCGGGCTGGTGGTCGAGAGCAGAAAATACGGCAAGCCGATGGTGAGCGCGAGCAGCCCGAGAATGCGCCAGCTCGGGTTTTCGTCGCCGGTCGGCTTCCACGCCGCATCCGGCGTGATCGGCAACACCAATAAGCTCAATCCGAGCAACGCGATGTGCAGCATAACCTGGCGTTGGGGCGTCAGGCGGCGCGTTGTGAAGTCAGCGTAAGCGTAACCGACCAGCAGCGTCATCTGGAAAAACACCATGCACGTCGCCCATACCGCAGCCGAGCCGCCGAACCACGGCAGAATCTGCTTGGCGATGATGGGTTGCACCAGGAACAGCAGGAATGCACCCAGAAAAATGGCGGCGGCGTAGAGAATCATCTCGACAACCCGGGTTATTTTCGAAAAGCCGCGATTCTAGCAGGTCGGTCACGGTCAGCCTGCCGTGGACGTGATGCAGGATCAGCGAGAACGTGATTTTGCCAGCCGAACTTGCGCGCGCGCCGTCGGCTTGAACTGATCGCCATACCTCGACACTTTGCGAGGCCCCGATCTTGCCATTCCACACCTCCGAGTTCGTTAGCCCAAGGCGTCAACTATTTCGGGGGAAGTTTGCGGCCTGGCGTCGAAATCCGGTTGGGGATTGTAGTTGCCGTCGTCGGGCAGTCGCCAATGCAATAGGAAATAAGTCACATCTTGTCACGCGGCGGACCTCCGTCACTTTTCCGCCCACAACGTCGTTTTTTTTAATAAACAGGGGCTTAAAATATCTTTCAGGTTTTGGCTGACGGCCGCCGGAATCCTGGCCTGCAACTTGCAGAGATTTTGGCAACAAGGTAACCGACGGGCGGATGGAGGCGGATATGGTGATCTACTTGGACCAATACCGGGCGGCCAAAGCAGCGCCGGCCGGTATGTTGAAGAACGGCACTTACGGCGACAAAGTCATGCATGCGAACTGGAATCCAGCCGTGATTTATATGGCTAACGCGGTGGCGCAATGCGCATTGAGTCCCGAGCTGCCCGAAGACCTGACGATGGTCGACGTGGATGCGTTCCTCGGCAAGGTCTACGCGCTCGCCACGCAGATTTGAGCGCTGCCCCGTGGCAGCGGCGGCAATGCCGGGCTCCCCTCCTCCCCCGGCATTGCCGCAGTTTTTTTGAGGCAGCATTTCCCGCTTTTTCGCCGCGTAACTCGCGGCGATTTCTTTTTCCGCCGCGGTTGCCGCAGCCTTTTCCCGGTAACGCCGGGCTCTACGCTAACGCGGCGATGACGCGTTCACGCGTGAGCGGCATGTCGCGCACCCGCGCACCAAGCGCGCCGGCAACCGCGTTCGCAATCGCCGCCGCGGTCGGCCCGGTTGCGCCTTCGCCGGTGCCCAGCGGCGGCTGATCCGGCCGGTTGAGCAGCACCACCTCGACCTGCGGCGCCTCGCCGAATTTCAGGATGGGATATTCGTCCCAGCTGCGCGAAGTCACGCGCTCGCGGTCGAACACAACCTGTTCCTTCAGCGTCATGCTCGCGGCCTGGACGATGCCGCCTTCGATCTGGTTGATGACGCCGTCGGGATTGACGGCGAGACCGACGTCGACCGCCGCCCACGCCCGGATCACGCGCACTTCGGCCTCGACATTGACCTCGGCCACCACCGCGACATAGCAGCCGAGGTTTTTATAACGCGCGAAGCCGATGCCGCGCCCGCGCGTGCCGTCGCCCTGCGCGCCCGGCTGCCAGCCCGACTTCCGCGCGACCGCTTCGATCACGGCACGCGCGCGCGGGTCCTTGAGGTAACGCAATCGGAATTCGACCGGATCGGCGCCCGCGGCGGCGGCAAGTTCATCCATGAACGACTCGATCGCGAACACGTTCGCGTGGGCGCCGAGTGAACGCAACGCCGAGGCGCGCAATGGCGACCGCAGCACCAGATGGCTGGTCACGCGCTGGCTCGGAAAATCATAGAGCGGGATCGCGTTGCGATGGCTGCCGCCGGCGGGCAGCGCCGGATCGACTGGCGTGGCCGCCGCGAACGGCTGCGCGAGGTGCCATGCCGCAATCAGGTTCACTCCATCCTTCGCGCCGGGGCGCGTGCTGTGCGGATAGCTCCAGACGTCGGATTGCCAGTCGACAATGTTGCCGCCGGCATCGAGCGCGGCGCGCGTCCTGACCAGCATCGCCGGACCATACGGCTCCCATGCGAACTCGTCCTCGCGCATCCACTGCACCTGGACCGGGCGGCCGGGCGCAGCGCGCGCGAGCAATGCCGCATCGAGCGCGACGTCATCGGCGCCGTTATGGCCGTAACACCCGGCGCCTTCGCGATGGATCACCGTCACCGCGCTCTCCCGCACGGCCAGCGTCTTGGCGAGGTCGCGCCGCAGCGGATAAATTCCCTGGCTATGCGTCCATACCGTGTATGCGCCGTCCGCGAACTGCGCGACGGCGCACGATGGCCCCATCGACGCATGCGCGATATAGGGCCGCGTGTAAGTCGCTTCGTGCACCGTCGCAGCAGCGCTTGCCGCGGCGCCGGATTTCTCGCTGATCACCTCGATGCGCGCCGGCTGCGCGAGCAGATATGCTCCCGGTGTCACATCCCCGGGCAGCGTGGCGTCGTTCCGCCATTGCGCGAGCCGGGCAAGCCGGCGCGCCGCGCGCACCGCCTGCTCTTCGCGCGTAGCGACGACGCCGAGAAAGCTGCCGTCGCGCACGACGGCGACGACACCCGGCATCGCCTTCGCTTCGCCGTCGTCAAGCCCGGCAAGCCGCGCGCCGTAAGTCGGCGGGCGCACCACGCGACCGTAGAGCATGCCGGGCGAATCCATATCCTGCACATAAGCGGGAACGCCGGTGATCTTGGCCGGCAAATCACGGCGCGGCACCGGCGTGCCGATGTATTGGTGCTCCGCGGCCGGCTTCAGCGCCGTCTGCGCGGTTGCTTCGCGCCTGAGCAGGTTGTCGTCGGCAAGATCCCAATAAGTGATGGAACCGCCGCCGCGCACGCTGATGACGCCGTCGGTGACCATCACCTGCTCGAGCGATACGCCGAACTTTTGCGCCGCGCGCTGCAGCAGCAGCTCCCGCGTCTCGGCGCACGCGTAACGCAGCGCTACTGCGCTTTCCTGGATCGAGCGGCTGCCGGAAGTCATGCCTTCGTCGGGACTATGGACCGTATCGGCAGGTTCGAGCCGGATGCGTTCGAGCCCGACGTCGAGCTCGTCGGCAACGACCTGCACGATCGCGGTCAGTATGCCCTGCCCGATCTCGACCTTGCCGGTGTAGACCGTAACCGTGCCGTCGCGGTTGATGCGCAGCCAGCGCTCGAGTGCGCGATTGGTTTCGAGGCTGCCGGGCAGCTTGCGCGGCGCGCTCATTTTGCGGCACCTGCAACGCGCTTGATCGCGCGCAAGATCCGCGCGTGCGTGCCGCAGCGGCACAGATTGCCGTCGAGCGCATCGCGAATTTCGGCCTCGCTCGGGTGCGGATTGCGCGCGAGCAGCACATACGCGGTCATGATGATGCCGCTTGTGCAGTAGCCGCATTGGGCGGCCTGCTCGGCGAGAAACGCGCTCTGCAGCGGGTGCAGCTTTTCGACGTCGCCGATGCCCTCGATGGTGGTAATGCGCTTGCCGGCCGCTGCGGAAAGCGGAATGTCGCACGACTGCACCGCCTTGCCGTCGATCACCACCGTGCATGCGCCGCACTGGCCGAGCCCGCAGCCGAAGCGCGCGCCTTTGAGCTTGAGATCGTTGCGCAGGATGTAGAGCAACGGCGTCTCGCCGTCGGCATCGACCGTATGGTGCTGACCGTTAACTGTGATGGCGGTTGCCATGATTCCCGTCGTGGGTGACGCGCCCATATGCTGACACGAAGTCGAATTCAAGAAAAAACATCAGGTTACATCCTGCGCCAGGCCATTGCCACCCGCGTGGCCGGGAATCGGCAGCCGGCCCTCGTTTTTTCAAAAAAAAAGAGCTATACTTTTCGTACCGTCCGGATGGAGGAGCTTGCCCATGCAGACTGACATCGAATCTCTTAAACAGCGTATCAACGAACTGCACCTTGAACACCGCGATCTCGACGACGTTATTGGCAGACTGGCCGAAAAATCGGGCCAGGACCAATTGCAACTGCAGCGCCTCAAGAAGAAAAAACTCCTGATCAAAGACCAGATCTCGCACTTGGAACGGCAACTGACGCCCGACATTCGGGCGTAGACCCCCAGCCACTCTGCCGCGGCTTTTTCGCTGCGAGGCCCGCCGGCGAGAAGACAATTCACCTGCTGCGCCTGCCCCGGCAGGCGCCGGGCGTTTTTATACCATTTCACGATTTGCGCGCGATCACCGCGACTGTTACCGCAAGCGCGCCGAGCAGCACGAACCATACCAGCGACCATTCGGCGATGGAGAGCGTCAGAAACGTCCATCCCACCTCCGCGCATTCGCCCGAACCGCGGAAAACTTTCTCGAGCACTTGCGTGAGTGGAAACCTGTTGAGCATGTAGTTCAACCCCGGCCCGCATTCCGGCACCTTATCCGGGGGCAGGTGCTGCAGCCAGACGTGGCGCGTCGCGATGGCGGCGCCGATCACGCTGATGATGACGAGCAACGTGCTGTAGCAATAGGCGCCGAGACGGCGCGGACCGTGGGCGGCGCCGACCAGGAATACCGCCATCAATGCGATGAATGCTACGCGCTGCAGGATGCACAGCGGGCACGGCTCCTGATATTCGTAATACTGCAGATAGAGCGCGAATGCGAACAATCCGCCGCACGCCAGAAAGCCGGCAAGATAACCGAGGCGGGGAGTCAGTTTAGAGAACATGTGGAAGCACGCGCTGCGCCGGAGTATAAACTGCAATCCATAGGATTCTAGCAAAATTCCGGGTTAAGCCGCGCGCCGGGGCGGCACGGGAAAAGAAAGGATGCGGCTCGTGCGA
The DNA here is from genome assembly GCA_023266235.1 of Betaproteobacteria bacterium. Classification (GTDB taxonomy): domain Bacteria; phylum Pseudomonadota; class Gammaproteobacteria; order Burkholderiales; family SG8-41; genus PALSA-1004. Next base: position 6,055 of record JAHFRL010000156.1, read on the forward strand.
TTCATAGTTCGATTCACCGCAATCTGGGTGCTCGCCGCAGGAACGGCCGCCGCACAAAACTACCCCGAGAAACCCGTCACGATGATCGCGCCGTTCCCCGCCGGGGGCTCGGTCGATCTGGTGGCACGCGCCGTCGCCCAGCACATGAGCGAGGACTGGAAGCAGCCGGTCGTCGTCGCCAACCGGCCCGGGGCCGGCGGCAATATCGGCGCCGAAGCGGTCGCACGCGCGGCTCCCGATGGCTACACCCTCCTCATGGGCACGACGGCGCTGGCGAGCAGCCCGGCGCTGTACTCCAAGCTGGCTTACGACCTGACGCGCGATCTCGCGCCGGTCAGCCTCGTCGTCACGATGACCAATGTCCTCGTGGTGCATCCGTCGCTGCCCGCGCGCTCGGTGAAGGAACTTCTGGCACTGGCAAGAGCCAGGCCCGCTACGCTCAACTCGGCTTCGGCGGGTGTCGGCAGCTCGAACCATCTCGCGTTGGTGCTGTTCAATACCATGACCGGCGCCAACATCGCGCACATTCCCTACAAAGGCGCGGCGCCCGCGGTCGCTGACGTGATGGGCGGTCACGTCGCGATGACCTTCGTGCCCATCGCCGCGGCGGTGCCTCCCGTCAAGGCCGGAAAGTTACGCGCACTCGGCGTCACCGGCGCCACGCGCTCGGCAACGCTGCCCGCAGTGCCCACCATCAGCGAGGCGGGCGTGCCCGGTTATGCGGCGACCTCGTGGAACGCGCTGCTGGCGCCGGGATCGACACCACGCGACATCGTGCTCAAGATCCATAGCGCGCTCGCCGAAAGCCTGCGTGCCCCGAGGGTCAAGGAAATTCTCGTCAGCTCCGGGGCCGAAGCGGCCGGCAGTTCGCCCGCTGAACTGGCGCGTTTTCTGCGCGACGAAATGGCGAAATGGGGCAAAGTGGTCAAAGCGGCGGGTGTAAAAGCCGAATAGGCAGCGGGGATGCTCAGAATTACGCGCGATATTGCACTCGACGAGAGCGAGCTCGCAGAGCAGTTCGTGCGCGCCTCCGGGCCTGGCGGTCAGAACGTCAACAAGGTGTCGACGGCGGTGCAACTGCGCTTCAACGTGTTCGCGTCGCCATCGCTGCCGTGGGACGTGCGGGAGCGCTTGATCAAGCTCGCCGGCAACCGCATCAATTCCGCTGGCGAACTCATGATCACCGCTCAGCGCCACCGCACCCAGGCGCAGAACCGTGCCGACGCGCGGGATAAACTCACTGGGCTGATACGCGCCGCCGCACTCCGACCGAAACCGCGCAAGAAAACCAGGCCGAGCACCGTTGCCAGACGGCGCCGTCTGACGTCGAAACGGCAGCACGGTGAACTGAAGCGCACCCGCGCGAAAAAACCCACCAGCCTCGATTAATCCCGCGACCGGCGCTGCGCCGCGATCAACAATTGAGCGCCAGCACTACCGGCTGGTGGTCGGACGCATCGGTGTCGCTATCGACGCGGACCTCGTGCACCCGGTCCGCCATGTCCTCGGTCACAAAAATGAAATCGCACGCGTACGGCTCCGGCCACTGCTCGCGGTCGAACACGCCATTGGTCGGCGCGTGCGGCTGGCCCGGATACCCGATCTGCCACGCATCCAGGTAGCGCGGCGCGTCATGCCCGAGCGGCGCCTGCAGCCGCGCGTGGAGCGGATCGTCGGGCCGGAAGTTGAAGTCCGCGGTCAGAATGCCGGACGCCGGCCGCGGCGCGTTTTGAAACGGTCCGCCCTCCTTGCGCGAGTGGTCGAGGTCCTGCGCATGCGCCGCCGCCTCGGCCTGCAGCTCGCGCAACCGCTCGACCTGCGCCGCACGCTGCCTCGCAGAATAGTATTCGAGATGCGTCGTCGTTACCCGCACGAGACCCCACGGCGCCTGCAGCACTGCCTCGACCGCGACGCGCTGCATTGACGGCACTCCAGGTTCTGCCGGCCACGGCAGCAGGTGCCGGAACGCCTGCAGCACCGGCAACCGCGTCAGGATCATGTTGCCGAACTGGCTGCGCGTGCCGTCCACTGCGCGCACATCGGTGCCAACGCCTTCGACCGCCGCATAGCCCGGCAGCGATTCCGCCAGCAGCCGGAACTGGTCCTCGCCGCCCGCTCCCGGAATGCCCGGGAAATTGCGCGCTACTTCCTGCAGGCACAACACGTCGAAATCCGCCGTTTCGCGCGCAGTACGGACGATGCGCGGCAAATCCACGCAGTGATCGCAGCCGCGTCCCCACTGGATATTCCAGGTGATCAGGTTGAACCGTGCCATTGCGATTGATCCGCAGAATGGGTGATGATGTACGCGCGATTATAGTCAACTGGCCGACACCCTGCCCCATGCTCACCCACATGACTTCCCACATGACCGAATGGCTGCGGCGCTGCGCGCTGCCCGTCCTGCTTGCGCTCGGCGCTTCCGCCTCCGCGCAAAAACTGCCGCTGGAAAAAATAAAACTGCCGCCGGGCTTCGAGATCAGCGTGTTCGCCGACAACGTGCCGAACGCGCGCGCCATGGCGCTGGGTGACAAGGGCACGTTGTTCGTCGGCAGCATGCGCGCCGGCAGGGTTTATGCGATCCGGATCCGCGGCAACAAGGCGGTCGAGACGCTCACCATCGCCGCCGGGCTCAACCTACCGGTAGGCGTCGCGTTCCGCAACGGCGCACTTTACGTGTCCGACGTATCGCGCATCCTGCGCTTCGACAACATCGAGGCGGATCTCGCCAAGCCGCCGCGGCCGGTCGTCGTCGACGACCGCTTTCCGGCGGATACGCATCATGGCTGGAAATTCATCGCGTTCGGCCCCGACGGCATGCTCTACGTTCCGGTCGGCGCGCCTTGCAACATCTGCAATCCCGACTCCGGCCGCTACGCCAACATCATGCGCCTGCGCGTGGACCAGGGCACCGGCGGCGCGCCGGAAGTGTTCGCGCGCGGCGTGCGCAATTCCGTCGGCTTCGACTGGCACCCGGAAACGAAAGAGCTGTGGTTCACCGACAACGGCCGCGACTGGCTGGGCGACGACGCGCCGGACGACGAACTGAATCATGCGCCGCGCAAGGACATGCATTTCGGCTATCCGTACTGCCATGCCGGGGACATAGCCGATCCCGAGTACGGGCACCTGCGCAAGTGCGCCGAGTTCACGCCGCCGGCGGTCAAGCTCGGGCCGCATGTCGCGTCGCTCGGCATGCGCTTCTATACCGGGGCCATGTTCCCGCCCGACTACCGCAACAACATCTTCATCGCCGAGCACGGTTCGTGGAACCGCAGCACCAAGATCGGCTACCGTGTGAAGCGCGTCGCGCTGTCGGGCAACCAGCCGGTGAAGCACGAAGTGTTCGCCGAGGGTTGGCTGCAGGGGCAAGCGGCGTGGGGACGCCCGGTCGACGTGCTGGTGATGCCCGACGGCGCGTTGCTCGTTTCCGACGATCACGCCGGCGCAATCTACCGCATCAGCTACAAGCGGCGCTAGGCCAAGTCGTTGTTGACGTCGACCAGCCTCGGCCGCGTGGTTTCGACCAGGGTTTTCAGCGTGACGTAATCGGCCTTGCCGCTGCCCAGCATCGGCAGCCCGGCAACGTGCACGATGCGCCGCGCGACCGCGAGCTCCTGGCTGCCGAGCAGTTTCGCCGAGCGCTGCAGCGTGCCGCGCGACAAATTGGGATCGGTGGTGAACAGCACGGTGCTCTCGCCGCTGCCGGCTATCATCTCGGCTGTCGCCGCATGCTGATGCCGCGGCGAAGCGTGATGCGCGACGCGCTCGACCATCTCGAGCGCGACCATTTCGCCCGCGACCTTGGCGAAGCGCTTGACGCGGCCGAGCACGGTCACGTATCCGTCCGCGTCGATGTCGACCACGTCGCCGGTGTCATACCAGCCGGCGCCGGCCTCCGATTGCGGCGGCTGCAGCACGCCTGGTTCGTCATAAAGGTAGTAGCCGAGCATCAGGTTGGGCCCGCGCACGTGCAGCCGGCCGCCGCGCGC
>JAHFRL010000007.1:0-82237 GCA_023266235.1 Betaproteobacteria bacterium
CGTGCTCGCGGCCGGCGTGATCGGCTACTTCGGCGGCCGCATCGCGCCGAATAAATTCGCGACCGGCGGCGGCCATGGCAGCGCCGACAAAAGCTACGGCGCGGCGATCATTGACGACCATACGCCGACGCCCGGGCACGCTTTATTCACGTGGCCGCGCTTCGCCCGCGTTTGCGTCGTGAGCCTCGCGCTGTGGGGTGGCGTGATGGCGCTGCTGCTCGCACGCTACGGCTGGGAGCACACGCTTACCCAGATGGGCTGGTTTTTCACCAAGGCGGCGCTGCTCACCTTCGGCGGCGCTTACGCGGTGCTGCCCTACGTCTATCAGGGCGGCGTCGAACACTACCAGTGGCTGACCGCAACGCAGATGATCGACGGGCTCGCGCTCGGAGAAACCACGCCGGGCCCGCTAATCATGGTAGTGACGTTCATCGGCTTCGTCGGCGGCTGGACCAAGCAGCTGTTCGGCCCGGACAGCCTGTTCCTCGCCGGCAGCGTGGCCGCGGTCGTCGTCACCTACTTCACGTTCCTGCCGAGTTTCCTGTTCATTTTTCTCGGTGCGCCGCTGATCGAGACCACGCACGGCAACCTCACGTTCACCGCGCCTTTGACCGGCATCACCGCCGCGGTGGTCGGCGTGATCCTCAACCTTGCGGTGTTCTTCGCTTATCACGTATTCTGGCCGCAAGGCTTCGGCGGCGCGTTCGAATGGCGGTCGGCCGCGATCGGCGTCGCCGCATTCGCCGTGCTGTGGCGCTACAAAATCGGGATTATTCCGGTCATCGTGACGTGCGGCGCAATCGGCCTGCTTTACACGCTGATCAAGCCGCTGCTCGGCGCATGACCGGCAAATCCACGCGCCAAGGAAACCGCCCATGAGCGATTCACGCACCATCACCGCCTCCGCTTTCAGGCAGATGCTGCAGGCTGGCAACAGTCCGCTGATACTCGACGTGCGGTGCCGCGTTGATTATGACGCCGACGGCACCATCATTCCCGGCTTGCGCTGGCACGACCCCGATCAGATGGACCGCGTGAGCGAAGGTTTGGCCGTTGACCGCGAAGCCATCGTCTATTGCGCGCATGGCCGCACGCTGAGCAACGCCGCTGTCGATCATTTGCTGGCGCGCGGTCATAAGGCGCGCCTGATCGAAAACGGGATGGACGGCTGGCATGCCGCCGCCGGCGACAGGTTGCCCACGCCACGCCGAACAGGAGGCTGATATGAAGTGGATTACCCGCGCGCGTCCCAAAATCGACCGCATCGCCTGTCCCTGGCTGATCGCACGCTTCATCGACCGCGAGCCGGAGTTTCTTTACGTCCCATCTGGAGACGTGATGACAGTCGCCGACGCGACCGGCGCTACGCCTTACGACGTGCCGGGCGTCGAGCTTGGCCATGCCGGTGAACTGTGCAGCTTCGACGCTTTCCTCAAAAAATACCAGCTCACCGACACCGCACTGCAAAAGCTGGCCGTGATCGTGCGCAGCGCGGACACGGGCAAGCCGGACCTGTCACCGGAAGCTTCCGGGTTGCTCGCGATTTCCCGCGGCCTGTCGCTCAACTTTGAAAACGATCACGACATGCTGGCGCACGGCATGGTGGTCTATGACGCGCTCTATGCGTGGTGCGCAGGCACGCCGCTGAAACGCGTTACCCGAACACCCGCCGACCCAGGCCGCTGAGAGCGACCCTGCGCCAGTAACCGCGGGAATTGACTCCCTGACAGCTGACAGAGGTTTCAGAAGTGGCGTCGTGCACGACTCAATGCATTGTGCGCAAGGTCAGCGCCGCCCTTCTTTGCGCATTTCGCTGTCAATCGAACGCAGTTCCCTGAGACGCGCATCGACGCTGGATTGCTGGTAAAAATCGCCGTCGCCGCTTTTCTGCGCCAGCACCAGCTGCTCGATGGCGCCCTGCAGATTGCCGAGCCGGTAATACGCTTCCGCCAACGCGCGATGCTGCGGCAGGCGCTTGTCGAGCACGGAATAGCACTTCGCCTGTAACTCATAGAGCCGATAGTCCGACACCGAATATTGCAGCCTGCTCTCGACCAATTTGAGCGCCTCTTCGGGCTGACGGGTGCGCAACAGCGCATTCGCATAATCGTAAACCAGCGCGCGGTAGCCGGGATGACTGCGCAGCGCGTCGCGGTAGGTCTGCAGCGCCGCCGCGTCTTCGCCGCTGGCGAAGTAGAGCTGCGCCGCCAGCACGTCCACTGCCGCATTTGCGGGAACCGCCTTGCGCAATGCCTGCAGCTCCTTGCCGGCGCGCGGATATGCCTTGGCGCGGATCAACGCCGCCACCAGCCCGTAACGGCTCGCCGCCTCGCTCAGATATTTGCGTTCGCGCAGGCTGTCCTCGAAAAACACCACGCTTTCCTGCGGGCTGTCCTGCGCGGCTTTGAGCTTGGCGCGCATGAGCTGGAATTCGATACTGTCTGGCACCTGGTGGTACGGCAAATTCTGGGCGCGGTTTTCCATGTCCGCGATCCGATCGGTCGTCAGCGGATGGGTGCGCAGATACGAGGGCGCTGCGGTGTCGGAAAATCGCGTTGCGCGCAGCATACGCCCGAAAAATGCCGGCATTCCTTCGGGGTCGAAGCCCGATTTCTCTAGAATCCGGAAGCCGACGCGATCGGCTTCCTGCTCATTCGCACGCGTGAAGTTAAGTGAAGATTGAACATAACTTGCCTGCGCCCCCGCGATCGCCGCCTGCGAGACCTGCGCGTTGGAGCGTGCGGTGAGTATCGCAATAGCCAGCGCGGCCAGCGAAGTGAGCTGGAATCCCTTCTGCGCCACCAGCATGCGGGCAAAGTGGCGCTGGACCACGTGGCCAATTTCGTGCGCCAGCACGCCCGCCAGCTCGGACTCGCTTTGCGCGGTGAGCAGCAACCCGGAGTTGACCCCGATGAACCCCCCCGGCAAGGCGAATGCATTGACCTGCGGGTCGAGAATCAGGAAAAAATTGAATTCCTGCCGCGAGTCCGGGCTGGCAGCGACCAGCTTGTTGCCGAGAGAATTAAGATATTCGGCGAGTTCTGGATCATCGGAGTAGCTGGGATCGGCGCGGATTTCTCGCATGACGCTTTCGCCGATCCGGCGCTCCTGCAACGGCGACATATCGCTTTGCGATACGTCGCCGAGGTCGGGCAGCCCTTGGCCGAGAGCCGCGGGGACCGCGAACAGGGCCAGCGCAAATATCAGATTAATCGGCTTCACGATGCTATGATAAACCGGGGACGCCGAAGTTCCTAAATCACGCCCGTCTGCGTTTAATGATCGGAGAACAGCCGTGAAAAAACTCACCCATTTCGATAGCCGCGGCCAGGCGCATATGGTAGATGTCGGAACCAAGGACGAAACGCACCGCATCGCGCGTGCATGCGGTCGCATTGCGATGCAACGTGCGACACTCACTATGATAACCGCGGGTGGCGCCAAAAAAGGCGACGTGCTGGGTGTCGCACGCATCGCCGCGATCCAGGGCGCCAAACGCACCGCCGACCTGATCCCGCTCACCCACCCGCTGGGACTCACCTGCATCCGCGTCGATTTCACCGTCGACCGCAAGCGCATCGCCGTCGAGTGCATCGCCACCGCCGAAACGCGTGGCCGCACCGGTGTCGAAATGGAAGCGCTGATCGCGGTCGCAACCGGCCTGCTGACGATCTACGACATGTGCAAAGCCGTCGATCGCGGCATGCGCATCGAAGATATCTGTCTGCTCGAGAAAAAAGGCGGCAAATCAGGCCATTGGGTCAGGCGCTAGCGCTGTTCCCCTCACGCAGCGGTGGACTGACCGACGCGCCTCACGCCGGAGGCCGCGACCGGCAATCAGGCGTACTTATGATTGATTAATGAAAATCAATCGCGGGGCCCGGAAAACCTGTGGACAACCGGCGGACTTGTTGGCTAGGATTGACCCTCGCTGATTTGCGAAGGAGGATGAGATGAATCAACTGCGCAGAACATTTCTCAAACTCTCGGGTGCGGCATTAGCGCTCGGGGCCGGCCTGCTCAAGACGACCGGCGAGGCGCTCGCCGCTCCGTGGAACAAGGCGGCGTTCGAATCGAAAGCCGTTGCCGACGCGATGAAAAATCTCGGCGCCGCCAACCTGATCGACAGCAAGGACATTCTCATCACCGCCCCGGATATCGCCGAAAATGGCGCGGTGGTGCCGATCGCGGTCACCAGTAAAATCCCCAACACTCAGAGCATCTCGATCATCGCCGAGAAAAATCCGTTCCCGCTGACCTCCACCCACGACGTCGCGCACGGCGGCGAGGGCTACGTTTCGATCCGGCTCAAGATGGGCCAGACCTCGAACGTGCGCGCGGTCGTCAAGGCCGACGGCAAGTACTACACCGCCGTCAAGGAGGTCAAAATCACCATCGGCGGCTGCGGTTGATCGGCCGCCGAAGCGCGCCACAACCACCGCATCCGAAAGCGTAGAAAAGGAACCCCGTTATGGCCGAACCCATGAAGATTCGCGCGACGCTGCAGGGCGACGTCGCGGACGTGCGCATCCTGATGCAGCACCCGATGGAAACCGGCCAACGCAAGGACGCCAAGGGCGACATCGTGCCAATGCACTTCATCCAGAGCGTGGTGGTCACTCACAACGGCAATATCGTGCTCGACGTGCAATGGAGCCAGGCGATTTCGCGCAACCCGTTTCTCGGCCTGCGCGTCAAAGGCGCCAAGGTCGGTGACAAAATCAGCGTCACCTGGACCGACAACAAAGGCGACAAGCGCACCGACGAAGTCGCGGTGGCGGCGCCGTCGTAGCCCGGCGTTGCCTGCATACCAAAAAAACACCGGAGGGGGTCTCCATCATGTTCGAAGTTCGCTGCAGGATTGCTGCGATCGTCTTGGCCTGCGCCAGCACGGCCGCGCTGGCGCAGGCCGGCAATGCCGACCCGCTTGCGGTCGGGCGGCAGATGCTGGCCGAGGACAATCCCGGTGAGTTATGGGTCGACCACGGAAAAACGCTCTTCTACCAGAAGCGCGGTCCCAAGGATGCTTCGCTGGAAAAGTGCGATTTCGGCCTCGGGGCAGGCCAGCTGGTCGGCGCATTCGCCCGGTTGCCGCGCTATTTCGCCGACACCGACAAGGTGCAGGACGTCGAATCGCGGCTTGTGACCTGCATGGTCGAGCTCCAGGGCCTGGATCACGAGGAGATCGTCCGGAACCGCTTCAGCACGCTCGACCGGACCTCGGAAGTGGAAGCGTTGGCCACGTTCGTCGCGTCGAGATCGAACGGCATGAAAATGGATGTCCGGTTGAGCAACCCCCAGGAGCGTGAAATGTACAAGGCCGGCGAGTACATTTTCCACCGCCGCAATGGCCCGACCGACTTCGCCTGCATCACCTGTCACGGCGACGACGGCAAGCGCATCCGGTTGCAGGATCTGCCCAACATGAAGGATCCCAAGCAGATGCAGGCAGTGGTCTCCGGCTGGCCGGCGTACCTTGGCACGAAGAGCACAGTGCTCACCATGCAGAGCCGTCTCTATGAATGCGTTTGGCAGATGCGGTTACCCGATCTTGGTTACGTGTCGGACATGAGCATCGCTCTCACCACCTACCTCAATTATCAAGGCAACGGGGCTGTAATCCGGGTGCCCGGCGTGCGGCGATGAGAGGAGGTACGGGCATGACCAGGATGAAACTAGTGTTGCTGTGCGTTCCCGCGGCGGTAGCGGTAGGCTGCGCAACCTTTCCCGACCAGGTGACAACACAAAAACTCGCCGAGAAAATGGTTGCCGAGGCCTATCCGGGAATGCCCGAAAGCCTCACCAGGCGCACAGTACAGGACCAGTCGCAGAAAATCTGCAGCAAGATCGGCGATGCCAAGCTAACTGAGGCCGAAGCGGCGGAGGTCGTCAAGCTTGCGCGCGCCTCCATCAAATACCCGCAATCCGGAAAGCTGGTGGGTGACTGGAAGGTGGGCGCGAAGCTCGCCTACAACGGCTCCGGCTCGCGCATCCGCGGCGGGAAGCTCGAGAAGGCCAAGGAAAACGGCGCGCTCTGTTCCAACTGTCACGCGCTCGATCCGAAGGAGGTGAACGTCGGCAACCTCGCGCCCGCCCTCACGGACTTCGGCGCGCAACGCGGCAACTCCGAGGCCATGGTGAAATACGCGTATGAGAAAATTTACAATTCGTGGGCGTACTTCCCGTGTTCGAACATGCCGCGGCTGGGTCATGACGGCCATCTCACGCCCGAACAGATCACCCATGTCGTGGCGTATCTGATCGACCCCGCGTCACCGGTGAACCGCAAGTAAGATTTAAAAAGCGGCCCTGAACAAGGCCTGGAGCAATCCAGGCCTTTTCATTTTGGAGAACACACCATGGCGATGTCCCGGCGCGAATTCCTGCATACGCTGGCGGTTGCAACAGCCGCCGGCTTCCCGTTTGCCGACAGCGCGCGCGCCGCGACCGCGATCGGTAATTTCTACGATCTGCACCGGTTCGGCAACAACGTGACTCTCATGCATTTCACCGACTGTCACGCGCAGCTGCTGCCGACCTACTTCCGCGAACCCAACGTCAACCTCGGCGTCGGCGAAATGGCGGGCCGGCCGCCGCACCTGGTCGGCGCAGCTTTGCTCAAGCATTACGGGATCAGCCCAAAATCGCAGCTCGCGCACGCATACACCCATCTCGACTACGTGCGCGCCGCGCGCACCTTCGGCAGGATCGGCGGCTTCGCGCATCTCGCGACGCTGGTGAAAAAAGTGCGCGCGCAGCGTCCGGGCGCGTTGCTGCTCGACGGCGGTGATACCTGGCAGGGCTCGGCCACCGCGCTGTGGACCAAGGGCGAAGACATGGTGCAGGCGGCCAGGCTGCTCGGCGTTGATCTCATGACCGGCCACTGGGAGTTCACGCTCGGCGCTGAGCGCGTGAAGGAATTGGTCGACAAGCCGTTGCAGGGGCGCATCGAATTCATCGCGCAGAACGTGAAAACCACCGACTTCGGCGACCCGGTGTTCCCGGCATGGGTGATGCGCGAGATCAATGGCGTGCCGGTGGCGATCATCGGGCAGGCGTTTCCGTACACGCCGATCGCCAACCCGCGCTACCTGGTGCCGGACTGGACGTTCGGTATCCAGGAAGAAAGCCTGCAGAAGGTGATCGACGCAGCCAAGACCAGGGGCGCGCATGTCGTCGTTCTGCTGTCGCACAACGGCATGGACGTCGATCTCAAGCTCGCGAGCCGTGTCGCCGGCATTGACGTCATTCTCGGCGGGCATACGCATGACGCGGTGCCCGAACCGGTGCCCGTCAAGAACCGCAGCGGCACGACGCTCGTGACCAACGCCGGCTGCAACGGCAAATTCCTCGCGGTACTCGACCTCGACGTCAGGAACAGGCATGTCGCCGGCTATCAGTACCGGCTGCTGCCGGTGTTTTCGAACCTGCTCGAACCCGACCGCGAAATGGCGCAACTCATCCACAAGCTGCGCGCGCCGTACGAGAAGCAACTCGCGGAAACGCTCGCGCTCAGTGAAGGCCTGCTCTACCGGCGCGGCAACTTCAACGGCACGTTCGACCAGATGATCCTCGACGCGCTGATGGAAGTGAAAGGCGCCGAAATTGCGTTTTCGCCCGGCTTCCGCTGGGGCACAACCATTCTGCCCGGCCAGCCGGTCACGCTCGAACACCTGATGGACCAGACCGCGATCACCTACCCCTACACCACGCTCACCGAAATGACCGGCGAGACTATCAAGGAAATCCTCGAAGACGTGTGCGACAACCTGTTCAACCCCGACCCCTACAAACAGCAGGGCGGCGACATGGTGCGCGTCGGCGGCATGCGGTATTCCTGCGACCCGACGGCGGCGAAGGACCACCGCATCAGCAACATGACGTTGCACGGTAAGCCGATCGAAGCCGGCAGGAAGTACAAGGTCGCCGGCTGGGCGCCGGTCGCCGAGGGTGCCTCCGGCCAGCCAATCTGGGAAGTCGTGGCCGCCTATCTGCGCAGCAAGAAAGTGATCCGCCCGCCCAGGCTCAACCTGCCACAACTCTCCGGCGTCAGCGGCAACCCGGGCATGTCCTGACCCACCGTGCGCTGATCACTGCACGAGGGGTTGTTACGTCTGGCTACACATTCCGGCGGGTAATCCTATTCCTCCCCGTGCGGCTCCATCAGAATCACGGCTTGGCTTCGCGCCCCGGCTGGTGCTGGGCGTCGTATGGCGCCGCCGGACGAAACCCGCATCGAGCCTATGAACAAGCGCAACCTGGTCGCCACCGCTGTGCCCCTTTTGCTGCTGGCAGCCGGCGGCCGCGCCGGCGACAAGGCATGACCGCAACGACGGCTGCAGCAAACAGGCGGGCTAAACTTTCGGGCACAGGCGAGCTACCATGCTCAGTAACGGCATTCCGCCGGCACGTACTTCCAGCTCGCCGTATTGCCGCCGGTGCTGCAGATCCAGCTTATTCTGCCGACGCCCAGCGACGGCGTCAGCACGATGGTCACTGCTGTGCCGACCGACGTGTTGGAGCCGGTGACAGTGATGACGCCCGCGGTGGTCACCGAGCCGCCCGCGATCCTGCCGGCGACGTTAACCGTCAGGCCAGCCCCGGCGCTGGCCAGCGTAGTATCGCTAATGGCCTTTTCCGATACGCTCGCCTTGTACGCGCTGACTGCAACCACCAGTTCGACAACCCGCGCCCGGACCGTGTAATCCTGATACGCCGGCAGCGCGATCGCCGCCAGAATACCGATGATCGCCACCACGATCATCAACTCGATCAGCGTGAATCCCTTGGAGAATCTCACCGCAACACCTCAAATCCGCTGGTCAATGGCTCTGGCGAGCAAGCGGCGCGCCAACCCCGCCCTGGTCAAAGCATGCACGACCGGACAGAACAATTCGGCAGCCAAGAAAAAACCCCTCTTGCGAGGGGTTTTCCTGGTGCCCGCAACTTGCAAACTGCGAACGCCGCATCAATGACGGCATTCAGCCGGCACGTACTTCCACGTCGCCGTATTACCGCCGGTGCTGCAACTCCACTGAACCCGGCCGCCGCCTAGCGAGGGCGACAGCACGACGGTCACTGCCGTGCCGACCGATGTGTTGGAGCCGGTGATAGTGATGACGCCCGCGGTGGTCACCGAGCCGCCAAAGACCCTGCCGGCGACGGAGACCGTCAGGCCGAGTCCGGCACTGCCCAACGTAGCGTCGGTCGTCGCTTTCTCGGCGATGGTGGTCTTGAAACCGCTGGCCGCCAGCACCAACTCCGTTACACGGGCACGGATGGTGTAGTCCTGATACGCCGGCAACGCTACCGCCGCCAGAATACCGATGATCGCCACCACGATCATCAATTCGATAAGAGTAAAACCCCTTTGGATCCGCTTCATACAAGTCTCCTTAAGAAAACAAGCATCAAAAAATGCTGACTTTTGAGCTCGCCCTCTGCTAACAGCAATTCCCGTACCACTGGTGAGCACGGGTTGTTCTGTCGTTCTTGTCGCCGCGTGAATTATGTGTTGCTGGGCGCTCGGTGCGAATATGCTGCGCAACTCCGCGAGCAGACGGCTGGAACTCAATCAAAACACCAATCGAGTCTATCCAAACCGGTCAGCTTGGAAGCAATCCGGTCCCATTTCTCACCAGATGAAATCGCAGCACATATTTTATTGCGATGCAACATGCGGCGATTTGCGTTGAAGCGACAATAACTGACGTGGAGCGTCAATTAACTCCCCGCCTGCTATCCGCTCGATTCGGCAGCCCCCAAGTCTGCGCCGTCACAGTATAGCCACTGCGACCGCGCAATCCGACGAGGCGAAACCAAGATAGCGGTACTGCATGCCGGTCGCGGCGATGAATTCCTGGAATGCCCTGAACTCATGCTGCTGCCACGCCGGATAGTTCAGGTACTCGTCAAACACAATCACGCTGCCGCTGACAATGCGCGACTTGAGCAACTCCAGCACCGTGCGCGTGGAGGAGTAGATGTCGCAGTCGACATGTACGAAACGCGCCGGGCCGGCATGCTCCGCCAGAAACGGCGGCAAGGTCCGGTCGAACCAGCCCTTGTAGACGCGGATATTGGGCTCGTCAAAATGCGGTACCGCCCCATGCAACGAGAAGCGGCCTTGTTTCTGAAAATAGGTCCAGTCCTGCGGCAGCCCTTCAAAAGAATCGAATCCATGCGCTTCCTGATTGGCCCGTCTCGCTATCGCACGCAGCGACGCACCGCGATATACGCCGAACTCCATGATCAAGCCATCGATCGCGCAGCGATCGAGCGCGAACTCGAGCAGCACATCGCGCCGCACCAGATTCTGCGCGTTCATCATGTGATCGACCAGGTATGCAGCAGAACTTGCGGCCGCTTGCACATGCGCAACCATCTCGTAGTCGATGGTTTTCGGATGCGCGAGCGGCTCATGCAGCAGAGTTACCAGCGCGGCGCGGAGCTCGTCCCGCACGACCCGCTGCATGGCGGGAAGTCCGGAGCCCGCTGGCGGCGCGTCGCTGCCCCCGGATGTGCGCGTCAAGTTGCGCCAACAGTTTTTTATGACGGTGCCGAGCATGCTAAATCCGCCTCATCCGGAAACATCGACCGCGCGCGATCGGCGCGCGGTTTCCGCTGTCAAGCGGTCACGGGTTGCCGCGATCACAGGCTGCCATTCCCCGAGAGCGTGCTGACGGAACAACCGCACGGCCGGATACCAGGGCATGTGATCGCCAGCGTCCAGGTAACGCCATTCCGGGCAGGCGGGCACCAATACCCAAGCGCGCTTGCCGAGCGCCCCGGCCAGATGGACGACCGAGGTGCAGACGCTGATCACCAAATCGAGTGCGCCCACCAGCGCCGCTGTCTCGCCGTAGTTGTCGAGCGCTGCTTGCCAGTGGTGCAGTTTGATGCCCGCTTGCGCCGCTACCTCGGCGATCTCATCCTGACAATCCCCGTATTGCACGCTCACGAATACGCAGTCGTCAAGTTGCAGCAGCGGCAGCCACTCGCGCAGCGGGATCGACCGCAACGTGTGACGCGTGCGCGGCATGCCGCCGCGCCATGAAATCCCGATCTTCAAGCCCGCACCCAGAGTCGCGAGCTTAACCCTCCAGAACGCGACACGCTCCGGATCCGGCTTCAGGTATCCCTCGTGCCGCGGAAAATCGGCCGCTTGTCCGCGCAGCAATGCCGGCAGGCTACCAAGATGGGTTTGGTAATCTGGCCGGCTGCCGACGGCAGTCGATGCCGGCCTGGACTTGGGTTTATGCGGATGGAAACTCGCCCCCGGAAACGAGCGCGCAAACAACTCGACCAGCCGCGGATCGCATTCGACGGCGCACTGCCTGACCCGCGCCATCGCATCGGGCAGGCAAGACGCGAACATAATCTGGTCGCCGAGGCCCTGCTCTGCGTAAACGACCAGGTCGCGCGTCAAATCGGCGCTGCCGTCCCACCACGGCAATGAATTGTCGCGCCGCTGTATCGCATCGGCGCAGCGAAACCGCCATTCATATTCGGGCCAGCCGGCGGCAAAATCGCCGCGCCGCAGCAACAGTTGTCCGAGCAACGTATGGGCTTCGGCAAAATTCGGGTCGTTCCGCAGGGCTTTTTGCAGCAGCGCATGGCCGGCGTCAAGTTTGCCCAAGTCGATGCTGACGATGGCAAGGTTCAGCAACGCGTCGAGGTGATTGGGATCGATTTCCAGGGCACGGTGCAACGCCTGCGTCGCGGCGTCGAGTTTTCCGCTATCGTGCAAACACAGCCCGAGATTGGCCCACAGCGCCACGGCAGCGGGTTGCGTGGCGAGCGCGCGGCGAAACAATTGCTCGGCGTGCTGCCAGCGGCGCTGCAACCAGGCGACGTTCGCCAGCGCATTGAGCGCATCGACCGACTCCGGCCGCGCGCGAACGACCTGCTCCAGTATTTCGTTGGCGGCCTCCAGACGGTTGAGCCGGCCGTAGATGACGCCGAGCTGATAGCGAATATTCGAATTATCAGGATCGCGACGCAGCAGTTCTTCGTAAAGCCGCTGCGCTGCCATGATCTCGCCGGCGCGATACAGCGCATAAGCGCGGCGTATCGCGTCTTCGTCAGGCGTAGCGCTGGCGGCGGACGCGTCGCGCGCTTGCCCCTTGCCGGCAAGTTTTCTGGCGACTGACTTGAACAGATCGGAGAGCACCATCACGCCTTAAGCAAAGCCGCAAGTTCCGCTGCCACCGCTGCGATCGTTGGTTGCCAGCCGTCCAATGGCTGCTGGCGAAACAAACGCGCCGATGGATACCACGGCATCATAGTGCCACGACTCAAGTAGCGCCATTCCGGGGACGCCGGCAGCATGACCCACACGGATTTTCCGAGCGCGCCTGCGAGGTGCACGATCGCGGTTTGCACCGAGATCACCAGATCAAGCGCGCTGACCAGCGCCGCGGTATCGTCGTAATCGTCGATCGCCTGCTGCCAATGGTGGACATTGACCACGTGATCCTTGACCACCGCTGCTACCTCCGCGCTGACATCACCGTATTGCAAGCTGACAAAGTGGCAGCCGTGGCTGCGCAACAGCGGCAGCCATGCGCAAAGCGCCGTCGAGCGTAAATCACGCCGGGTCGACAGCATGCCGCCGCGCCAGGAAATCCCGACCTTGATGCCGGTTCCGAGCGCGCGCAGGCGCGCGCGCCAGTAATCGATGCGCGCCGGGTCAGCGCGTAGATAACCGGCATGACGCGGAAAATCCGCCCACTGCCGGCGGAAAAAACCGGGCAGGCTGCCGCTTGCCACCTGGTAGTCAATAGGGCCGGCCTGTGCGAGCCAGCCCACGTCGGGATCGGACTGCTGAGCCGCATGTATCGCGGCGCCCGGAAACGAGCGGCGAAACAGCGCCGCGAGCCGCGGCGAGCACTCGAGTATGCATTTATCGGCCTGGCCTAACAGATCCGGCAGACATGACGCGAACATGATTTCGTCACCGAGCCCCTGCTCCGCGTAAACCAGGACCGTCTTGCCGGCCAATGCATCGTCACGCCACTCGGGGAACGCGTAGGGTCGTAGAACATAGTTGCTGCGTACCAATTTGCGCGCTTCGTAGTCCGGCCACGCCTCGGCAAAACGTCCCAGCATGAGCGCAGCGAGCGCACGATTCAGGCGCGCCTCATGCAGCTTCGGCTTGGCCGCCAACAGCTGGTCGTAGACCGAGATCGCCTCGTCGAGCCGGCCCTCATGCAACAGCACGGAGCAGTAATTGCACCATATGTCCGCGTCATTCTTATTGAGATTTAACGCGGTCCTAAGGTGCGCGGCGCCGCGCCCATATTCGCCGAGGTCGCGCAACAACACGTAACCGAGATTACTGTGCGCATGGGCATCATCGGGCCGTAGCTCGACTGCCTTGCCGAAATACGCGGCCGCCTGCTGCGGGTCGCCGAGCACAAGAAAGCTCGCACCGAGCGCGGTATAAGCTTCCGCATAGTCAGCCCGCGCGGCGATTGCCCGCTCGAGATAGCCCACCGCTTCGCGATGCGCATCCCGCCGCTGCGCGGCGAGCGCGAGATTGTAGTAAGCCTCGGCGAAATCAGGCCGGAAATGGGCCGCCATTACAAAGCAGTCCATGGCGTCATCGATGCGCCCTTGCTTGAGATGCGTAAGCCCCAAATAGTTGTGTGCGTCGGCATCGTCATGCCCGAGTTCGACCGCTGCGCTGAAATGACGCAACGCGGTGTCGTAATCGCCCCCGTTGAAAGCGGCGAGACCGCGATTGAACTCGGTATTGGGGGAAGAATTATCGCGCACTGTGTTCTCGATTCAGTTGACGATCCATTGTTCCGGTCGTTTCATGCGTGCGACCTCACGACCGCTGCGCGGCGCTGGCGAATTCAACCGCAACACGGTCAATCACCGGCTCCCAGCCCGCGCCGTGAGCGCGACGGAACAGGCGCATGCTCGGATACCACGGCATGCGCTCCCCGCTGGCCAGGTAGCGCCATTCCGCATTCGCCGGCACCAACACCCAGGTCGGCTTGCCCAGCGCGCCGCTCAGATGAGCGGCCGACGTGTCGACGGTTATTATCAGATCAAGCGCGCTTACCAGCGCCGCCGTTTCATCATAGTTCTCGATCGCCTCCGGCCAATGTTGCGCGCGTATCCCATGTCGTTCGTACAACTCATCGATCTCGCTGCGGCAATCGCCGTACTGCAGGCTGACAAATTCGCAGTCGGGCGTTTTCAATACCGGCAATAATCGCTGCAGTTCAATCGAGCGGTTGGGCTGATTGGTATGCAGCGCGCCGCCGCGCCACGACAGACCGACTTTGGTGCGCGCCCCCGATTGCTGCAGCCTGGCGCGCCAATGCTCAATCCGCTGCGCGGCCGCGACCAGATAACCGCCGGCACGCGGAAAGTCTTCCCGGTGCCGCCGAAAATAGCGCGGCAGCGAGCCCGCCGCCACCTGCCAGTCGCAGCGCGGCAGCGCCTGCAGGTACGACATGTCGGGCGAGGTCTGATCGCCAACGACGATGGTCGCCGCGGGAAACGAGCGCCGAAACAGCGGCTCGAGCTTGGCCGAGCACTCGACTATACAATGCCCGCCCTGCCCCAGCATATCGGGCAGGCATGAGGCGAACATGATTTCGTCGCCGAGGCCCTGCTCGTGGTAAATCAGTATGCGCCGGCCCGCCAGCGGCGAGCCGTCCCATTCCGGAGAGGGAAATTTCCTGACCGCAAAAAGGGGGTAGATCTTCTTGCGTTCTTCGTAATCGCGCCAGCCCGCCTCAAAATCCCCCAGCATCAAACGCGACAGCGCCCGGATCATGCGGGTGTGGGAGGCCGTAGGATCGATCCGCAGCGCGGTTTCGCACGCCGCGACCGCCTCCTGGCAGCGGCCCTGGAATTGCAGGATCTGCGCCAGGCAACTGTGCGCTTCCGCCAGCCGTGGCTGCAGCTCAAGCGCCTTCTTCGCATGCACCAGCGCTTGATCGACATCGAGCGAGTCGCGCAGCGTCAGGCGCGCAAGGTTGCAGTGAGCGAGCGCGAAGTCCGGCTTGAGTTGCAGCGCCGCGTGCAAATGAGCGAGCGCGTCGCCGAATTGCTTCTGCTCTTCGCACAGCTTTGCGTAGCCGTGGTGCGCCTCGGCGTAATCGGGTTGCAAGCGCAGAGCGGTCTCGAAGTTGCGACGCGCCTCGGCGTAACGCTTGCAGTCGAGGTCGACGACACCGAGATAAAACCAGGCCGCGGCCAAATCCGGCTTGAAAGTTACAGCCAGCAGCAGGCAGTCGCCGGCATCCTCGAGCTGCGATTGCTTGCGCATTATGAGGCCGAGATAAAAATGCGCTTCCGCCAGATCATGTTTGAGTTCGAGCGCGTGCCTGAAAGCCCGTGCCGCCGGCTCCAGCTGGCCGCGTTGAAAATGTTCCATACCCTGAATATAGGCTGCTGCGGCCTGCTCGTGCGTCGACGCCAGCGTTGCGTCCGGCACAGCCGCCCGGTTTGGCGCGGGCGCGGAGCCAAACCAGCGCATCAGGCGGTCGAGCACGCCGCAAAATCCGTGCGCAAGCTGTGGGCAACCTGCTGCATCACTGGAATCCAGTCGCGCGGCTGCACTTGTCTGAACAGGCGCGCGGATGGATACCACGGCGTCGCATTCCCGCTGTGCGGATAACGCCACTCGGCGCTGAATGGCAGCAGCACCCATAGCGGCTGGCCGAGCGCACCGGCCAGGTGCGCGACGGTGTTGTCGACGCTGATCACGAGATCGAGCGCCGAAATCACGGCCGCAAGCTCGTCGAGATTGCTTGCCGCGTCCCCCGCCTCGCGGACCGCAACGTGGTGGCGGTCGCGCAGTTCCAGCAGCTCGGCTTTGCAATCGCCGTACTGCAGGCTGACAAATTCAAATTCCCGCTGTCCAATTACCGGTATCCAGTCCGCCAGCTGCGTGGAGCGTAACAATTGCCGGTTGCGCAAGGTGCCGCCGCGCCACGCGATGCCGATGCGGACCGGCTTGCCGGGCGTATCGAGTATGCGGCGCCAGCCCTCAATGCGCGCGGGATCCGCCATCAGGTAACCGCCGCGTGCGGGAAAGTCCACGCGCGCGCGCCGGAAATGCGCAGGCAGCGACCCGATGGGTGTCTGGTAATCGAGCTGCGGAAGCGCACTGACCCAGTCCCGGTCCTCGTTCTTGTCGGCGCCGCGCACCGTCGCCGGCGTGAAAGAGCGCGCGAACAGACCAGCCAAACGCGGGTTGCACTCGATCACGCAATGCCCCGCTACTGCCAGCAGATCGGGGACGCAGGACGCGAACATGATTTCATCGCCGAGGCCCTGCTCCGCGAACACCAGCACGCATGTTTCCCGGAGCGGTTCGCCGCGCCACGCGGGAACACCAAAATCGCGCAGCGGCGTCTCGGTAGCGGCAAAGCGCTGCTCGTATGCGGCCCAGCCCGCAACGTAGTCCCCGCGCATCAGCAGTGCATAGCAGCGGTTAATCACGGCGTCGCCGAATTGTGGGCGCTGCGCGAGCACGGCGTCGTAGGCCTGAATCGCCGCATCGAGCTGCCCGAGGTCACGTAGCGCGTGGGCGATGCAGGTACGCGTTTCCAGCGTGCCCGGCTTGAGCGTGAGTGCGCGCTGAAAACTTTGCAGCGCTTCGGCAGGATAGCCGGTTTCAAGCTGCAACAATCCGAGATTGTGGTGGGCCTCGGCAAAATCCGGCTGGCCGGCAAGCAGCATGGCATAAGCCTGGTACGACTCCGCGTACTGCCCCAGCCTGAACAGCACAAAAGCGAGCTGGCAGGCGGCGTCCGCATTGGCAGCGTCGCGCTCGAGTGCGGCACGATAAGCCGCCGTCGCCGGCGCCAGTTCGCCGCGCGCCTTCAATACATTGCCGAGGTGTAACCAAGTGACGGCCGAAGCGGGTTCCAGCGCCAGCGCCTGGCGGCACGCCGCTTCCGCCGCTTCGTATCGGCGCAGCGCAAGCAACGCGGCGCCCAGGCTCGCGTAGGCCGGCGCCAGCCGCGGGGAAAAATGAATGGCGAGGTGCAGGCAATCGACGGCATCCTCGGCATGCCCCTGATCGAGATAAACCAGGCCCAGATTATGGTGCGCCTCAGCGCAGTCGTGCTCGAGTTCGATCGCCCGCACCAGGCTGCGCTGCGCATCGGCATATTCGCCGCGCAGGCGCTGCCGCACGCCCTGCGCGCTCAACTCGGCCGCAGTTGCATCATGCCTGCCGTCGGCGGCGGCGCGCGCCGCGTTTTTCGCATCAGGCGCAGCCGCCTGCCGTCCGAACTTCGCCAGGAGTCCCCGCAACATCGTGAGGATGATTCCGATCTCAGGTACCGCTGACCTGCTGCGCGCGAGCCGCGGCATTTTCGTGGTCACCGTGAGCTTCGACCAGGAGCTTCCAGGTGACGCCTGGATGATCTCTGGCGGCCACCCCGAACAGCGCTCTCCACCACTCCAGCGGGCGCACGGTACAGTGCGCATTTTCGCCGTTGGGCAAAGTAGTCAACGCGGGGTAGCACGCAACGCTGGCAAACACGAAGCGGGTCGCGTAGCCGAATATCTCGGCAACGATCCAGGGCACATCCTGCTCCGGGCAATGCTCGAGTACATCGGTTGAGATCACACCGTCGAACGTCCCCTCTGGCAGGTTGCTGTAACGTGCATAGCACGGGTCGTAACAGCAAACCTCGTCCACATCCCAGTAATCGATCACGCCGTCCCAGGTGCCCTCGCCCGGAATGGCGATTTTTCCGGGCCCGTATTGGTAACCCTTGCCGCATCCGTAATCAAGGAGGGTGCGGGCTCCCGTGCTGTCGATCAGAGCCTTGATGCGTTTGGCGTGTGGCAACATGCTGGCGCCGGGGTAAGTTTCGTCAGCGGACAGACCGAGCCGCTGTTCGCCCTCACTGTGCAGACGGCGATATAACACCGTCAGTTCCTGGTAACGGGGGCTGGGGTTGTGCCGGGTAAATATCATATCGGTCCAGTCTTGTTTCTCAACAAACGGTCGCGCCGCAGCGAATCCGGAAATTTTCAATCAGGGTTGCCGCCTCATCTTTGCACAGGGAGGTAATCACGGCAAGTAATGGCCGGAATGCCGGAGCCTGCTATCCGAAGTTCAGCGGCCGGCCATAAGCCTGCTTGGCCAATTGCGCGACCGCACCTGCCTCGCGCACGCTGGCAAGCCGGTTCAGGTCGCGGTTACCGCCGCCCGCGACCAGCTCAGCCGTCGCCTCGATCTCCTGCCGGGAATCGTAAACGGCGTAGAAGTGATACCCGTGCTGCCGCAGCAATGCGCTGAGCCGGGCTTGACTCTGGCCGCCCACGACCTCGATCAGCAAATCCGGACGGCACCTGGCTATGGTCTGCTGCATGCCGGTGACCGCCGCATGTTCGCTGCCTTCGATGTTCACTTTAACAAGGCTGACATGCTCGATTTGATTGTGCTCGACATAAGCATCGATGCGCATGCAGTTCACCGCTTGCCCGGCCAGCGGCTGACGCTCGCGGGACGCGCTGCTGGCGCCGGTTCCCGCGACACACTCGCCCGGGTAAATTTCGAGCGCAACGATCCCTTCGACATCCGCTGCCGCGGCACTGATCGGGTGGATGTTCTTGCAGCCGTTGAGGCTGATATTGACGCACATCCTTGCGTAATGCTCGGCCCGCGGCTCGAAGCAATGAATGTGTGCGCTGGCCGCTGCCCGCGCCGCCAGCAGACCGAAGAAACCGTTGCCGGCGCCGGTATCCAGGATAATGTTTGCGGGCTTTGCCAGCGCCTGCCATAAAGCGGTCGACAGCGGCGCGTATTCGCCGGTCCAGGCGAGGCTCGCGCAGACCCGATCGTCATTGTTGGTATAAAGGACGAAACTCCCGCCCTCGTAGCCGGTCACGTCAAAATGACCGCGGAACGGCATTTGCCGCGACAACTCGACATAGTTGTCGCTGTTTGCCAGTTCACGCTGACGACAGAAATCCTGCAGTTCCGCAACGCGCGCGTTTTTCAGTCCGATGCTGCGAACCGACGGCGCCAGCAGATTGTGGTGCCTGCGCTCTTCCAGCAGCCTGCTGCGCACTGCGGCCCCCCATTCTTCCGCGGTTGCGGCTTTCGGTCCGGTCGACCGCCGGGAATGCCGGTTGATGAAAAAAACCTTCTGCACCTTCGCGCAACGATGGCTCTCCCACATGCGCAGGTAATAATCGAAGTCCTCGCCGACGTTCATGTCTTCGTTGAACCGGACCTCGCGCGCGCTGCTCGCCCGCGCGAAGTGCCCCATCTGCAACGTCAGGAACGGATCGAACAGCAGCAGCTCGTCAAACGAGCCGAGTGTAATGACCTGCGGCACCCGCAGGTGCGGCTCGCTTGCGGTGGGCGACTGCCCGACGATCAGGCCCCACACCGCGTCGAAGTCCACAACGTAGGGGCCCATGTCTGCAAACGCGCTCTGTGCCATCAGATCATCGGCGTCGAGAAAAAACAACCAATCAGCACCGAACTCGGCGGCGCGCTGGATACCGATGTTTCTGGCGCGGCTGCGGCCAAGTTTGCCCGTGCTATCGTCGACCGCGACATGACGGAAGCCGACAAATGGCCCGCGGTTGCTGTGCCAGGCTTGGTCTACCGAAGCTTTGCATTCCTCGTAGAGACCCGCGTGCCCAGGCCCGATGGGCGTTATCACGGCGCAGATCAACCCTTTGCCGGAGCCGCGGAACAGCTTTTTTACCGTATCAAACATCATGCGGATACGCGGTTGTGCACTTGGCCATCAATTTTTCGCCCGATTGACTGCGCCGCGTTACCGGCGCTCCAAGCGGCCGAGCCCGGCGGTGACGGATTCGATTACCGGCAGCCAATCCCCGGGACGGGTTTGGCGCAACAGCTTTACTGAGGGGTACCAGGGCATCCGCTCGCCGCGCCACCCGTAGCGCCAGTCAGGCGCGTGTGACAATAATACCCAGCAACGCTGCCCCAGCGCGCCAGCCAAATGCACGATAGTGTTGTCGACACTAATGACCAGGTCAAGCGCGGCGATCAGCGCTGCCAGCTCGTCAGTGTCCTGCAGCGCCTGCGGCCACCATGCAAGACCCGCGCCCAACCCCTGCGCCGCGGCCACGGCGTCGGCGCAATCGCCGCGCTGCATGCACACGAATTGACAGCTGCGCGACTTCAACCATGGCGAACACTGGTCAAACGTGAGCGAGCGTATCGCCTCGCGCGTCTTGAGCGTACCGCCGCGCCAACTCAACCCGACGTTGAGCTTGCCGTTGCGTTCGGACAGTCGGGACTTCCACTCAGCGACGCGGGCAGGATCGGCAACAAGATAGCCGTGGTGCTGCGGAAAATCGGCCGCGCGCCGGCGCAGAAAGCGCGGCAAACTGCCGATCGCGCTCTGGCGGTCGAGCTGCGGATGCGCGCGCAACCAGCCGCGCTCTGCGTCGCGCGGCGCACCCTGCACGGCCGCCGCCGGAAACGAACGTTGAAACAGTCCGGCGAGCCGCCCATCGCATTCGAGAACAACGCCGCCAGCAAGCCGCAGCAGATCCGGCACGCACGATGCGAACATGATCTCGTCACCCAACCCCTGCTCGCCGTAAACCAGAATGTGGCGTCCGCCAAGATCGCCCCCACCCCACTCCGGCAGCGGAAAACGGCGCCTGACGTCGCGGCCACCCCGGGTGTGGCGTAATTCGTAATCCGCCCAGCCGCGCTCAAAGTCGCCTTGATACAAATGTGCGATCGCGCGATTCCAGCGATATTCGATGACCTCCGGATGCGCGGCGATCAAGCGCTCGTAGTGCGCTAATGCGGCGCTGAATTGTCCTTGCTCCTGCAGGGCGATACCCAGATTGGCCTGGGCGGCAACCGAATCGGGGCACAATCTGATTGCGCGCTCGAACCACTGCTGTGCGTTCGCCGCATCGCCCAGTTGCGCCAGATGGA
The DNA here is from genome assembly GCA_023266235.1 of Betaproteobacteria bacterium. Classification (GTDB taxonomy): domain Bacteria; phylum Pseudomonadota; class Gammaproteobacteria; order Burkholderiales; family SG8-41; genus PALSA-1004. The sequence goes on from JAHFRL010000007.1 coordinate 20,927, forward strand.
TCAACCCCAGATTCACCATCGCGGCATGCTGCTCTGGATCAAGCTCGGCCGCGCGGCGATACGAGTCGAGCGCCGCCTGCGTGTCGCCGGCGCGATTCGTGGATAGCCCTAGCTCAAAATGAAGATCGGCGTTGTTTGGCGCCATTCGCAGCGCGCGCTGCAGGCAGGCGATCGATTTCTCGATTGCGTTGGCGGCGCGCAGCAACCTGGCCATGCCGTGCAGCGCACGCACGTCATCCGGCGCGTGCGCCAGCGCGATCTCGAAGCAGTCGCGCGCCTGTTCGTGGTCGCCGAGTTCGAGACTGGTCTCGCCCTGCCCGAGCAAGGCGTCGACATACTCCGGTTCGAGCTCGGCGGCGCGCTCGAAACTTGCGCGCGCCGTCTCGAGTTGCCCGGACGCCCGCAACGCCGCGCCTAACGCGTGGTGCGCGACCGCGAAATCCGGACGCAGATGCAATGCCGTCTGGAAGTGCTTCACCGCGAACGGAAGATCGCTGCGCGCCAGCGCCAAGCTGCCCGCGAGGTGTTCCCAGTCCGCACGGTCGCAGCGCTCCGCGGGGCCGGCGAGCCTGCGTTCAACCGCCGCACAATCCGCAGCCGCCAGCGCGTCCAGGCCTTCATGGAGCCACTGCGACATCGGTTTGCTCAAGCGCACTTTTCTGCAACCCCGCCGCCCATCGGCATTGTGGAATTTCCGTAGCCAGGTCCGCCGCCATCTGGCCGTATTATCAGGCGGCAACTGCTGGAACCATGCGCCCGCACCTCAGGGGTCGCGGCCGTAAATCAATCCTTGTTTTGCCCGCGCTGATCAACACGCAGCATCGCCTGTCGTTCGTGGCGCCATTCTTCGGCGTATTCGCAATCGCGATACTCGTCGAAATACGGCCCCCCCAGCGTATAGTGCACCAGCGACGCGTCCCGGCGCGGCGCGTTGTAACCGACGAGATGATTCCAGCGGTCGGGTAGCTCGCCAATCAGATCGTCGCTGGCAAGCCATTTGAACTGATGCAACTCAAGCCCCGACGCGTGGTTCACGTATTCGGGTGTCAAGGCATGGCATTGGGCGTTGTTGAACAACATGACACTCGACCAGTTCTTTTTCTGGTAGGCGGTCTGCGGTTGGTCGAGAAACTTCCTGTTTTCTTTCGGCACGTGCACGTGCTTGATTACCATCACCGCGTAGCGATCGTCACGCGATGCATACAACTTGGCGACATCATCCAGCATCAGCATGTCGCAATCCATGAATACCGACCAGCCGCTGTAATCCGACAGGTAAGGCGTCAGAAAGCGCGAAAACGAGAAATCGGTCGACTGCAGCGGATGGCGCTCGCGCGTCATGGTCCCCTTCAAACTGGACAGCATCAGCGGAGCGATGCTGACCGGCTGCGACGAGCGCACCTGTATGCTGTAGGCGAGCACGCTGAATGCCGCGGCTTCCCGCGGATCATAACCAATAAACACTCTTATCATGTTGCCGGTCCTTTCTCTGTTGAGGTTTTCGGACCGCACCAACTTGTCCAGATTTGCCGGAAGCGTTCCTCGAGGTGCCGGGTAAAACGTCCCGCGTCGGTGAGCGGCGAACTCAGCATGCGGTCACGCAGACCGCCGCGCAATGCCCTCAAACTCCCGAGATCGCCGGCGAGTCTCGTCGCGATATTCACGTAATCGTCCACCGAACGCGCAATCATACCCGTCAACCCGATGTTCGTGAGCATGCTCACGCCAACCCGCGATACGTGGCTCTTCCCGGCGAGCGTCACCACGGGCAAGCCCATCCACAGGGAATGGCAGGTGGTGGTGGTGCCGCCGAAAGGGAACGGGTCGAGCGCAATATCGGCCTGGTGGTGCAACGCCAGAAATTCGCGTAACGGCAATCTGCCGTGCAACTCGAGGCGCGAGGACTCCACGCCGTGGGCGGCAAACATCCCGCACACCCGCTCACGTGTCCGCCCGGCAGGCAGCGTGGCCAGCAGCAGCCTCGCGCCGGGTACGGCCGACAGGATCCTGGACCAGGCCTGCACGACCTGCGGCGTGAGCTTGGACAACGCGTTGAACGAGCCGAAAATCAGCCTGCCGGATTGCGCCGCCGGCAGATCGTTGACGGCCGGGCTGTCGTCGGGCGGACGGAATACCATGTAGATGTCGGGCATTCTGATCAGCTGCTCGGTGTGCAGGTGCTCGGTCATGCCCGGCGGGTCCGCGAGCGCATCGGTGATGCGGTAGTCCATCACCGACATGCCGGTGGTGTTCGCATATCCGTTCCAGGTTACCTGGATGGGTGCCGGCTTGCGCGCGAACACCGGCAGCCGGTTTTTTTTCGTGTGCCCGGTCAGGTCCACCAGGATGTCTATCCTGTCCCTGAGTATCTGTTCTGCCAGTTCTTCGTCGGTTAAATGCGCGCACTCGCGCCATTCGCTGCTGAATTGCCTCAACCGTGCCGTGTATTCGTCCGCCTGGAGCACATCGGAGTAACAAAAAATCTGAAACTGCCGCGCATCGTGGCATGCCAGCACCGGCTCGAAAAAATAAGCGACAGCGTGATTCCTGAAGTTCGGTGATACATAGCCGATGCGCAGTCGGCGGCCGGGCACGGCCTCGTTGGCGTGGTGCGGAATGAACCTCCGCAGGGGCTCGGCGTGGCGGCGCGCCCATTGCAGATGCTCCTCAAAGACCCGTTGCGGTTCATAGCCTGGATCGAAATTGAGGGCGTAAACGTAGTTGCTGTGCGCCACGACGAACGACGGCCGCAGCGTGGACGCGCGGCGGTAGCAATCGATGGCCTCCGCGAGCCTGCCCTCGAGATGCAGCAGATTCCCCAGATTGTAGACGGCCTCGGCGAAATCCGGCCGCAACCCGAGTGCCCTGCGATACGAGAGTTCCGCTTCATCCAGCCTGCCAGCGGCTGTCAGCGTGTTCCCCAGGCTGCTCAGGGCTTCGGCAAAATCGGGCCTCAAGTCGAGAGCTTTTTCAAAGCACTGGGTGGCGCACTCGTATTTTCCGAGGGCATTCAGCGCCCCGCCCAGGTTGTAGCACACCTCGGCGGATTGCGGCTGCAGCGAAGTCACGCGTTCGAGCAACGCCACCGCCTCGTGATGCCTGCGTTGCAGCATCAAATTGCTCGCGAGCAGATGCATCACATCGGCATGCGGCGGACCCGCCCCGAGCAGCGCCCGGTAGATGGTTTCAGCCTCGGCCAAGCGCCCGCTTTGTTGATGCCCGAGCGCGGCGCGCAACTGCTCCTCCATCGGACCCGCCTCGCGCGCGGTTTCGCGCTTGAGCCTGAACAGCTGTCCGAGCAGGCTTTTCAGCACCGGCGGGCCCTGTCCGCGAAGTCAGGCCAACGGTATCCGGCGCGTTGCATCCCGCTGCGGGGTCCGGTGGAGCGTGGAGCAGGAGTCCTCACTTGTGGGGATGCGACTGTGGAACCAGCCATAAGCGCGTCGCCACCGTCCCTATGCGCGTCTTCACGGTCGATCCCCAGCCGGTGCCTCTGTTCCGCGCTACGACGCGCACATTCATTGACAAGCCGACAGAACCTGTTCCGCCCTCAGCGGGCGCAGGGGTGAGAGCCGGGCGACGTCAATCATTAACGTAAAGCCCGAAAGACCTGCACGCGCCTGCTCCGGTCATGCCGGGCTTCCCAGCCGTTGCTCAATCAGCTGCGCGCCATTGTCAGACTTGATCTGGGATTGAACCCAGAACTCCCAGCTTACGCCCGGATGACGCGCGGCAATGTCCCGCACCAGGTCCTCCCACCATTCCACCGGCTTGATGGTGCAATGCGCGTTTTCGCCGCTCGGCAACCGTTTTCTTGCGGGATAGCACGCGACGTTGGCAAACACGAAACGGCGGGCATAGCCGAAGATCTCGTCCACGATCCATCCCATGTCCTCTTCCGGGCAATGCTCGAGCACGTCGGTGCAGATCACGCCGTCGAATTTTCCTTCAGGCAGGCGGCTGAACTTCCCGTAGCACGGGTCGTAGCACTCCAGTTCATCGATATCCCAATAATCAATCACACTCGGCCACTGATTGCCGGCGGCGTCCTTGATGATGCGCGGCCCGTACTGCTGGCCTTTACCGCAGCCGTAATCGAGTATGGTTTGCGCGCCCGAGCGGGCGATCAGTTCCTTGATGCGATCCATTTGCGCATCGAGACTGAAACCGGGAAAGGTTTCCGCGGCGGGTGTGCCCAGAAACTGCTCGCCGTGCTGATGCATCTGTCGATACATGGCTTGCAGATCCAGGTAACGGCTGCTGGGGTTCGTTCTGCTGTAATTCATCACTGCGCTCACGTCCGAAATTCCTGAATTAATGTGGCCGGGGAAGATCCCCCTGGACAAGATCACGCAATGATTGTGCCACATTGGCGATGACCGGCCCCCATGCTGCATAGCCGGGCTGCCGGAAGATCCGTACCGAAGGATACCAAGGCATCTTTTCGCCGGCAATTCCATAACGCCACTCCGGACTGTAGGGTGCCATCACCCACACCGGCTTGCCGAGCGCGCCACCCAAGTGGATTACCGCGGTGCAAACGCTGATGACGAGGTCGAGCGCGCAGACCAGCGCCGCCGTTTCGTCGTATTCACGGCGCGCCTCCGGCCAATCCACGATCTTGAAACCGGTCGCCGCCTCGAGTTCCGCCAGCTCCGTGGCGCTATCCGCGTATTGCAGATTCACGAACTGGACGCCGGGAACGTTCAGTATCGGCAGCCATTGCGCAAGCGGAATCGAGCGTGCCGTTTGACGTGACTTGGGCGTGCCGCCCTGCCAGGAAATGCCGGCCTTGAGGCCGGCTCCGCCCGCAGCCAACCGCCGGCGCCAAACATCGACCCGCGCCGGATCGGCGCGCAGGTAGCCTTGATGCTGCGGAAAATCCGCGCCGCTGCGGCGCAGATACTGCGGCAGGCTGCCCATCGCAATTTGCAACTCGATACCTTGATCGCGCACTATTGGTGGAAAATCCCGGCTCGGGGTGGTGGCATAAACCGTCGCTGACGGGAACGATCGCCGGAACAGCGTTTCGAGCTTCGGCGAACATTCCACCGCGCAATGACGGCTTGCCGCGATGACCTGCGGCAGGCAAGAGGCGAACATGATCTCGTCACCGAGGCCCTGTTCGGCATATACCAGCAGGCGGCGACCGGCAAGATCGATCCCGTCCCAGCGCGGATAAGCGGCCGGCCGGCGCGGCTGATCGACGCTCCGCAACCGCAGGTCGTAGTCTTTCCAGCCGCGCGCAAAATCATGCTGCAATAAATAGGCAAGCGAGCGATGCCATAACGCGAGTTCGAAGTCCGGCTTGAGCGCTAGCGCCCGATCGTAGCTGGCAATTGCCTCGTCGAGACGGCCCAGATCCTGCAATACGATACCGAGATTGTTGAAAAGCTCGGCATCGGAGTCGCGGCGCCTGCGCGCCCGCTCGTAATACTCAAGCGCTTTATCGGGGCAGTGCATTTTTTGCAGCGTGTAGCCCATGCATTTCAGGGCGTCATAAGCATCGGGACGCGCCAGCAGGACCTGGTTCAACCGCGCGAGCGCGGCGTCATACTGCTCAAGTTCGATCCATAGCAGGACGAGGTTGTTGAGTGCATCGGGCAAATCGGGTGCCAGCTCATAGGCGCGCAGGAAATGCCGCAGCGCATCCGCGCGCTTGCCGCTGCTCTGATAAATCAGGCCCAGATTGGAGTGGGTGGCCGCATTATCCGGAACGAGTTGCAGGGCGCGCTGGTAGCTCGCCACCGCCGCCTGCTTGTTTTCCTGCAGCAGGTAGACATTGCCGAGCGCGGCGTGTGCATCGGCAAACTCGGGGTTGACACTAACCGCCTGTTGCAGATGGATAAATGCCTCCTGCAGCTGCTGCCGTTTGCCGAGCAGCGCCCCCAGCAGGTAATGCGCATCGACGCTGGCCGGGTCGATTTCAAGCGCGCGGCGGTAATGCCGCTGGGCAGCGCTGTCGTCACCGGCGCGCTGGCTGCGGTAGCCCTGCTGCAATACGGCGTCGAGCACCTGACGGTCGGCGCTGGCGGAGCGCGCTGCGCCATGGCGGAACAGGCGGGATAGCAAATTGGCGAGGATCACAAGGCGCCACAGGCATGAAGTTTGCAACGCGGTATTATAAAAGGTTAAGCGCTATTGACGCGGGAAATGCTTCAATCCGATAATGTAACCAATTATTTCTTAAAGAAAACCTCGGGAACTGCCGAAGCGGAGCAGCGTGCTGCTCGGGAAAATTAGGTGGGGTTGCCCGTCATCATCTGATCAATGAGTGTCTTCCGCGTATTGCTGTGGCCGTTCCGCCACTACGGCCGGCCGGCCGCGTCTCCGGCTGTGCCGACGGCGTTACCGGCGCTCACGCTCGAGCAATACGAAAGGCTCGCGCCGGCCCAGAAATTGCGCGAGGGCGATATCGACGTCATCTATGCAACACCGAACACGGCCACCAAGTGGCGGGTCGACAGCCTGTTTACCAAGGAGCCCGACACCATAGAATGGATACGCGGTTTCCGGCCCGGCGAAATACTGGTCGATATCGGCGCCAATGTCGGAATGTACACGATCTGGGCCGCCAAAACGCGTGGCGTCAAGGTATATGCCTTTGAACCTGAGTCCCAGAACTATGCGCTGCTGTATAAGAACATCGTGCGCAACGACCTCGCGCAGCAGGTCGTCGCTTATTGCGTGGCGTTGTCCGATGAGACCGGTTACTCGCTGCTGCATCTGAGCGAATTCCACCTCGGAGGCTCATGCCATACCTTCGGGGAAAAAGTCGATTACAAGCTCGAGCGGCGCGAATCGAAAGTATCCCAGGGCTGCGTTTCGACGACACTCGATCAGCTGATCGAGTCCGGCGTGGTCGCGCCGCCGGATTACATCAAGATCGATGTCGACGGATTTGAGCATAAGGTGCTGGCCGGCTGTCGCAATGTATTGGCCAACCCTCGACTGAAATCAATTCTGGTCGAAATCAATACCAACCTGGAGCAGCATCGCAAGATCATCACCGACTTGAAAGAACTGGGCTTCACCTATTCAGAGCAACAAGCGGCAACAGCGTTGCGCACCGAGGGCGCCTTTAAGGGTGTCGGCAATCATGTCTTCCGCCGTTGAAGAACATGTGATTTATCAGATCTCCAACGCGCCGATGCGCGAGTACCCGTACCCGCATATCTACGTCGAAAACGTATTCCCGGCAGACTTCTATGCGCAACTGCGCGCCAACTGGCCGGATTCGTCGGCGCTGGTGAGCATTCCCGAAACCGGCCGCGTCTCCAAAGGCATGTATGCGGAACGATTCGTGCTGCCGTTCAACGCCGATGGCATCATGAAGCTGCCGGAAGCACGACGCGAATTCTGGATCGAATTTGGCAATTGGTTCATGACCAGCCATTTCCTTGGTTCCATGGTCGCCAAGTTCGACCGGTATGTCAGGGAGCGGTTCGGTGATGAAGTCTATCGCTACAGTTTCGAGGCAGACTCGCTGGTGGTGCGCGACATGACGAATTACGCAATCGGGCCGCATACTGACGCACCGCACCGACTGCTGTCGATGTTGTTTTATTGCCCGGACGACGACAGCATGAAGCATCTGGGCACGTCCGTCTACGTGCCACTCGATCGCGAGTTCCGCTGCGAGGGCGGGCCGCACTACCCGCACAATCGATTCCAGAAAGTCATGACCATGGAGTACAAGCCGAACTCCCTGTGTGCGTTTTTCAAAAATGACCGCTCATTCCACGGTGTCGAGCCGATAAGCGATCAGGATGTGCAGCGTGATGTACTGCTTTACGATATCCGCGTTGTGCCGCCGAAAAACGGCAGGCCCGTCGTCGCGACACCGCGCAGCATGGGCCTCAAAATACTGCAGCGATTATTCGGCAGCAGTCAGAAGTGAATTTTTTTACTGGAGTCCAGTGATGGCATTATTCGGATCGGTATCGGGTAAGGATGTTGACGCATTTGCCAAGACCCTCGCGCAGGAACTCGCCAAGCGCTATCCGCCAGCGCTCGATAAAGGCAGCGAGCGCAAGATCTCACAGAAACGGCTGACCAGCATACTTGAGGATACGTTCACCCGCGCGCTGGAGTTCAAGAAACAGCACAAACTGGGCGTCTATAAGAAAGCCCGCCTCGGTAATACCTTCCGCTGGGAGTTGCAGGAAATGGGCTTCACCGAGAAATTCGTCGAAGTCGCGACCGAAGGCCTGATCGTTTACATCACCCGCAAGTAGCGGGCTGAGAGGCGGAACAGGGGCCCCCCTTGTGGGGATGTGACCCTCGAAGCACGCAAGGCGACCGACACGACACCGCTCGCTTATCGCCCACACCGGTTCGGAGGTCGCGCGGGAGCTGTTGACCGGGGCGCCCGGTTGCGAGGATGCGGCGCGTGGCCGCACCGACTAAGGCGCAGGCGGAGGAACGTAACCGGGAATCTTCGACGGATCGATTTCGTCGATCTGGTGCGCGTCCATGTACTGCTGGGCGTATTTCAGATAGACCTTTTCCCACATGAACACGTCGAACAGATCCGGGTCGATGTGCCCGCCGAGCTTGAACTTGCCGAGTATCGAGAGCGACTCCGACAGCGTCTTGCCCTTCTTGTAGGGCCGGTCTTTCGCCGTGAGCGCCTCGAAGATGTCGGCGATGCCCATGCAGCGCGCCTGCACCGACATCTGCTCGCGCGTAAGTCCGCGCGGGTAGCCCTTGCCGTCCATGCGCTCGTGATGGCCTCCCGCATATTCAGGCACGTTCTTGAGATGCTTCGGCCACGGCAAGGCCTCGAGCATCTCGATCGTCACCTCGATGTGGTGGTTGATGATCTGGCGCTCCGCGGCGGTCAGCGTGCCGGCACGTATCGTCATGTTCTCGAGTTCGTCGTTGCTCAGAAAGTCGGCCTGGTTGCCCTCGATGTCGCGCCAGCGGTACTTGGTCGAGATCTGTTTCACCCGCTCCATGTCCTCCGGCTTCATGGCCTCGCCGCCAACGTTGCAGAAGCGCAGGAATTCCCGGTCTTGATTGATCTCGCGCATCCGCAGTTCAAAACCGCTCTCGATATCGTGCAGCGCCTGCCTGTCGCCTTTTTCCAGCGCCTCCAGCTTGGCTTTAAGCAGCGCGATTTCCGTGTCGCGCCTGACCACCTCGAAGCGCGTATCGAGGAGGCCGATGCGGTCGAAAATCGTGTGCATCTTGGTCGCCTTGTCGACCACGTGCACCGGTGTCGTGACCTTGCCGCAATCATGCAGGAGCCCCGCAATCTTGAGCTCGTAGCGATCCTTGTCGCTCATCGTGAAACTCTTGAGCGGTCCGACCTGAACGTTGTTGACCGCCTCCGCCAGCAGCATCGTCAGCAGCGGCACGCGCTCGCAATGCCCGGCGGTATACGGCGACTTGTCGTCGATTGCCGCGTTGATCAGGTTGATGAACGACTCGAACAGGTTTTCGAGGTGATTGATCAGCAGCCGGTTGGTGAGCGCAATCGCCGCCTGCGAGGCGAGCGATTCGGCAAGCCGCTGGTCGGCTTCCGAGAACGGGACGATCGCTCCCGAGACCGGGTCCTTGGCGTTGAGCAGTTGCAGCACGCCGATGATCTCGTTCTCGTGGTTCTTCATCGGCACCGTGAGAAACGATTGTGAACGGTAGCCGGTCTTCTTGTCGAAGCTCTTGGTGCCGGAAAAATCGAACCCTTCCTGGGTATAGGCATCCGCGATGTTCACCGACTTGTCGTGGTGCACGGCGTACGCCGCAACCATCGAGGTCACCGGCTTGCCTTCCTGGTCGTGGAGCTGAAGCGGGTAAAACGGGATCTCTGCCCCGGTGGTGCCCCCCATCGCGATGCCTAGGGTGTCATTGCGCATGATCTCGAATTTCAGGGTGCGCTCCTCGGTCATGCGGTAGAGCGTTCCGCCGTCGGCGTGAGTGATCTTCTGCGCGGCAACCAGAATCGCTTCCAGCAGCCGGTTGATGTCGGTTTCTTTGGACAGCGCGACGCCGATCTGGTTGAGCTGCTCCAGCCGCTCGAACAGATTGGTGGGGTCCGGCAGGTGCTGCATCTGGTTCATCGCGTCGCCAGCCCGGCTACTTGATGCAGACCGCGCGCACCTGGTGCATGTCGGCGACGCCCATCAGCACCTTCTCGATGCCATCCTGTTTCAGCGTGCGCATCCCGGTCTCGAGCGCAGTCGCGAACATTTCGGCCACCCGTGCGTGCTCCTGGATGTTTTTCTTGATCTGATCGGTGCCGATCAGCAACTCGTGCAGGCCGACCCGTCCCTTGTAGCCGGTGTCGCCGCAAACTTCGCAGCCGGCCTTTTCATACAGCGTGATCTCGCCTTTGTCGTTGCCGAACTCTTTGAGCCATTCCTTGAGTTGCTTGTCCTTGGCGGCCTTCAAGTCTTTCTTCCAGGTTTCAGTATGCACCATTTCGAGCGAATACTCATCCAGCAGCGCGCGCAATTCCTCCTGCGTCGCAACGTGCGGCTGCTTGCATTTGCCGCACAGGCGCTTGGCAAGACGCTGCGCCAGGATGCCGAGCAACGCGTCGGCGAAGTTGAACGGGTCCATGCCCATGTCGAGCAAGCGGATGATCGATTCCGGCGCCGAGTTGGTATGCAACGTGGCAAACACCAGGTGGCCGGTGAGCGACGCCTCAATGCCGGTCGACACGGTTTCCTTGTCGCGCATCTCACCGACCATGATGATGTCCGGGTCGGCGCGCAGAAAGGCCTTCATCGCGATCGCAAACGTCAGCCCGGCTTTCGGGTTCATCTGCACCTGGCGCAGCCCCCGCTGCGTGATCTCGACCGGGTCTTCCGCAGTCCAGATCTTGGTGTCCGGCGTGTTCAGATAGCCGAGTACCGAATGCAGCGTGGTCGTCTTGCCGGAGCCGGTCGGGCCGCACACGAAAAACAGTCCATACGGCTTCGAAACCGTGGCCTTGCACTGCTCCAGGTTGTACTTGGACAGGCCCAGCTTGTCGAGCGGAATCGGCTCGCCGGCGGCGAGAATACGCATCACGATGTCTTCGACCCCGCCCTGCGAAGGGATGGTTGCCACCCGCAGCTCGATGTCGAGGGGGCCGAACTTCTTGAACTTGATCTTGCCGTCCTGCGGCTTGCGCCGCTCCGAGATGTCGAGGTCGCACATGATCTTCAGGCGTGCCGCAATCGCGCTGCGATAGGCTGCCGGCACCGAGATGTAATTCGCCAGCGAGCCGTCCTTGCGGAAGCGGATTTCAGTCTTGCCCTTGCCTGGATAAGGCTCGATGTGGATATCCGATGCGCCCTGCTTGTAGGCGTCGATGATAACCTTGTTGACGAGCTTGACGACCTCGTTGTCCGAGGCCGCCGACGCGACGTCTTCCGCGCTTTCCTCGCCCTCGTCCGTCATGTCGGACAGCAAATCACCGATTGACGAACCGTCGTCGGCAACGCCTCCCGCCGCACCAGTACTTCCAAAGAACAGGTCGAGTGTCGCGTTGAACTCGCGGTTGCAGCACACCTTGTAGATGATCTTGCTTTTCGGATAGACGTTGTTGACGACCTTGGAACCGCGGATTTTTTCCGGATCGGTCGTCAGCACGAGAATGCCGTCCTTGGTGTCGTCGATCGGCATCCACATGCTGCTTTCGATGAATTCGCGGCTCATGTTCTTCATCAGATCGATCGGCTTCACCCGGTCCGCCTTGTGCGGCTCGTAGGGAACGCTGAAATACGCCGCGAGCGCTTCGCCGATCGCGTTCAACTTGACCTGAAACTCGTCGATCAGCACCGTTTCGACGTCGAGGTTCTTGCGCCGCGCCGAGCGCGCCGCAAGCTCGAGTTCCTCGGCCGAGATCACGGCATTGGAAACCAGGTGGTCGTATTTGCCCTTGACCATCATGGCCGGTTTCTGGCGCTGGCGGAACGCGATCGCCAGCGTCTCGCACATGTGCGCCGCGCCCTCCTCCATCAGCGGCGGGAACGGCTGGCCGGCCTTGGAGTTGATGATCTGCACCACGCCGATCAATTCCTTGCTCTGCGCATCGACCACCGGCGCCACCAGCATCTGCTTGGTGCGATAGCCGGTCTTGGTGTCGACCTGCTTCAGGAAATTGAGGTGCGGACTGTAGGTCTTGAGTTCCTTCTCGTCGTAGACGTCGCGGATATTGATCATCTTCTTGTTCACCGCGACGCAGCCGGCAATGCTCTGCTCGGCGATCGGCAGCTTCAAATCCTTGAACGAATGGAGGCCGGTCTTGACTTTCGAGACAATCGAGGTCTTGTCCTCGCTGACGAGATAGATCGTGAGCCGGTCGGCATTGAACAGGTCGCAGATTTCCTGGCCCAGCTCGAGCATGATCTCGTCGATATTGCTGGTCGCGTGGATCTTGTTGGTGACCGACTGCAGGCCTTTCGAGAAATTCAGCTTCTCGGCGAGGTTATCCTGCGCTGCGGGTTTGGTTTCGAGTACGGTACTCATGGCGGCTCATCCCCTCATCTGGCGCTCATACCAAAAACTGCTGTGACAAATCCCATGTCAATCTGCCGGCTGCCTACAGTTCGAACACCTGGTTGTTTTCCAGCATGCGCGGCTGGTAGGCGCCCGCGCACTCCTGGATCTCCTGCATCGTCAGTTCGACCTCACCCGGCTTGAGGTGCGTAATATAGATCTCGGCCTTGCGTTTGAATTTGGCGAGCTCTTCAGCCAGCATGCTCGGACACAGATGCTTCGACGCGACCGCCAGATTCTTCTCGCGATTGCAGAATGCGGTCTCAATGATCAGAAAGCGCAGGTTGTCGATCCGGTTGACTTCCTGCCATAACGGATCATTGGTGGTGGTGTCGCCGGTGAATACGAGGCTGGCGCGGCCCGAATCGATGCGATAGCCGACCGCCGGCACCACATGGTTGGCGGGCAACGGCGTCAATTTGCGGCCGTTGACATCGACGGTCTTGCCGAGCGCAACCGCCGCGTAGCGCAAATACGGCTTCTGCGCGTCCGGTATCTGCGTGAAATCCGGCCACAGCTTCCAGTTGAACAGGTGCTGGCGCAGGATTTCGAGCGTCGGCTCGATTGCATGCACCGTTATCGGCTGGTTGCGCATCCAGCCCACGGTATCGACGAGGAATGGAATCGAGGTCACGTGATCGAGGTGCGAGTGCGTGACAAACACATGATCGATGCGGGAAAGCGCATCGATGCTCAAGTCCCCGACCCCGGTACCGGCGTCGATCAGGACGTCGTGGTCGAGCAGCATCGAGGTGGTGCGCAAATCGCCGCTGATGCCGCCGCTGCAACCGAGTATCCTGAGTTTCATCGTCTTGGTCGTTATTTCGTCTTGAACGTAAACGCGCCATCCCAGTCCTTGCCGGGCGGATTGGCGCGCAGGTAAGCGATCCGCTCCACAAACGTATGGCTGTAGAGCAGGTGGCCGGCCACCTGCTTTTGCAAATTAAACAGCTGCAACTCCGCCTGGTCCCAGTCCTGCGCGCGATACAACCGCAAAAACTGCGCATACAGCTTGATTTCGTCGAGTTTCGCCTTCTCGACCTGCCCCTGCAGCCCGAAGGGCTCGTAAATCGCCACCGCCTCGTCCTTGCCCTTGACCCGCACCCGGTCGAGCTCGCGGAACACGACTTCAGGCACCGCGTTCCTGGTGCCCTCGCCGGCTATGATATCAGCGCCGTACTCCTTTGTGATGCCCTCCAGCCGCGATCCGAGGTTTACGGCGTCTCCCATTACCGTATAAGCCCGGCGGATCTGCGAACCCATGTCGCCGACGCGCATCACGCCGGAGTTAACGCCGACGCCGATTTTGAACGTCGGCCAGCCCTTGGCCTTGAATTTCTCGTTGAGTATCTTGGCCGTTTTCTGCATGTCCATGGCTGCCAGCATGGCGTTTCTGGCGTGCGCGGGATCGCGCACCGGCGCCCCCCAGAACGCCATGATCGCGTCACCGATGTACTTGTCCAGCGTCCCGCGGTGCCCTTCGCGGATCACCAGGCTCATGGTCGTCAGGTAATCGTTGATGTAGACGGAGAGATCCTCCGGCGACAGGCTTTCGGATATGGTGGTGAACCCGCGCACGTCCGAGAACAACACCGAAAGTTCCTCGGCGCGTGGCGCCATATTGAACTCGGCCGGGTTCCTCGCCATCTCATCGACCAGTTCGGGCGGTACGTACTGGCCGAACAGGCCGGTGATCTGGTTCTTGCCGCGTGCTTCGACGAAATACCCATATGACATGTTGAGCGCGAACAACAGCGCAATCATTACCAGCCCAGACGCAAGCGGCAGCACCATATTGCCGAGATGGAACACGATCAGATTGCCGAACACCACCATAAATAACACCGCCACCGTGACCAGCAAAGATTTGAGTGGATTCAATAGCGGGAGCAACAGGGCCATCGCCGCTCCGGCCAGCAACAGCAACACGAATTCCGCGCCGACGACATACGGCGGTTTCTGCTTGATATTGCGGTCGAGCATGCCGGCGATCATATTGGCGTGGATTTCCACCCCCGGATAGACCTCTTCGACCGGTGTCGCGCGCAAGTCGAGCAGGCCCGGCGCCGTGGTGCCGACCAGCACGATCTTGCCTTTCAAGTCCGCAACATCGGCGCGTTCGCTCATGACGTCGCTCACTGAAATGTAACTGAAACTTTTCTGTTTGCCGCGATAGGGGATCAGCGCGGTCACCCTTTCATCGACCGGGATGCGCAGCGGCCCGACTTCGAGCCACTCGAGACCCGAGTAGCTCCGCGACCAGATCTTGTCCGACGGGTAGCCCGGCACGATATTCGGCCCGCCGATTATCATGCGCACGATCGCGAGCGACAGCGGTTCGTAATAAGTACCGCCAAACTCCGCCAGCATCGGCACGCGCCGCAGGATGCCGTCAGGGTCGGGATCCAGGCTGAAATGCCCGGCACTCGCTGCGCTTTTCTGCAGTTCGGGCAGGTTCGCGGTATAGCCGGGGAATGACGCAAAGTCGATGTTCTTGGCGCCGAATGTCCCGGCCGGCAGTACTGGCGCCGGCAACACCCCTTTCTTGCTGCCTTCGCCCTCGAAGCGCGTGAACGTGTAACCGAGTACCACCGCCCGGTTACGCATGTGTTCGGCGAAAATCTGGTCGTACTCGAGCTGCGGCTGCAACTGTTTGAGTGTCGCCTGAAAACCCGCCACGTCCTTCAGCTCTTTTTGTGCGAGCTGCTGCAGCACGCGCAGTCCCGAACTCTCGTCGCGCTCGGCGAACACAATGTCGAAACCGACGATCGCGATCTGGTAGCGGTCGAACAGCTTGTCGAGCAACAGCGCCAGACGGTCGCGCGGCCACGGCCAGCGGCCCTCGCCGCCTTTCTCTTTCTCGGCGAGGCTTTTTTCGTCGATATCGAGGATGACGATACGCGGGTCGACGGTGCGCGGCATCGTCATCGCGAGCCGCGTATCGTAGACGACGGCCTCGAGCCGGTTTACCAGCGGGATCTGGAATGTCCAGCCGCCAATTCCCCACTTTGCGGCGTGCGCGAGAAACGCCAGCACCAGGGCAAGGCCCAAGCCGATGCGAACGATGTTTTTATTCAACCCGCCTCCTGTAGTGCTGCCGGCTACCCGGCGCGACAAGAGCCGGTTCGGGCCGATAATGGGGCAAGTCCTGTGCCAGACACGGGGCAGCCCGCGTCAGGCATAACCGCACCGTGGACGCCTGGCGCTGCACGGCAGGCTTGACCGGCGCTGGGGACGCGCTGTGACGCCGGCCATGAAATCATTTTGATCGATGATTGAACAGGAATTGTGGCCGGCAGGCTCTGCCCGGACGGAGCGCTACGCCCTAGCCGTTCTTGAGGAAGAACTCCATTTTCACGCCCGCCAGTTCGATCACATCATGATCGTTGAGCTGGTGCGCCTGGGCATCGAGCGCCTTGCCGTTGACGATCGGGAAATTGGCGCCTTCGACATGGGTGATGAAATGGCCGTGCGGCCGGCGTGTAATCACCGCCACCTGCACGCCGGGCTTGCCGAGCGTGGTGAGGTTCTTGGTGAGCGCGAGTTCCCTGCCCGCCGACGGCCCGGTCAAAATCTGGACCGCCGCCAATTTTTCCGCTTGCTTGGCGGCTGCCGCGACTGCGTGCGGCGGCGGGCCTTGCGTCGTCGTCGTCGCCGCCGGACTGACCTGGGTATCGCCGAAGCCGCCTGGAGTTGCCTCCATTGCCGCCTTTGCCATCGGCGCGCGTAATACCATGGTTTTCTCGAAATCGGCCACCGAGGCCTGGCCGGCCGCCTGCTCGCTGACGTATTTCAACTTGTACTTGCCGATCTCGATCACGTCGTTGCTCTGCAGGATGTGCTTCTTGACCGGATTGCCGTTGACGAGCGTGCCGTTGGTGCTGCCGAGGTCCTCCAGGAACGAATCGTTGAGTATCGTCACGATCAATGCGTGCTCGCCGCTGACCGCCAGATTGTCGATCTGGATGTCGTTGTGCGCTTTGCGTCCGATGGTGAACCGCTCCTTGTCGAGCGGAACCTCCCTGATAACCGCGTTATCCAGACTCATGATCAACTTCGCCATGGCAGTATCCCTGTAACCGTATTATCTGAACCAAGCCTTGAATTTGGCAAACCAGCCCGTCGGCGCCCCGAAGTCTTCAAGCACCCGCACCAGGATCACTGAAATGTTGTCGCGCCCGCCGCTGTCGTTGGCCTGCTGCACCAGCTGCTTTGCCGCCAGCGGCAGGTTCGCCTGCAGCGTGGCCAAGGTGGCGTGGATCTCATCATCCACGACCATATCGCTCAACCCGTCCGAGCATAGCAGGTATATATCCCCCGGCTCCACATCATAGGTGTGAACTTCGGTCTCGACCTCGGGATCGATGCCGACCGCGCGCGTCACCAGATTCTTGTTCTGCGAGTGGCGCGCCTGCTCTTTGCTTATCATGCCGCTGTCGATTTGTTCCTGCAACAGCGAGTGGTCGCGCGTGATCTGCTCGAACTCATCCTGGCGCAGCCGATACAGGCGCGAGTCGCCAATGTGGCCGGTCGTCATGCGGTTGTCGTAAAACAACGCCACTACCAGGGTGGTGCCCATGCCCGCGTATTGCGGCTGGCTTTGGGCGGCCTGATAAATCGCGGCATTGGCTTTGGCCGAATTCTCCTTGATCAGCTTGACTGCCAGCGGCTCGCCCGCAGAGCCGTTGATTTCGTGCGGCTCGTGTGCTTCGAGCGCCCGCCTCATTTCGGCAGTCAGCATGGCCACCGCGATGCCGCTCGCGACTTCACCCGCATTGTAGCCGCCCATGCCGTCGGCAAGCACCGCCAGGCCGATTTCGGCATCAGTTGCAATGCTGTCCTCGTTATGCGAGCGCACCATTCCGGGATCAGTGGCGGTTACAACTTCAAGCACGGTGCCGAGATTAGCCATCATGGTGATTACAGCCCGATGTCGACCACGTCTTGCTTCGCCCCGGCGCCGCCCCCGCCCACGCCCGCTGCGCAGGCCTTGATCGCCTGCGCCATTTCCTCGCCGGTCTGGTAGCGCGCCTCGGGCTGCTTGGCCAGCGCCTTGTTGATGATATCAACCAGGCACGGCGGCAATTTGGCGTTGTAAGTCAGGATATCGACGTGCGGCTCGTTGGCGATCTTGAACATCAGCTGCGCCATCGAATCGCCCTGAAATGGCAGTTTTCCGCACGCGAGTTGATACAGCGTCACGCCGAGCGAAAAAAGGTCGGAGCGACCTTCGATTTTCTTGCCGGCGAGCTGCTCGGGCGACATGTAGCTCGGCGTACCGAGCACCATGCCGGTCTTGGTCTTGGACGAATCGGTGATGCGCGCGATGCCGAAGTCAGTGACCTTGACGGTGTCGCTCTCGAGCTCGTACATGATGTTGGCGGGCTTGATGTCGCGGTGCACGACGCTGTTCGTGTGGGCGTAGGTCAACGCTTCGGCGACGCGCGCGATGATGCTCATCACTTTCGGCAGCGGCAGCAGGTTGTCCGGCTTGATGAACGGCGTGAGGTCCTTGCCTTTCAGGAACTCCATCGCGATGAACGCAAGATCGTGCTCTTCGCCGGCGTCGAAAATCGTAACAATATGGGGGTGGTTCAGGCGGCCGGCGGTTTCGGCCTCGCGGAAGAAGCGGTCCTTGACATCCTGCAGCTCGTCGGCCTCGAACTCCTGCGACAGCGCCATGGTCTTGATCGCCACCACGCGGCCGATTTTCGGGTCCTTGCCCAGATACACGACGCCCATCGCGCCCTTGCCGAGTTCTTTTTCGACCTGGTAGCGGCCGAGCATCGGTTTTTCGACGCCGCCACCGGGCATGATCACGGTGCCGCCGGGATGGCTGCCACCGCCGCCGAGTATGACGGTTTCCGACATCGCCTTGGCGCGTCCGACCCGCTCCGCGATGTCCCTGAACTTCGGATTATTCTCGGCGATGTAGCGGAACGCATTTTCCGCTTTGTTGAACTGGCGCTTGCGCTCGAAATCGAGCGCCAGGTTATAAACCAGATCGAGCACCGAATCGTCGGGCGGCAGCTTGCGGAAATAGTCGAACGCCGTGTCGAGCTGACCCTGGCCCTGGTAGCCGAGGCCGAGCATGCGGTGGCTTTGCGCAAGGTCGACGTCCGAACGGGCCTTGCTTTTTTCGGTGACAATAAAATGCTTGGAGACGAGCGCTAAATGCCCGATCAGCAACAACGTCGCCGGCAGCATGAGCTGTACCCAGATCGCGCTGGTCGTCATCAACACGAAATGCACGACTAGCAGAAGCACGAAAACTCCAGCCGAAATCACCAGTGCCTGGGTTGCCTTAAGGCGCGGCAGCAGCGCAATCAGGTAGGCGGCGATCAATAAAAAAACTAGCAATTCGACCCAGTAAGCCCACGCTGGCGTGACGAAAAAATGCTCGGAGAGGATAGAAGACACCGAGTGTGCAAGCACCAGCACGGGCGGCATCGCCGCAGAGACGGGGGTAACCGTCGCGCTGCCGAGACCCGCGGCTGTGGGGCCGATCAGTACGATTTTGTTTTCGTACTTGCTGACCGGGATCTTGCCGTTGATCACATCATAGAAAGAGTCAATGGTAAATGCAGCGCGACCCTCGCGATCCTTGTAGAAATAGGTGTACATCCGGGTCAACGGGTCCGTCGTAATGTTCAGTTTTCCCAGCGTCACTTTTTCACCGGGCTGGATCTTGATGTCTTCCAGGGTCAGGTTGAGGCTTTTCGCCGCGATCATCATCGACAGAGACGGAAAAGTCTTGTCGAAATTGAGCAGCACCAAGGGTTCGGTGCGGGTGCCGCCATCAACGTCGGGCGTCGCATTGAGGTGGCCAAGAGCGGCGGCGGACTTGCCGATAATCTCGATAGGATAATCTACCCTTTTCGTGAGCAGCACGAATTCCTCCGCGCCTTTCGCGACTTTCGGCAGAGCGTTCTTGGCGACATACTCTGGCAATGGCTTGTCTGGATTGCCGCGCGGCTCGCCGAGTTCGAACAACATCATCGGCACGACGTTGCCGGCCCGCGTGAAACTGTCGGCAAGTTTGCGGTCGACGTTTAGTGTTTCCTCGGCCTCTTTAAGCACCGTGACAAATGGCCCCATCGGACTGCTGGCCGCTACTCCGGCCTGATCGGCGGGCGCGCTGTTTATCGCGGCGAGATCGAGAAGCTTGGTGATATAAACGTAACCGGGGTCGACTTGAGGTTCGGAGAATAGAACGGTGTATGCGATAACCTTGGCTTTGGCAGCGGCCAGCGTGTCGGTCATCTTAGCAAGCACTTCGCGCGACCACGGCCACCGACCGATCTTGTCGAGACTGTCGGCATCGATCGCAATGATCGCAACCTTGTCGGACGGTGTGCGTGACGTAGCGACGACGCCAAGGTCGTACGCCTTGCGCTCCAGACTCGGGATGAGGTCGCTCGCGCGGTTGAACAGCGCGACCACAAGGACAACGACGACCCCGAGAAACCAGTCGGATTTCCAAAAAGTCAAATTTTTCATCCCGTTATCTGTTTTGTATTTTTTTCTAATGGGTTAACGCCGAAGACTGAATTATTTTACGATATTTGCCGACAAGTATATGATTTTTTTCATAACTGCACCAGAAATCATAGCTAATACAATAGCTTAAAATCCGCGTTTTGTGGTGCGCCTGCGCACTTTTTCCATGCTCGAACTAGGGTTCCGCAAGCAATGCCTGTGCCGAAGCAATAAATTGCCGCAACAACCTCGATAATAAGCGCTTGCAGCATACGTTACCGCAGGCCCGACCCAAAAAAAAGCCACGCATAACGTGGCTTTTCTGCCGAGGAGCCAGGTGCCAGAAATCAGCCGCCGAGCACGCTGCCAGCCTTGATGCCGCCTGCCTGCGCCAGCTCCCCGCCGCTCACCTTTTTGCCATCCCCGAACCTGGCCTTCAGCACTTCGATCAAGCCGCCTTGGGCCGTGATCTTGAAGCTTTGCGCCGTGACGTCAGTGACCTCGCCGATCTTCCCGGGCACGTCCGCAAAACGCCGGAAAACGGCCTTGCGCGCGTCAAAAAGCTGTAACTTTTTGCCGCTGAGCGTCGTCCATGCGCCCGGCGCCGGGTTGCACCCCCGGATCAGGTTGTAGACATGGTCGATGGGCTTGGCCCAGTCTATCCGCGCCTCCCCGGCGCGGCACCAGCCCTCGTAACTCGCCTGCGACTCATCCTGCACCGTCTCCCGGTGTTTTCCCTTTAACACGAGATCGGCGGCCTCAAGCATGGCCTGTACGCCCAGCGGGAACAGGCGCTCGAAATAGACGGTGCCCAGCGTGTCGTCGGGGCTGATGGGCGTCTTCTTCTGCAGGATCACTGCGCCTTCATCCAGCCCGTCCGAGGGACGGAAAATGGTCAGGCCCGTCTCCGTGTCGCCTTTGATGATCGGCCAGTTGATCGAACTCGGGCCGCGATACTTCGGCAGCAGTGACGGGTGATACTGGATGGTGCCGTGTTTGGGTATGTTGACGAATTCCTGCGGTGCGAACTGCAGCACGAAAGCCATGATGCCGATGTCGGCGTTAGCGTCCTGCATGGCCTGCGCCGCTTCCCGCGCCCGTAGCGACTTGAACTGGTGAACCTGCAGCCCCGTTTCCTGCGCCGCGAGACGCAACGCATCCGGCCGCGCGCCTTCCTTCTCGGGCGCGCAGAACACGGCTGCAACCTCGTCGCCGCGCGCGAGGAAGGCCTCGAACACGGCCTTGCCGTAGTCCTGCTGGCCGATGATTGCGATTTTCATGATTGTTACTTTCTTCGAAACAGGTGAGGCGGTAGTCGAAAGAGCAAATCAGCGCGTGAGTTCTGCGCCTCTCGCCTTACGGGCCGCTACGCGGCCTTCTTCGGCGGCGCGGAAAACGCGCCCGCGTTCCTCAACTTGACGATCTGCTCGTCGGCGTAGCCAAGCACCTCCCTGAGGATCTCGTCAGTGTGCTCGCCGAGGAGCGGGGAGCGCTCGATCCTGGCCGGCGAATCCGAAAGCTTGATCGGCATACCCACGTTCCACCATTTGCCGCGCTGCGGGTGGTCGAGTTCGACATACATCTCGCGCAGCCTGACGTGCTCGTCGTTGGCGAGGTCTTCCGTGGACATGATGGGGCCGCAAGGCACGTTGATCTCATTGAGAATGCCCATCAACTCGCGCTTGCCATGCTTCAGCGCAAACTCGCCGATAATCTCCCACATGTCATTCTGGTATCTGCGACGGTTATCGATGGTGGCGAACTTCGGATCGGTCGCCAGATCGGGCAGGCCGAGCTCGGGCCCGATGCGCCTGGCAAGCGCGTCCCACACGGCTTCCTGGACAACGACGTAGATAAAATCGTTGGTCCCCCCCGGATTGCAGCGGATGGCATTGCCCAACTGGCCGCCACCGGAGTCATTGCCGGCGCGCGGCACCGCCCCCATGCCCTGATGCGTGGCCACTGAGTATTCCGCCAGCGACTCGCGGATAAGACGCTGGTGATCGCGCCACTTGACCCGGCACAGGTTCATGATGCCGTCCATCATGGCGACCTCGACGTATTGCCCCTCGCCGGTGCGGTCGCGCTGGCGCAGCGCGGCGAGTAGCCCGATCGCCAGGTGAAGACCCGTTCCGGTATCTCCGATCTGCGCGCCAGCCACGAAAGGCGGACCGTCGGGAACACCAGTGGTGCTCATCGCGCCGCCCATCGCCTGGGCCACGTTTTCATAGGCCTTGAAGTTGGCATAAGGTCCCGAAGACCCGAAGCCCTTGATGGAACCCATCACGATGCGCGGGTTGATTTCGTGCACTTTCTCCCAGGCAAATCCGAAACGGTCGAGCACCCCGGGACCGAAGTTTTCCATGACGATGTCGCATTTCTTCAGCAGCTCGACGAACACGGCCTTGCCATCGGGCGACTTCATGTTGACCGTGATCGAGCGCTTGTTGCAATTGAGCATCGTAAAATAAAGGCTGTCCGCATTCGGCACGTCGCGCAGCTGGCCGCGCGTCGCATCGCCGACGGGCGGCTCCAGCTTGATCACGTCCGCCCCCATCCACGCGAGCAGTTGCGAGCAGGTTGGCCCCGCCTGCACGTGCGTCATGTCGAGTATTCGAATTCCTTTGAGTGCTTCCATTCTGATCTCCAAAAATGCTTCGGCAGATAGATGGCTACCTGCTCTCGCTCAACTGTTTGACTTATTTCTTTTTTGCGCTTTGCGGATTCAGGCTCGTGATGCGACCGCTTTCGGTGCCGGCGCTTTCATCGATCACGGCATTGATGAGCGTGGGCTTGCGCGAGCGGATGGCTTCTTCCATGGCCTTGCGCAGCTCCGCCGGGGTCGTGGCGTGCACGCCCACGCCACCGAAGGCTTCCATGAGCTTTTCATAGCGTGCATCCTTGACGAACACCAAGGGTGCCGGATCGCGGCCACCGGTCGGATTGACTTCGTCGCCGCGGTAGACGCCGTTGTTGTTCAAGATCACCACGCAGACCGGCAGGTTGTAGCGGCAGATGGTCTCGACTTCCATGCCGGAGAAGCCGAAGGCGCTGTCGCCCTCGATCGCGATCACCGGCAGGCGGCTGACCACGGCGGCCGCGACGGCAAAGCCCATGCCGATGCCCATCACGCCCCAGGTGCCGACGTCCAGGCGCTTGCGCGGCTTGTACATGTCGACGATGCTGCGGGTGAAGTCGAGCGCGTTGGCGCCTTCGTTGACCAGGATGGCGTCCGGGTTGGCCTTGACGATGTCGCGCACCACGTTCAGCGCGCTGTGAAAATTCATCGGCGTCGGATTCTTGGCCAGGGTCTCGGCCATCTTGGCAACGTTCTTGTTCTTGCGCTCGGCGATGGCGTTCAGCCAGTCCGCCGGCGGCTTGGCCCAGTTGGAGCCGATGCCGGCAAGCAGCGCGGACACGCAGGAACAGATGTCGCCGACCACCGGGGCGTCGATGCGGACGTTGCTGTCCGCCTCCTGCGGCGAGATGTCGATCTGGATGAACTTCTGGCCGCCCCACGCCTTGGCGTCCTTGCCGCCCCAAGTCTTGCCCTTGCCATGCGAGAGCAGCCAGTTCAGGCGGGCGCCGACCAGCATCACCACGTCAGCCTCGGGCAGCACATAGGAGCGCGCGGCGGCAGCGGACTGCTCGTGCGTGTCCGGCAGCAGGCCCTTGGCCATGGCCATGGGCAGGTAGGGGATGCCGGTCTTCTCGACCAGGGCGCGAATGTCCGCGTCCGCCTGGGCGTAAGCGGCACCCTTGCCCAGCACGATGAGCGGACGCTTGGCGCTCTTGAGCAGCTCGAGCGCGCGCTGCACCGCATCTTGGGCCGGGATCTGGCGCGGCGCCGGATCGACCACCTTGATCAGCGACTTCTTGCCCGCTTCTGCATCCATGGTCTGCGGGAAGAGCTTGGCCGGCAGGTCGAGGTAGACGCCGCCCGGGCGGCCGGAGACGGCGGCACGGATGGCGCGCGCGATGCCCACGCCGATGTCCTCGGCGTGCAGCACGCGGAAGCCGGCCTTGCACAGCGGCTTGGCGATGGCCAACTGGTCCATCTCCTCGTAGTCACCCTGCTGCAGGTCGACGATCTCGCGCTCGCTGGAGCCGCTGATGAGGATCATCGGGAAGCAGTTGGTGGTGGCGTTGGCCAGTGCGGTCAGGCCGTTGAGGAAGCCGGGCGCGGACACCGTCAGGCAGATGCCCGGCTTTTGCGTCATGAAGCCGGCGATGGCGGCGGCATTGCCGGCGTTCTGCTCATGGCGGAACGAAATCACGCGCATGCCTGCGGCCTGTGCCTTGCGGGCAAAGTCGGTGATCGGGATACCGGGCAGACCGAAGATCGTGTCGATGCCGTTGAGTTTGAGGGCATCGATGACCAGGTGAAAGCCGTCGGTCACTTCTTGTGATTGTGCATCGGTTGTCATGCTGAGATGCCTCGCGTTCTCGCCGTCGTATCCATCGAAATCTCCTAGTGAGAGAAGTTTTTCGTTCCGCCCGGAATGACGCTTTTTTGAAGGGTTTCAAATATATACAGCCGGCTGCGACCCGGCCTTGACCACGGTCAATTTTTCATGTTTTGGTATACTGGTGTTTGCATGCCCTGCCTTGCCGCAGTGCCTGAAACAGCGCTGTTTCACAAACCGATGACATCCCTCGCCCGCCACGCGGAGGCCAAGATCGTGCGGCTGCAACTGCGCCAGAACCTGGTGCTGCGGCACATGACGCGCGAGCAATGGGACGAGCTCGAGCCGCAGCTCGACATCACCGATTACGCGAAGGGAGCGCTGCTCGAAAACCAGGGCGATTCGTCGATGCGGCAGTATTTCATCCTCGACGGCATACTCAAGCGCGTGGTATCGAACCGGGAGGGCCGCGAAATGATCCTGCGCTTCGCCGCCGAAACCGAGATCGACACCAGTTACGCCGCGTGGCGCCTCAAAACCACCATCCCATACTCGATCCGCGCGGTAACGCGCGTGCGCACCGCGCAGTTGTCGATGGAAGAGTGGGTCGCGTTCGTGGAACGCCATCCAGCGGTCAAGAGCCAGTTCGAGTTCGGGGTAATGAAACTGATGAGCGAGGTGATGGCGCATACCATCACGCTGCACCTGCTCGATGCGCCCGGCCGCATCGCGCGCTTCATGCGCAAGCACTCAGCGCTGGTCGAGCGCCTGCCGAAAAAAGAGCTTGCCTCCTACCTCAACCTGTCGCCGGAAACCCTGTCGCGCCTCAAGCGCCGCGGCAAAATCGACCTGCAATAAAGCGTTCACGCGCCGCGCATTCCGCCTCTGCGGGGGGCGGCGGCTGGGCTGCCGCCGCGTGAATGCAAAATCCGGCCACGCGCAGCGGGGCTATCCTTGGGCGAACGGAATCACGCCTGGGACAAGCCATTTCTCCCACATCTCGTCAATCTTCGCCTGGAAGTACGCGATATCTTCCTCGGTAAAGTGCGCAAAACGCCCCTGCCTCATCAAATACTCGCCAACGGGCTTGCGCTTGACCGCTCCACTCGCGATATGCTTGCTCTTGCCGTACATCTTCACCTTGCGGTCTTCGACCTCGTAGAGGGGCCAGATGCCGGTCTCGATCGCAAGCTCACCCAGCTCATGGGAGAATTTCGGATCGTAGTCCCAGCCCTTGGGGCAAGGATCGAGCGAGTGAATGAACGTCGGCCCGCCGATGGTCAACGCCCGGCGCACCTTGTTCATCGTGTCGATGGCGTTCCCGGCGCAAACGGTCGCGACATACCTGCAGTCGGGATGGCCCGCAGCCAACATCGCCGCGGTGTTCTTTTTCCAGCGTTTGTGCATGATGCGGTGCTTCTTGCCCGGCGGACTAAAAGTGGAGTTCGCACCGTACGGAGACGAACCCGACACCTGGATGTCGGTGTTGGCATACGACTCGTTGTCGTACATGAAGATCAACATGTTGTACTCGGTGTGCTGCAGGGCCGCCGAAATGGCCGACAGCCCCATGTCGGCGCCGCCGCCATCACCGCAAAAGGCGATGACGTTGATCGGCTCCTCCTCCATCTTGCCCTTGCGCATCATCGCCTTCAGAGCGGCGGCGGTACCAGTGGCAGCGGAGCCTGCGGATCCGAGCTGCGTGTGCATCCATGGCACCACCCACGGGGTGGAGTAATAGGTGGTGTTGGCCACATACATGCAGCCGGTGGCGCCAAGGACGATCGTGCGCGGCCCGGCCGCCTTGATCATGAGCTTCATGACCAGCGCCGACTCACACCCCTGGCAGGTGCGGTGACCCGAGGTGAAATACTCCTCGCGAGCGACCTTCTTGATGCCCTTCCAGGGTTCGAGAACCTGGGTTGAGAAATCCTTCAAAGCTATGCTTGATGTTTCCATGATGGTTACTCCCGCACGCCGATCCAGTGGGTATCTCGATAGTCGATGTCGCCGCCGCTTGCGGCGGCAAACACCTTGCCGGTTATTTCAATGACGTTATTGGTGCTCAACTCGCGTCCACCCAAACCGGCGATGAATGAAACGATCGTGGGCCGGTGCACCGCTGGGTAGAGGGCGGAGCGCAGCTCGTTGGCTAGCACGCCGCTGAAGAAGGTGGAGCCGAAACTGTAATCGCGATCGATCACGCCTACCGCCTTTACCCCGGATAGCGCGTCCTGCAGCTCGATGGTGGGGAACGGGCGGAACCACCTGACACGGACGAAGCCGACCTTCTTGCCCTGCTCCCGCATCTTGCGGACGGCGACTTTCACCGGCATTGCGAGCGTGCCCATTCCCACCAGGGCAACCTCGGCGTCCTCCATCATGTAGCGCTCGATGAAGGGCTCGCCGCCGCGTCCGAACTTGGCGTTGAAATCACCGTAAGCTTCGATGAGGACATCACGGGCACGGCGCGCCGCCATGTCATTTTGTTTGCGTATCTCCATCACCCAATCCTCGTTCGCCTGGGGGGCGATGGTGATCGGGTTGTTTGGATGCAACTGCTTATCTCCCCGGTCATAGCGCGGCAGGAAGCTGTTGACCAGCTCCTGGCTGGGAACGTCGACGATCGACTGTGAGTGGGTGAGGAACGCACCGTCGCAGCTGATCGCACAGGGAAGAGAGACGCGCTTGTCTTCGGCCACGCGGTAGGCGATCAGCGCCGTGTCGAACGCCTCTTGCGCGGTCGACACCCAGGTTAGCAACCAGCCGAGATCCCGCACCGCGAGCGCATCGTTGTGCTCGACCCCGAAGGCGCCGGGATCGTCGAGTGCCCTGTTGCCGACCATGGCAACCATCGGCAGACGCAGCCCGGCGGTGACCGCCAGCGCCTCAAAGGCGTAGAACCAACCGACGCCACTGGAGCCACAGAAAACCCGTGCCCCTACGGCCGACGCGTGCTTCACAATCTCGAACTGCGAGTGCTCGCTCTCGGCTACCATGTATTCGCAGTCGAAGTCGCCGTCGGCGATCATCTTCGATACGTACTGCATAACGGTGTCGTAGGGCCGGATCGGGTACGCCGTGATCACGTCGACGTCGGCGAGTCGAACTGCATGCGCGACCGCTTCACTGCCGCTGATCAGCTCCTGCGACCCACGCCCCGGTGCGCGGGCGGTCGTGACATCAACTTTTTTGGCAACAACTCCTTCAGGAGGATTCATTGGCTATCTCCCCGGCATATTGGCCCACGTGGTGAAATCCATGGCTACGGGGGGGCGGTTCCGAAATCTTTTCCGACAACCACGCAGCGTAGCTTTTCTTGTCCTTGGTCCACATCTCCCATTGGCTCCCGTTATCCTTGAAGGCTTCCTCGTTAACCATGGTGATGCACTTGTCTACCGGGCAGACGGCCTCGCACACGCCACAGCCACAGCAGGCTTCCATGTTGGCGTCGTAGTGGCCGTCGGGCGTGATGTCGAAGCAGGTATCCGGGCACTGTAGCCAACAGATTTTGCACTCGGTGCAGGTGTCGAAGTTGACCACCGGCCGCATGGTGCGCGTTGAGAATTTCTTGAAAGTGGGGTTGCGTGCGGGGACATAGCCGCCATCCCGGCCGGGAACCTTTTGCTCCCCGGTCATGCCGCGAATCACCAGGCCCTCTTCCATCGTCTTCCAGCCTGGCAAGTCAAACTTGTAGGGGACCGTAGCGTTGCCATTATCAGCGCCAATCGCGGTCGACGCGACCAGAGCGTAGGCCTTCCTCGCCGAAGCTTCCTTTGCGGCGTTCTTCTTCGGCTCGTTAATCGCCGCCACGACGGATTCCAGGCTGACGATGTGCGGGGCGACCTTGGCCAGCGCCCCCAGCAGGCGCACATCGGTGTGATCGTCCTTGTAGACCCACAACCCCGAGAAGCTGGCGGCGGCCTTGACGATGGCGAGATTGTAGGGCTTGCCCTTGCGATGGATGTCGCCGATCAGGCTCTCCGACGAACGCGTCGATGGAACCAACAGCGTGCCGCCCTCTTTGAGCAGCTTGTTGATAGGCTGCAAGCCATACCAAGCCCAGGACTCGACACCTTTGCAGAGGGTGTCGTCAGCGGCAATGGTCACGTCGTTGTTGTCGGGCTCGTACCTCGACAGGTTCTCCTCCATCTCTTCTTCGCTATCGGCAACGACGGCGAACTGCTTGGCCGGGATGCCGTTGCGTTCAGGAGAATCGCTGTAGCGGCCGAAGGCGATACCGATCTTCCCTTCCTTTTTTGCAGCAAAGACAATCCCGCGGCAGATGTTCTTGGCCAAACTCTTCTGAAAAATGCCGCGGTAGACGACCTCCACGGAACCGGTGCTCATTGCACATACCTCCTGGTGGCCTTGCGATGGGAAATAACAGCATATCATGTCGGAATTCTTCCGGGCAAATGCCAGCTGTCCGCCGCAACCGTATTTATACCCGGGACTTTTCGACACTGCGGCGGGGGCATCTGCAGCCACCGGGGACGGTGCAATACCCATCACGTTCGCGTGTCTATTCAGAGTCAACGATTACCTTCAGCATCCCTTCCACCGAGGTGAACTTCTCCCTCGGTTTGCCGGCGGCTGCGCCGCGCCGCACCTCCGCCGCATCGATCTTCTGCCAGTCCGCGTAGCTCACCACGCGGACCGTGCGGTTTTGCAACAAAGCCGTCAGTCCGCCAGCACCGCTTTTCGCGCCGGCGGGAAGATGCGGCAAGTCGGCCAGCAGTGACGCCACCGTGGCTACGCTATCGGCGCGATTGGTGCCGATGATTCCCGTCGGACCA
Source organism: Betaproteobacteria bacterium (assembly GCA_023266235.1). Taxonomy (GTDB): domain Bacteria; phylum Pseudomonadota; class Gammaproteobacteria; order Burkholderiales; family SG8-41; genus PALSA-1004. The sequence continues at coordinate 50,103 of JAHFRL010000007.1, forward strand.
CGCTTGATCCAGCCCGTCACATATAGACCCGGAACGACGTTCTGCCCATCGATTATGCGACCGTCCTGGTTGGGAATGACACCGCGACGATCATCGAAAGGAACGCCTGGAATGGCAGCACCCCGATAGCCGATGCTGCGAAACAGCACGCCGCATGCAAGCTCCTCTACCTCGCCAGTCTCGCGTGCGACCTGCTGCGAAGGCTCCCCCTCCAGACAATTTCGCACCAGCACCACTCGTTCAAGCCTTCCTTCGCCTTTGAGTGCCTTCGGGCTCTTGAGGAACTGGATGTGGCAGCGCCGGTGCCGCGTGGGCGCCGGCCGGGCGGCGAACGCCTGCAGTACTTCATAGCTCTTGCTACTGGCCCTGTTGTGTCTGTCCGCGAGCTCTTCACGGCTCGCCGGATTCAGCTCGAGATCGTCCGCCACCAAGATTGGGTCGCAGTCCGCCAATTCCCCCAGCTCCCTGAGTTCCTGATGAGTGAACTTCGCTTGCGCCGGACCGCGGCGTCCAATCATATAAACATCGCGAATCCTGCTCTGCGCCAAGACCTCGAGCGCGTGGCCGGCGATGTCCGTGTGCCTGAGCTCGTCCACCGTCTTGCAGAGAATCCGGCAGACATCGACAGCCACATTCCCTTGTCCGATGACCACGGCGGTCTCATGCGACAGGTCGAACACCAGATCGCGATAGTCAGGGTGGCCGTTGTACCACCCGACAAACTCCGTAGCCGCATGGCTGCCTGCCAGATGCTCCCCCGGGATGCCGAGCTTCCGGTCGGTCTCCGCGCCACAAGCAAATATGACGGCGTGGTAGCAACCCTTCAGTTCCTCCACGCTGATATCGCGCCCCACCGTGACGTTGCCCAAGAATCGAAATTGCGGGGACTCGGCAATCTGCTGATAGACACGTATGGGTTCCTTGAGCTTCGGGTGATCCGGAGCTACGCCGCTGCGCACCAGCCCAAAGGGCGAGGCAAGGCGTTCAAACATGTCGACAAGGACCGTTTGTTTCGATTCGAGCAACGCCTCGGCGGCGTAAAAGCCGCTCGGTCCACTGCCGACAATTGCCGCGCGCAGCGGGTTCTGCGCCGTGCCGAGGTTACTCATGCTGGGCGGTTTCCCGTACCGGGAAGGCCATGGAACCGCAAAGCCCGAGGCGAGTTGCCCTACTCAAACCCTAATTGCTTTTTCCGCTCTTCTGCGCCTGGAAGCGGATCTTGTTTCTTGCGTATCACCGGCAGTCGGGGTGCGCGTTCGGCATTGATTTCAATCCAGCGCTGCTTTTCCTCCGGGATCGGGTCCTCGCAAATCGCTTCGACCGGACACAGGGGTATGCAGGCACCGCAATCGATGCATACTTCCGGGTCGATATAAAGCATCTCGTCGTCGCCATGAAAACAGGCAACCGGACATACCGTGACACAGTCGGTGAAACGGCAGCGTTTACAATTATCGGTTACGACGGTCGTCATTTTATCCTCCCGCTTGGATGAAAGGCTGAATAAACGGTAGCTATACTCCGCGCAGCTTGGCAATTGCCATCGAGATCAGCGGCCAGAACAACAGCACCAGCGCCAGCGCGGTGATGCTGCCGACCAGCCGGTTCGAAAAGAAAATCGCCATGTCGCCCTGCGCCATCAGCATCGACTGGCGGAACGAATCCTCGGCGCGGTCGCCGAGCACCAAGGCCAGCACCAGCGGCGCCAGCGGGTAATCGAGCTTCTTGAACACGTAACCGACCACGCCGAACATCAGCATGTACCAGATGTCGAGCATCGCACTGTGCACGGTGTAAGCGCCGATCGCGCAAATCACGATGATGATCGGCGCGATGATCGAGAACGGCACGCGCAGGATCGCGGCGAACAGCGGCACGCAGGTGAGCACGATGATGAGGCCGGCGATGTTGCCGAGGTACATGCTCGCGATCAGGCCCCACACGAAATCCTTCTGCTCAACGAACAGCAGCGGACCCGGCTGCAGGCCCCAGATCAAAAGCCCCCCGAGCAGCACCGCCGCGGTCGGCGAACCGGGGATGCCGAGCGCGAGCATCGGCAACAAGGCGGAAGTGCCGGCGGCGTGCGCGGCGGTTTCCGGCGCCACCACGCCTTCGAGCTGACCGCTGCCGAACTTGTCGCCGTCGCGTGACATGCGCTTGGCGATGCCGTAGCTCATGAACGACGCCGGCGTCGCGCCACCCGGCGTGATCCCCATCCAGCAGCCGATCAGGCAGCTGCGCAACGAAGTCAGCCAGTACTGCGGCAGCTTTTTCCACGTTTCCAGTACGACCTTGGGATTGATGGTGGCGGTCTTGCCGGTGAACGACAACCCTTCTTCCATCGTCAGCAGGATCTCGCCGATGCCGAACAGACCGATCACCGCGATCAGGAAATCGAAGCCGCGCATCAGGTCGGTGAAACCGAAAATCAGCCGCAACTGGCCGGTGACGGTGTCCATGCCGACCGCGGCGAGCGCAAAACCGAGCATCATCGCCGCGAGCGTCTTGAACGGAGAGCCCTTGCCCATGCCGATGAAGCTGCAGAACGTGAGCAAGTAGACCGAGAAGAATTCGGGCGGCCCGAACTGCAGCGCGAATTTGGCGACCAGCGGTGCGAGAAAGGTGATCATCACCACCGCGACTAACGCACCGATGAATGAAGAGGTGAACGCGCCGGTCAGCGCTTCGCCGGCGCGCCCCTGCTGCGCCATCGGATAGCCGTCGAAGGTGGTCGCGACAGACCACGGCTCGCCCGGAATGTTGAACAGCACCGAGGTGATCGCGCCGCCGAACAGCGCGCCCCAGTAGATGCACGACAGCATGATAATCGCCGAAGTCGGCGGCATCGTGAACGTGAGCGGCAGCAGGATCGCGACGCCGTTGGCGCCGCCGAGACCGGGCAGCACGCCGATGATCACGCCGAGCACGATGCCGATCATCATCAACATCAGGTTGAACGGCGTCAGCACCACCGCAAACCCGTGAAATAATGCGTTGACTTCTTCCAATTCCCCCCCTGCCTGACGGATCGCGCCGCGCCTGTCCTGCGATCAATAACCGAGGAAGCGCAGCGGCTCGAGGGAGCCTTTGAACAGCGGCACCTTGAACCACACTTCGAACATCAGGAACAAACTGACATTGACGGACAAACCGACGGCAACGCTTTTGAACCACGTGTACTTGCCGAGCCATACCATGAACACGGTGATATAGATCGCGGAGGCGACGTACAGGCCCACATACTGCACGCCGATCACGTAGACCGCCGCCGGGATCAGCACCGTCAGCACCAGCTTGAACGGCCCCCAAGTGACGAACAATTCGCCATCCTCGGGTTTGGTCAATATCGCCTGCGCCAGGGTCACCAGGCTTGCAATGCAGATCAGAACACCGATGTAGAACGGAAAGTACCCCGACTGCGGGCCGTCGCTGCCCCATTTCGAGCCCAGCCGGTAGCTGTCGAACGCCACGATCGCGCCCAAGGCAAATACCAGCAATGCAACGATGATATCCGCCGTGCGCATCGAGATTCCGGCGCGATCACCGGCGCCGGATTGCTGATTTTCATCCATCGCAATGATTGAGCTTGGCTGTCACGGCGGCGCGCGTTACGTCGCGCACGCCAAAGCGAAGACCGCGCGGATCACAACGCACGGCCTTCGCCGGGATCATTATGGTTTGGCCAGGAACCCCGCTTCACGCATCAATTCGCGGTGGGTGTTTTCGGCTTTCTCGACCCACTTCGCATATTCGGCGCCGCTCATGAAGGTGGTGTTGAACGCGCCGTCTTCCATGAACTTCTTCCATTCCGGGGTCTCGCGCACTTTCTTGAACAGGCCCACGTAATAATCGACCTGTTCCTTGGTCACGCCGCCGGACATGAAAATGCCGCGCAGCATCACATAATCCATCGGCACCCCGGATTCTTTGCAGGTCGGAATGTCGTACCACGACATGGTGTCGGTGACCTTGTTCTTGTACGGCATGCGCGTGTCGTCAAACACGCACAGCGGCCGCAGCTTGCCGGCACGCCACTGCGCCACCGCCTCGATCGGATTGTTGACAGTCGAGTCGACATGCTTGCCGACGAGCTGCACCGCGACGTCGCCGCCGCCCTTGAACGGCACATAGATAAACTTCACGCCGACGGCTTTCTCGATCGCGACGGTTATGATCTGGTCTTCCTGCTTCGAGCCGGTGCCGGCCATCTTGAACTTGTTGGGTCCGCCCGCCTTCACCGCGTCGAGATACTCCTTCGCGCTCTTGTACGGCGTTTCGGCATTGACCCACAACACGAACTGGTCGAGCGCCAGCATCGCCACCGGCGTCAGGTCCTTCCAGTTGAACGGCACGCCGGTTGCCAGCGGCGTGGTGAACAGGTTGGAAAGCGTGATGATGATTTTATGCGGTTCGCCTTTCGATTCCTTGACGGCGAGAAAGCCTTCCGCGCCCGCGCCGCCTGATTTGTTGACCACGATCAGGGGCTGTTTCATCAGGTTGTTCTTGGAAATCACGCCCTGCAGCAAACGCGCCATCTGGTCGGCGCCGCCGCCGGTGCCGGCAGGGACCACGAACTCGACCGGCTTGGTCGGTTCCCAGTCGGCGGCGGACGCCGCTGGAACCGCCACGGCAAAAGCTCCCGCGCTCAGCGCGCATAGCGTGCGACGCAGCATCAATGCTGAATAATTATACATATCACCCTCCTGAGGTGGTTGTGATGCATTAGCACATTTGACCGCAATCAGCGGTTCTTGTTGTCAGAACCCGCGTTATCATCCGAAAATCAGCGGCAAAAAACATTGACCACAATCAATTAATCCGAAATTCGGATACCTGGCACACCTTCCCGGTTACTTCACCAGCAGCACCGGCACATCCACCAGATGCAGCACCTTGGTCGCCACCGAGCCGAGCAGCATGTTAGCCACCGAGCCCGCGCCGCGGGTGCCCATCACGACCTGCTCGATCTTCAGATCCTTGGCGTATCGCGCGATGGTTTCGCCGAAATCACCGACGCCGATGTGGTACTCGTACTTGAGACCCGCGGCATCGAGCAGCTTGCGCGCGGGTGCTAGCGCCCTGATGCCTTCGTCGTGATGAAAGCGCTTTGCCTCTTCTGCCACGCCCTGGATCGTGCCCGGAAACGGATGCTGCACGTTGAGCAGATGGATTTCCAGCGGCTCCTTGTAGTGTGGCGCCTTGCCGATCACGAATCCAACCGTACGCAGGGAATTCTCGGAACCGTCAATGGGTATCAAAACACGCAGCATAAATGGATCTCCAATTTCGATCGTATTTATTTGTTCTGCTGTTCTTCGGCGGCGAGATCGACTACTTTCACTTCCGCCTTTTCGGCGCGCGCCGCAAGCCATTTGCCTACTATGACCACGATCACGGCCCCCGCGATTTGCGCCCAGCTCACTTCGCCGATCAGCGGCACGTGTATCTCCAGCCACGGCATGTTGGCACCGACCCAGTCCACCACTACCGGATCGGTGACCAGCAGTTCGCCCGCCACTGCGCCGATAAGGGCGGCGCCGATCACGACAATGATCGGATACCGTTCCATCAACTTCATCAGAATCGTCGCGCCGAAAATCACGAGCGGAATGCTGATCGCGAGTCCCAGCACGAGCAACAGGATGCTGCCTTTCGCCGCAGCGGCCACCGCGACCACGTTGTCGAGGCTCATCACCAGGTCAGCGACGAGAATGATCTTGATCGCCTTGATCAGGTTATCCGAGCTTTCGATGTCGGCGTCGCCATCTTCGGGCATCAGCAGCTTGACCGCGATCCAGAACAACAGCAGCCCACCGATGATCTTGAGGAAGGACAACTTCAGCATTTCGACGGCGATGATGGTGAGGACGATCCGCAACACCACCGCCGCGCCCGCCCCCCAGAATATGGCCTTGCCCTGCTGGTGCTTGGGCAGCGAAAGCGCCGCGAGAGCGATGACCACCGCGTTGTCCCCGGACAGGATGATGTTGACCCAGATGATTACCCCTAATCCGGTCCAGAAATGCGCTGTCTGTATCTCTGCTATCAAATCCATGAAACTTTTCCTCCCCGCCCGACCGCGGTCGGGCCTCCTCGCGCCGTAAATGGGGGCCTTATGATACCCGAGCGTCCCGGCGCGCACCATCCAAAATAAAACCAGGCCGGCGCTGGCGCCGGCCCGGGGGCTTAAAACAGCCCGACCACCCTGCCCTCGTCGTCGAGGTCGATTTTCTCCGCCGACGGCACCTTGGGGAGTCCCGGCATGGTCATGATGTCGCCGCACACCATGACGACGAATTCCGCGCCGGCGGCGAGCCGCACTTCGCGCACGTTGATCACGTGGCCGGACGGCGCGGCGCGCAGCTGCGGGTCGGTCGAGAACGAGTACTGTGTCTTGGCGACGCACACCGGGTAGTGCCCGTAGCCGTCGTCCTGCAGCTTCCTGATCTGCGCGCGCACCTTGGCGTCGGCGGTCACGTCGGACGCACCGTAGATCTTGGTCGCGATGGTCTTGATCTTGTCCCACAGCGGCAGCGCGTCTTCGTAGACATACTTGAAATTGGACGGCACCTTCTCGACCAGATCGACCACGGTGCGCGCCACTTCCTCCGCACCCTTGCCACCGTCGGCCCAGTGCGTCGCCAGAATCACTGGCGCTTCGTGGTGCGCCATTTTTCTCTTGAGCAGCTCGATCTCGGCGGGGGTGTCGAAGTTGAAACGGTTGATCGAAACCACGCACGGCAGTCCATAGTGGTTGCGTATGTTGTTGACGTGGCGCTCGAGATTGGTAATGCCCTTTTCCAGCGCCGCGAGGTTCTCCTTGTTGACCTCCTTGAGGTCGACCCCGCCGTGGTATTTGAGCGCGCGCCCCGTCGCCACGATCACCACCGCCGACGGCCGCAGTCCCGACTTGCGGCATTTGATGTCGATGAACTTCTCGGCGCCGAGATCGGCGCCAAAGCCGGCCTCGGTCACCACGTAATCGGCGAGTTTCAACGCGGTCCTGGTCGCGATCACCGAATTGCAGCCGTGCGCGATATTGGCGAACGGGCCGCCGTGGATGAACGCCGGATTGTTCTCGAGCGTCTGCACCAGGTTCGGCTGCAGCGCGTCCTTCAGCAGCACCGTCATCGCGCCATGCACTTTGAGGTCTTTTGCCAGCACCGGTTTCTGGTCGCGCGTGTAGCCGACGACGATGTTGCCGAGGCGATTCTTCAGATCCTTGAGCGAAGTCGCGAGGCAGAAAATCGCCATCACTTCGGAGGCGACCACGATGTCAAAACCGTCCTGGCGCGGGTAGCCGTTGCCGGGGCCGCCGAGCGCCACCGTGATATCGCGCAGCGCGCGGTCGTTCATGTCCATCACGCGCTTCCAGGCGATGCGCCGCACGTCGACGCCGAGCGCGTTGCCGTGGTGGATGTGATTGTCGATTGCCGCCGCGAGCAGATTGTTGGCGAGGCCGATCGCGCTGAAGTCGCCGGTGAAATGCAGGTTGATGTCTTCCATCGGCACCACCTGCGCATAGCCGCCGCCGGCGGCGCCGCCCTTCATGCCGAACACCGGCCCGAGGCTCGGCTCGCGCAGGCAGATGATCGCTTTCTTGCCGATCCTGTTGAGCGCGTCCCCCAGGCCGACCGTGGTCGTGGTCTTGCCTTCGCCTGCCGGCGTCGGTGTGATCGCCGTCACCAGGATCAGCTTGCCGTCGGGCTTGTCCCCGAGGCTGTCAACGTAGTCGAGCGCCACTTTGGCTTTGTAACGGCCGTAGGGTATGAGGTGCTCTTCGGGAATGCCGAGCTTTTCGGCGATCTGGGTGATGCGCTGCATTTTCGCAGCTTGCGCGATTTCAATATCCGATAACGCCATGGCGTCCGTCCTTAATCTGGTTTATGGAACCACGAGATTTATTTTTGTGATGCCGCGCGGCCCGCACGCGGAGTCGGGAATATAGGCCGCGGCCGGGGCCGCGGCCTTGACCGCAGTCAATTTTACGGGATTCTGCTGGAGCGTGTCGGCGGCTTGCGCGCGGTACCGGTACCCGGCAGAACCGCAACTACGCGGCGGCGACGCTCTTGGCGGCGAGGTGACTGGTGATGCGCTGCGTGACGTCACGCCGCACCTGGTTGAAATCGATCGCCGATACCTCGCGCGGTCGCGCGAGTTCAATGCGGCTATCGTGTTCGATGCGCCCCGGTCCGGCGGTCATCACCACGACGCGGTCGGCAAGCACCACCGCTTCCTCGACCGAGTGCGTGACGAAAACGACTGTGGTCTTGGTGCGCCGCCAGATCTCGAGGAGCTCCTGCTGCATTTGCTCACGAGTGAGCGCGTCAAGCGCGCCGAACGGCTCGTCCATAAGCAGGATGTCGGCGTCGTTCGCCAGCACACGCGCGATCGCGACGCGCTGTTTCATGCCGCCCGACAGCTGGCTCGGATAGTAATCGGCGAATTTGGTCAGCCCCACCATGTCGGTGTAGCGCACCGCGATTTCATCGAGTTTTTCCTTCGGCAGGCTGCGCTGCCGGGGGCCGAATCCAATATTTTGCTTGACCGTGAGCCACGGAAACAGCGCGAAATCCTGGAACACCATGCCGCGCTCGGGCCCGGGTCCGGTTATCGGCGTACCGTACATATTGACTGTACCGGCGGATGCCGTTTCGAATCCGGCAATGATCCTCAGCAGCGTCGACTTGCCGCAGCCGGAGGCGCCGATCAGACATACGAATTCGCCTTTGTTGATCGTCAGGTTGATATCGCGCAGGGCTTCCACGCTGCCGCTTTTAACGTCAAAGCGCTTGGACACGCGGTTGACGGTGAGGGTAGGACGCGCCGCTTTCGTCCCCGCATCACTCATGGTGCTGGGGACTCCAGGCCAGGACACGGTTATTCAGCATGACGATCAGCCGGTCGGTCAGGAAACCCAGGACGCCGATCACAATCATGCCCACGATCGCGAGGTCGGTCCGCGACAGCGTGCGCCCATCCATGATCACCGAGCCCAGGCCGGTCGGCACTCCCGTCATCTCGCCGACCACGATCAAGATCCACGCGAAGCCGTGGCCGAGGCGCAGGCCGTTGAAGATCGCCGGCAGTGACGCGGGCAGCACGATCTGGCGGAACATCGCCGACCCGGAGCAGCCGAGCATCGAGGCGGCTTCGAACAGCCGCAGGTCCACCGAGCGCACGCCGAAGATGGTGTTGAGCAGGATCGGGTAAAACGCGCCGAGAAACACCAGGAAAATCGCCGCGTTCGGACCCAGCCCGAAGAAAATCATCGAAAGCGGCAGCCAGGCGGTCACGGGGATCGGCCGCAGCAGCGAAATCGTCGGGTCGAGCAGCTGGCGCACGAGCTTCACCCGCCCGATCATCAGCCCCAAGGGGATGCCCAGCGCCGCGGCGGCGAAGAAGCCGCCGTACACCCGCTCCATCGACATCAGTATGTGAGTGACGATCGTGCCGCTGAACGCATCGTCGTAAACGCCGCCGAAGCTGAAGTCGTACATCATCACGGCGACGTCGCGCGGACTTGGAATCAGCCGCGTGCCCGTGTAGCGCACGGCAAGATCCCATGCGATCACCAGCAAGACCGGAAAGCCGGCGCCCAGCACGATGCCGCGGATGCGATCAAGCACGCGCCGCCGCCGCAGCGCGGCGGATGTTTCGTTATGTACCGCCTGGGGAATGCTCTCGGCCAGCGCTTTGTCGGCCACCTCGTTCATCAAGACGTCTCCACCCGCGCGCCCCTACTGCACGAACCGGGTGGTGATGTGACGTTTGAGGTCGGGTGACTGGCGGATCTGCTTGTTCTCGAACATCAGCCTGGTGTAAGCCTGGGCGCGCTGCATGAACACGTCGTCAAGCTTCCAGGCGAGTTCCACGTTCGGAATCGCGAGCTCGATGGACTTGCGCTGCTGGCCGAGCTTCTGCATCGCGACCTCGATCATCTGCGGCCGGTTCGCCATCGCGTAGTCGACGGCCTTCCGGTGCATATCGACGATCAGCTTGATGCGCTCGGGATTCTCTTTGATCGCCTTCTCGCTCGCCGAGAGAATCATGTTGAGCGAGCCGATCGGCGTGGAGTACGGATACTCGACCAGCCGCCCCGTGCCGTTGGCGAGGCTGATGCCGGGCGCCGGTTCCGCGCCGACGTACGCGTCGATATCGCCGCGCGCGAGCGCCGCGGGGTGGTCGCTGAACATCAGGCGGATCGGCTGGATGTCCTTGATCGACATGCCCTCCATCCTGAGCCGCTCGAGGATCACGGCTTCCTGGGTCGAGCCCGGATGGATCGCGACTTTCTTGCCCCTCAGGTCCTTGATCGTCTTGATGTTGGTATTCACGCCTGCCATCACCGCCATGCCGCCGTTGTTCGCGTTGGCGACGATCACCACCGGCTCGCCCGCTGCCGCGCCCAGCAGGAATGCGGCGATGCCGTGGATGCAGGTGTCCACGGTGCCGGTGAGAACAGCGTTCTTGCCGTCGGTCGGGCTCTCGAACGGGATCACCTCGACCGTGTAGCCGGCTGGAACAAACCTCTCGTAGAAGTAGGCCGAGATGCCGTGGATGAGTTTCAGCGTGCCGCATCTAAGGACCTTCTTGTCCTGCGCGAAAACCATCGGCGCGGCAAATGCAGCCGCCAGGGCCAGCAGCGTGGTTCTGCGTGTCTTGTTCATTGCGGTCTCCTCTGGCTAATGATGCGTCAAAACGTTGCTGTGCGGAATCGCCAGGGCCGGCAACACAACGGGCAAACAATGAGTATTCAGATCGAATAAGGCCCGCGACATGGACACCATCCGCAGCCATCAATCAGACCCAAAAGCAACGAGTGTGCCAGTCCCGGCCAACGGCGAAAGAATATACCTTTCCACCTTATTTTGCACCAAGGCAGTGCAACCAAAGCCGTTGCTGCGCCAGATCGAGGCGTCGCGCACGGCAAGGCCCGGCTTGCGCGCAGGCTAAACGCCAACGAGCTCGCGCACCAGTGCTGTGAGCGTGCCGTCAGCGCGTGCCAGTTCCTCGAGGATGGTGAAGTGATTGTGTCCGGCGAGCCGCACCAGCCGGCCGGGCAGACCGGCGTTCATGCGCGCCGCTGCAAATGTTTCGGATTGGCGCTGCAGCTCGGGCAACTCGTCATCGCCGCAAGCGACGATGAGTGGCGGCGAGCTTCGCGGCAGGTGCAGCAGCGGGCTCAAGCGGCGCGCCTCGTCTGCGTCAAGCTTGAGCGTGTCGTTGACATAGCACAGGCGGATGGGTTCCAGGTCGTAAATACCGCTGATCGCAAGCCCGCCCTTTACCGCGGGCTCATTAAGTGTCATCACCGTCAGATGGCCGCCTGCCGACCAGCCGGATACGTATATCCGTGCCGGGTCGCCGCCGAACTTCGCAACCTGTTCGGCGAGCCACGCGACCGCCGCCCGCACCTCGGTGACGATGCCGCCGAGCGTTGCTTCAGGCGCGAGAGTGTAGCCGATGCACGCCACATGGATGCCGTGTGCGAGCGGTCCGGCGGCGAGAAAGCTGAAAGTCTCTTTCGCGCGCATCTGCCAATAGCCGCCGTGAATGAATACGAGCACCGGCCCGCGCGCGTCCGCCGCGAAATAGTCGATGCGGTTGCGCTCGGCCGGGCCGTAGCGCAAGTCGAGGTGGCGGCCCCGCGCCGCGCGCAGGCCGTCGCTGCGCGCCTGGAAATCGGCGAGCAGCTTGGTGCTGTCTTTCACTGCGGCCGAGTTGTTGTAAGCGGCATCGAGGGCCGCCCGGTCCATTCCGCAGTATACACTCATTGCGTCTCCTCTCGCTTGCGCTGCCGATGATATCGTGAAAGGCAGCGAGGATCGCGCCCGTTGCGGCGATCAACCGCGATAAACCGGCTCGGGCTGGGTGAAGAATGAATACAGAATGTGGTACGCAATTTTGTAGTTGAGCTGCTTGGTGCTGTTGTGCGCGATCCCGGGCATCACCGCGAACCGCTTGGCGTCCTTGGCAGTTCAAGGTCTTAAGCGGTTTCGAGCGCCCTTAGAGCCTGGCCGCCGCCGTAGCTCGAGCGCGGCGTGAGCTCGCCGCCGCGCATGAGCTTCACCGCGCAGTACTTGAACTCGGGGATCTTGCCGAACGGGTCGAGCGCCGGGTTGGTCAACAGGTTGGCCGCCGCCTCGTAATAGCAGAACGGAATGAACACTGCGCCGCGCGGCGTGCCGTCATCCGCCCGCGCATAAAGCGAAATGATGCCGCGCCGCGATTCGACCGTGATCACGTCGCCGGGCCTGGCGCCGATCGCGTCAAGGTCGAGCGGGTGCAGCGATGCGATCGGCTCGGGCTCGAGCGCGTCGAGTACCGAAGCGCGGCGCGTGATCGCGCCGGTGTGCCAGTGCTCGAGCTGGCGCCCGGTAATCAGCACGAACGGAAACTCCTTGTCCGGGCGCTCGGCGGCATGAATGATGTCGGCCGGCACCAGCTTGGCACGCCCGGTCGGCGTCGGGAACTTGTCGATGAACACCACCGGTTCGCCGGGATCGCCTTCGTTCTCGCACGGGTACGTGACGCAGCTTTCCTGCTCGAGTCGCTCCCAGGTGATGCCGGCAATGCTGTGCATCGCCTTGCGCATTTCATTGAACACGTCGCGCGGCCCGTCGTAATTCCAGTCAAGACCGATGCGGCGCGCGATTTCCTGGATGATCCACAGGTCAGGCTTCGCTTCGCCGGGCGGGGTCAAGGCCTGGCGCCCGAGTTGCACCATGCGGTCGGTATTGGTCACGGTACCGGTCTTTTCCGGCCACGCGGTCGCCGGCAGGATCACATCGGCGTGGTAGCAGGTCTCGGTGAGGAAAATCTCCTGTACCACCAGCATATCAAGCTTGGCGAGCGCCTCGCGCGCGTGGTGCGCGTCGGGATCCGACATCGCCGGATTCTCGCCCATGATGTACATGCCGCGGATCTTGCCCTCGTGCACCGCGTCCATGATTTCGACCACGGTCAGGCCCGGTTTCGGATCGAGCGTGGCGCCCCAGAGTTTCTCGAAGCGCGCGCGCGCCTCGGCGTTGTCCACGCGCTGGTAATCGGGGAACACCATTGGGATCAGCCCCGAGTCGGAAGCGCCCTGCACGTTGTTCTGGCCGCGCAGCGGATGCAGGCCGGTGCCGGGACGGCCGATCTGACCGGTCATCATGCACAGCGCAATCAGGCAGCGCGCGTTGTCGGTGCCGTGGATGTGCTGCGAAATGCCCATGCCCCAAAAGATGATCGAGCCTTTCGATGTGGCATACAGGCGCGCGACTTCCCTGATGGTTTCAGCCGGGATCCCGCACACCGGCGCCATCGCTTCGGGACTGTAGCCTCCGACGTTGCGCTTCAGCTCGTCGTAGCCGATGGTGCGGCTGCGGATGAATTCCTCGTTAACGAGGCCCTCGTGCACGATCGTGTGCATCATCGCGTTCAGCAGCGCGACGTCGGTGTCGGGTTTGAACTGCAGGAAATGCGTCGCGTGACGCGCGAGATCGGAACCACGCGGATCGGCGACGATCAGCTTGGTGCCGTTCCTGACGGCGTTCTTGATCCAGGTTGCCGCCACCGGATGGTTGGAAGCCGGATTGGCGCCGATCAGCAGCACCACCTCCGCGTTCATCACGTCGTTGACCTGGTTGGATACCGCGCCCGAGTTCACGCCCTCCATCAGCGCCGCCACGCTCGATGCGTGGCACAGCCGCGTGCAGTGGTCGACGTTGTTGCTGCCGAAGCCGGTGCGCACCAGCTTCTGAAACAGGTAGGCCTCTTCATTGCTGCCCTTGGCCGAGCCGAAGCCGCACAACGCAAGTCTCCCTGCTTTTTCGCCATCCCTGTCGCGTATCTCTTTGAGCTTGCCCGCGGCAAGATCGAGCGCTTCTTCCCACGTCGCCTCGCGGAAGTATTCGAGCGGATTCGCGGGATCCATCGCAAACTCCGCCGCTTTCGGCACGCCTGCCTTGCGCACCAGCGGCCGGGTCAGGCGCTGCCCGTGATTCACGTAGTCGAAACCGTAGCGGCCTTTGACGCACAGCCGGTTGTGGTTCGACGGGCCGTCGCGGCCGTCGACGTAGAGGATCTTGTTGTTCTTGATGTTGTAGGTGAGCTGGCAGCCCACGCCGCAATACGGGCACACCGAGTGCACCTGCTTGTCGGGCTTCACCATGCCGACGTTGCGCGCCGGCATCAACGCGCCGGTCGGGCACGCCTGCACGCATTCGCCGCATGCGACACACGTCGAATCGCCCATCGGGTCGTCGAGGTCGAACACGATCTTCGCGTGCTCGCCGCGGAACGCATAGCCGATCACGTCGTTGACCTGCTCCTCGCGGCAGGCGCGCACGCAGCGCGTGCACTGGATGCACGAATCGAGATTGACCGCGATGCCGTAATGCGACAGATCGGCTTTGACCTGATGGCGCGGCGCGAAACGAGGCTTGCCGACTTTCAATTTCCGCGCCCACTGATCGAGCTCGGAGTTGAGCGTGTGGCGCTCCTTCGGCATGTCGGAGAGCAGCAGCTCGAGCACCATTTTCTGCGATGCGACCGCGCGTGCGTTGTCGGTCGTCACTTCCATGCCGGGCGTGGGCTTGCGGCAGCACGACGGCGCGAGCACGCGCTCGCCCTTGATCTCGACCATGCACGCGCGGCAGTTGCCGTCGGGACGCAGGCCGTCCTTGTAGCACAGGTGCGGGATCGCGATGCCGAGGCGCCCGGCGGTCTGGATGATGGTCTCATTGGAAAAGCCGCGGACGGTTTTTCCATTGAGCTTGAATTCGATTGCTTCTGCCTGCACTTCGAGCTTGCTCATCATATTCATGACTTGACCCCTAAAGCTTCACCGCAAAGGACGCAAAGTGCGCGAAGGTTCGCAAAGGAATCCCATTTCAAGAATTTCTTGGGCGTCTTGGCGGCTCAAGCTTTTCATTCGATTTCATGTCCAAAATGCTTGGCCACGCAACGAATCGGATTCGGCGCCGCCTGGCCGAGGCCGCATATCGATGCGTCAGCCATCGCGCCGGAAAGTTCCTCGAGCAGGTCCTTGCTCCATTTCGGCGCCTGCATCAGGGTGAGCGCCTTGGCGGTGCCGACGCGGCACGGCGTGCACTGGCCGCACGACTCGTCGGCGAAAAACTTCATCAGGTTGCGCGCGGCGGCGCTCGCCTTGTCGTGATCCGACAGAATGATCACCGCGGCCGAGCCGATGAAACAATCGTACGGCTGCAGCGTATCGAAGTCGAGCGGAATGTCGCCCATCGCTGCCGGCAGGATGCCGCCGGAGGCGCCGCCCGGCAGATAGGCGTAGAACTTGTGCCCGGGCAGCATGCCGCCGCAGTATTCGTCGATCAGCTCTTTTACCGTAATGCCGGCCGGCGCGAGGTGCACGCCGGGTTTCCTCACGCGGCCCGACACCGAGAACGAGCGCAACCCCTTGCGGCCGTGGCGGCCGTGCCCGGCGAACCAGCTGGCGCCCTGCTCGAGGATGTCGCGCACCCAGTGCAGCGTTTCCATGTTGTGCTCGAGCGTCGGATAGCCGAACAGCCCGACTTGCGCGACATACGGCGGGCGCAGCCGCGGCATCCCGCGCTTGCCTTCGATCGACTCGATCATCGCGGACTCTTCGCCGCAGATGTAGGCGCCGGCGCCGCGCCGCAGATAAATCGGCGGCAGCGGACACGGCGGATTTTTCTGCAGCGCGGCAAGCTCGCGCTCGAGTATCGCGCGGCAGCCCGCGTACTCGTCGCGCAGATAAATATAGACTTCGGAAATCTGCGCCGTCCATGCCGCGATCACCATGCCTTCGAGAAAGCGGTGCGGATCGCGTTCGAGGTAATAGCGGTCCTTGAACGTGCCCGGCTCGCCTTCGTCGATGTTGATCGCCAGCAGGCGCGGCCGGCGCTCGCCGCGCAGGATGCGCCACTTGCGCCCTGCCGGAAAACCGGCGCCGCCGAGACCGCGCAGGCCCGCATCCTCCATCGTCTTTAAGATGTCCTCGGCGTCGCGCTTGCCGGCGAGGCACTCGACCGCAATCCGGTAGCCGCCTCGCTTGCGATACTCGTCGTAGCCGGTATATTTGCCGACCGCGCAGCGGGTCTTGTTCGCCGCCACCTGCGCCTTGACCTTGTCGACGGTCGCTTGCGCCACCGGATTCTGGCCGACCACTGCCGCCGGCGCCTGCTCGCAACGGCCGATGCACGGCGCCGGAATCACCCGCACCTTCGGCCCGAGCGCGGCTTTCAGTTTTGCGAGCAGCGGCTGCGCGCCGGCAAGCTCGCACGACAGCGAATCACACACGCGCACGGTCAGCGCGGGCGGATGCGAATCGCCTTCCTTGACCACATCGAAGTGATGATAAAACGTCGCGACCTCAAAGACTTCGGCGGTCGCGAGCTTCATTTCGCGCGCGAGCGCAACGATGTGCGCCGCCGAAATGTGGGCGTAGCGGTCCTGGATCTTGTGCAGATGCTCGATCAACAGGTCGCGCCGGCGCGGCTCGTCGCCGAGCAACGCCCGCACTTCGGCGAGCGCTGTGGCGTCGAGTGCGCGGCCTTTCAGCTTGCCGCGTTTGATGTTAGCGCTTACTCCGTTCAAACTCATGCTCCTCTGGGCTTCGATTGCGGGTGTTGCGAAACAACGTGCGTGATCGAAACCAATTGCGCCTATCGTACGGGCGCAAATCAAATTGCCCGGTGCTGCCGGCTACTTCAACACGGATTTGAGCAGCTTGCCCATCTCCGCCGGATTGCGCGTCACCTTGATGCCGCATTCCTCCATCACCCGGCGGCTTTTGGTTCCGGCCGCGCTGATGCGCTTAACGTTTGCCTTGCTCACGTTAGCCTCCACCGAAAACCCGCCTACTTCAACACGGATTTGAGCAGCTTGCCCATCTCCGCCGGATTGCGCGTCACCTTGATGCCGCATTCCTCCATCACGGCGAGTTTTTCCGCGGCCGTTCCCTTGCCGCCCGAGATGATCGCGCCGGCATGCCCCATGCGTTTCCCCGGCGGCGCGGTGACCCCAGCAATGAAGCCGACGACCGGTTTCGTCATATTGGTCTTGATCCAGCGCGCGCACTCTTCCTCGTCCGCGCCGCCGATTTCGCCGACCATGATCACCGCTTCGGTCTGGGGGTCGTCGTTGAACATCTGCATGATGTCGAGGTGCTTCAAACCGTTGACCGGGTCGCCGCCGATGCCGACGCAGGTCGACTGGCCGAGCCCCTGCTCCATCAACTGCCCGACCGCCTCATAAGTGAGCGTGCCGGAACGCGACACCACGCCGACCGGGCCCCGCTTGTGGATATGCCCCGGCATGATGCCGATCTTGATTTCGTCGGGCGTAATCACGCCCGGGCAGTTCGGCCCGATCAGCCGGGTGCGCCTGCCCTGCATTTTGTACTTGGTGCGGATCATGTCGCGCACCGGGATGCCTTCAGTGATGCAGATCACGAGATCGAGGTCGGCATCGACCGCCTCGTCGATCGCGGCCGCGGCGAACGGCGGCGGCACGTAAATTACCGACACGTTGGCGCCGGTTTTTCCCTTCGCTTCCCTCACCGTCGCGAAAATCGGGATGCCTTCGTACGCTTCGCCCGGCTTTTTCGGGTTGACGCCGGCAACGTAGCAATTCCTGCCGTTCGCGTATTCCTTGCCCATCTTGGTGTGGAACTGGCCGGTCTTGCCGGTGATGCCTTGCGTCATCACCCTGGTGTTCTTGTTGATCAGTATCGACATCGTTACACGCCAGCTCCCTGCACCGCTTTCACCACCTTGGCGGCGGCGTCGGCCATGTTGCTGCCGGAAATGATCGGCAGTCCCGACTCCGCGAGGATTTTCTTGCCGAGCTCGACGTTGGTGCCTTCGAGCCGCACCACCAGCGGCACGTTGAGATGCACCTCTTTCGCCGCAGCGACGACACCTTCGGCGATCACGTCGCATTTCATGATGCCGCCGAAGATGTTGACGAGGATGGCCTTGACCTCCGGGTTCCTCAACATGATCTTGAACGCCTCGGTCACTTTTTCGGCCGAAGCGCCACCGCCGACGTCGAGGAAATTCGCGGGGCTGCCGCCGTAGAGCTTGGTGATGTCCATCGTCGCCATCGCGAGACCCGCGCCGTTGACGAGGCAGCCGATGTTGCCGTCGAGCGAAATGTACGAAAGATCGAATTTCGACGCTTCGATTTCGGCCGGGTCTTCCTCGTCGAGATCGCGCATGGCGACGATATCGGGATGGCGAAACAGCGCGTTATCGTCGAAATTCATCTTGGCGTCGAGCGCGATCACCTCGCCGCTGTTGGTCAGTATCAGCGGGTTGATCTCGGCGAGCGATGCATCGGTCGCGTCGAACGCCTTGTACAACCCCTGCAGCGCGGGGCGCGCTTTTGCGAGAGAGGCTGCGGGGATGCCGATCTTGCGCGCGACATCATCGGCTTCGGCGTCCTTCAAACCGGTGATCGGGTCGATGAACACCTTGTGGATTTTCTCCGGGGTCCTGGCGGCGACTTCCTCGATGTCCATGCCGCCCTCCGAGCTCGCCATCAGGCACACGCGCTGCGTGCCGCGGTCGACCACCATGCCGAGGTAGAGCTCTTGCTTGATGTCGGCGCCCTCCTCGATCAGCAGTCGCCGCACTTTCTGCCCCTGCGGGCCGGTCTGATGCGTCTTCAGCAGCATGCCGAGAATCCGGCTCGCGTGCTGCTTCACTTCGTCGAGCGATTTCGCGAGCTTGACGCCGCCGCCTTTGCCGCGGCCGCCGGCGTGGATCTGGGCTTTGACCACCCATACCTTGCCGCCGAGCCTGGTCGCGGCCCCGACCGCCTCGTCGACGCTGAAGCACGGGATGCCGCGCGGTGTCGCCACGCCGTAATTGCGCAGTATTTCTTTCGCCTGGTATTCGTGAATCTTCATCAACAGCCTTCTCGGTTGCACGCGATCAGCCGCCACACGCCGACCCGCGTGGATGGTCGCTAACTTAACGGGGCATGCGCGATATCGCCTTGACCGCAGTCAACAATAGCGCAGGATGAGAGGTGTGAGGCACGTAGCTGAGAACGAACGCGAAATGCGCCGCCGCGTGCTCGCGACGCTGTGCGCGGCACGCGCAGGCCCGACACCCCAACCACCCTAAAGCCGTAACCAGGCCTTGTCACCGGGTCAGCGGTGCGGTCAAAACGCGGATTTTGCGCTGCAACAACAAGATCCCATCAATTGCCTAGATTGAGTAAAAACCCGGGAACCGGTTGCAATGCTGCGTGAATTACGGGCAAAAAAAAGCGCAACCCCGAGGGGTTGCGCTAAGTGTCCACCAAAGGAGGAGGTTTTGGAGGATGTGCGCCGACACCTGTAAAGATGCCCAACGCGACCTCATTATCGCCAAATCCGAAACCAATTGCAAGCGATTTCTGCTGCTATGCAATATATTTCTCTGCCTAACTGGCAGCATAGAAATATACGTATAAAAATCAATATCTTAATAAAATATTCACGCGGGTGCCAGACATCCGCCACCCGGACAATCCGTGGGCGGGCGAGTGCTAGCGCACTACCATGACCGGAATTTTCGAGTAGGTCAGGACCTTGCGCGTTTCGCTGCCGAGCAGCACTGCCGCCAGCCCCTTGCGCCCATGCGAGTGCAGCAGGATCAGGTCGCAGCCCTTGGCAGCGGCGGTCTTGATTATCGCGTCATACGGATGATCACTGGTTTCACATACGGTGTCGCACGGCACGCCGGCCTCGGCGCAGGTTTTCTTGATGAAATCGAGATAGCTGTCGGCGCGCACGCGCGCCTCCTTCTCGATGCGCTCTTCGGTGACCGGGTCGAACGCGCCTTCGTACGCGATCATCAGATGGTAATCAGGAATCGAGTGCACGCCGGTGACGCGCGCACCGTGAAACTTGGCGAGCTCGGCACCGATGCGTATGGCTTTCTGCGACAGCTCGGAGCCATCGGTCGGGATCAGGATATGCTTGAACATACGACCCTCCTGCGCGGGAGCCTCGGTAGCGCCCTTATAGCAAACCGCCGCGCCGATATCAAATCAATCGCGCGAGGCCGCCAAGAAGCCTGATTATCAACAAGTTGCACGCTATTCGGAAACCGGATTAATCGGGCGTAATGCCGGCTTCCGCCACCACCTTGATCCATTTCGCGATCTCGGTGCGGTTGAACTGATCGTGCTCTTCCGGCGTGCTGGCCACGACCTCCGCGCCCTGCGCCGCGAGGTTCTCCTTCACTTTCGGGTCGTTAAGGGCCTTCACCAGCGCGGAGTGGATGCGGTCGATGATCGGTCGCGGCGTGCCGGCGGGCGCGAACATGCCGAAGCCGCTCGAAACCACGAAGCCGGGAAGACCTGCTTCCGCCATCGTCGGGATGTCGGGGGCCGCGCCTGAACGCTGCTTGCCGGTCTGGGCGATCATGCGCAGCTTGCCCGTGCGCACGTGCTGGATCGCCGCCGGCATGCTCGGGAACTGCATCTGCACGTGTCCGCCGACGAGGTCGACCATCGCCTGTCCCGTGCCCTTGTAGGCCACGTGGACGAGCTTGATTTTGGCCATGGAGCTGAGCAATTCGGCCGCCAGATGCCCCACGGTGCCACGGCCAGCGGTCGAATAATTGATCTCGCCAGGCCGGGCCCGCGCGATGGCGATGAACTCCTTGACGTTCTTCGCTGGCAGCGACGGATGCACGACAAACGCGGTCGGGACGTCGGCGATGATCGAGACCGGCGCGAAGTCCTTGACGGAGTCGTACGGAATCTTCTTGATCATCGCCGGGTTGATGGTGTGTCCGGCGGACACCATCAGGATGGTGTAGCCGTCAGGTGCCGCCTTGGCGACCACTTCGCTGCCGATCGTACCGCCGGCGCCGCCGCGGTTCTCGACCACGATCTGCTGGCCGATCAGCTCCGCCATCTTCGGCGCAAAGACACGCCCGATGATGTCGGTGTTGCCACCGGGCACGAACGGCACGATCATCCGGATCGGCTTGGCCGGGTAGCTTTGTGCCCCGACGGCACAGGCAAAGCATGCGCCGGCCAATATGGGAAAAACGGAACGCAAGCTGCTGATGGCTGCCACGTTGCCTCCAATGGTTTACCGCACCGGCCGCGTCGCCGGCAACATCGATCGTCATTGTTCCAGGCGGCAAATTATATACCGCAGCTGATTACGGCCCTTCGTCCGCGGGATGCCGCAGCTTGCGCAGCGCATAGGGTTTGCCCGGGTGTTTCCTGAGCGCGTCCTCGTTGACGTCGATACCGAGGCCGGGCGCGGCAGGCAGCTCGATGTAACCGTTCTTCGGCCTGAGCTGATTCGGCGAGATCAGGTCGCCGAACTCGACGAACGGCAGGAAATACTCGGTGATGATGAAATTCGGCATCACCGCCGACGCATGCACGGTCGAAGCGAGCGCGACCACTGTCGAGTTGTAATTGTGCGGCGACAGCGCGACCAGAAACGGCTCGGCCATCGCGGCGATCTCTTTCAACTCGAGGATGCCGCCGCAGCACGCAACGTCGGGGTTGAGAATGTCCGCCGCGCGCGCTTCCAGCAGCGGCCGGAAGCCGGTTTTCGTATACGTCGCTTCGCCGATCACGATCGGCAACCCGGTCGCACGCCGCACCTCCGCGAGCGCTTCCGGATTTTCGGCGACGTTCGGCTCCTCGAGCCAGTACAACCCGAATTCCGCCAACCGCTTGTCGAGCCGGATCGCGTGCATGAGCGCCAACCGCCGGTGCTGGTCGATCAGGATGTCGACGTCGGGGCCGACCGCGTCGCGCACGGCTTTCACCACCGCGACCGCGCGCGCCTCGTGCTCCTTCGGAATCCAGCTGCGCCACGGCGCGGGCAGCGGATCGAACTTGAGCGCGGTGAACCCCTGCTTGAGCACCTTCTCCGCGGCGCGCGCGTAATCGGCGGGTTCCTTGAGTTGATAACTCCAGCCATTGGCGTAGACGCGGATTTTCTCGCGGCAGCGGCCGCCCAGCAGATTGTAAACCGGCTGCCCGCACGCCTTGCCGGCGATATCCCACATGGCCTGCTCGATGCCGCTTACCGCGCAGAATAATTCGAGCGATCCACGCCGCGCCGCGTAATCGTCGAACGCGATCTGGGTGAAATGCCTGATGTTGAACGGGTCGCGGCCGAGCGCGTATTGGCCGAGCGCTTCGAGCTGCGCCATCACCGCGGTGTCGCGGTCATACTGCGAGTACGCCTCGCCCCAGCCGTAAATGCCCGAGTCGGTCTCGACCTTGACGAAAATCAGGTTCTTGCGCCAGCCGGGGTGCACGGTATAGGACTTTACCGCGGTGATTTTCATGCTGCGATTCTCCGGATTTGTTTGTCGCGTGCGGGACGTCGAATTTATGCCGCGGCGATTCCGCGTGTCAAGCTGCTATAATCCGCGCTCGCCGGAATAACCATAAAATTCCGTACTACGTTTGCCAGGAGGGGACCATGACCGACTCAGTATTGACCGGCTACGCGCCGCCATCCGATACCCGTTTGCGTGACCTGTTGACTGCATGGCTGCCGCAGGGATACGCGCGCATGGTACAGCCGGTTGCCGCGAGCACCATCACCACCGATACCCAGGGCCTTGTCGCCGGCGAAGTCAAGATCGACACGCGCGACGGCCCGGTGCCCGCTTACCGCGCGCTGCCCGAAAAAAGCGGCAGATATCCGCTGGTGCTGGTGGTGCAGGAAATCTTCGGCGTGCACGAGCACATCAAGGACGTCTGCCGCCGGCTCGCCAAGCTCGGCTACTTCGCGATCGCGCCCGAGCTTTATTTCCGCCAGGGCGACGTCACCAAGCTGACGGACAACCAGGAGATCTTCGCCAAGGTCGTCAATTTCGTTCCCGACAGCCAGGTGATGTCGGATCTCGACGCCGCGGCGGTATGGGCGCAGGCTACCGGCAAGGCCGACATATCGAAGCTCGGCATCACCGGCTTCTGCTGGGGCGGCCGCATCACCTGGACTTACTGCGTGCACAATCCCAAGGTGCGCGCGGCCGTCGCGTGGTACGGACGGCTGGTTGCGCCGGCGAAAGCGCCGCTGCAGCCCGCGTACCCGGTCGAGCTCGCGCCGCACCTCAAAGTGCCGGTGCGCGGACTCTACGGCGGTCAGGACGCGAGCATCCCGGTCGCGGACGTCGAGCAGATGCGCGCGGCGTTGAAAGCCGCGGGCAACACGACGAGCGAAATCATCGTCTATCCCGACGCGCCGCACGCGTTCTTCGCCGACTACCGGCCGAACTACCGCAAGGAAGCTGCCGAGGACGGCTGGAAACAGATGCAGGCGTGGTTCAAGCAATATGGCGTAGCGTAATTCGCAATCGAATCGCCCGCCGCCGCGAGCAGCCCACTCCATACCAAGGAGAAACCGCCATGGAAAAATTGATCATCGCTGTGGCAGGTGCCGCCTGCGCGTTCCTCGCAGCAGGCCACGCGCCGGCGCAAAACTACCCGTCGAAAACGGTACGCATCATCGTGCCGTATCCGCCGGGAGGCACCTCCGACATCCTGTCGCGGCTGTTGAGCCCGAAACTCAATGAAGTCTTCGGCCAACCGGTCGTCCTCGACAACCGGCCTGGCGCCAACGGCAACATCGGCGCCGACCTGGTCGCGAAATCCGCGCCGGACGGCCACACCATGTTGCTCGCCGACCTCGGCGCGCTCACGATCAGCCCCAGCATCTACAAGCTGCCGTTCGACCCCGTCAAGGATTTCGCGCCGGTGACCATGGTGACCTATTCGCCGCATCTGCTGGCAGTGCATCCGTCGGTGCCGGTGAAGACCGTGAAGGAGCTGATCGCGCTCGCCAAGTCGAAACCGGGCCTACTCAACTTCGCCGTCTCGGGAATAGGCGGCGCGCCGCATCTGGCCGGCGTCGCTTTCGAAGCGCAGACCGGCGTCAAATGGACCTACATCCCGTACAAAGGCGGCTCGGATGCGATCATCGGCCTTGCTTCCGGCCAGGCGGACGCCATCTTCAACGGCATGCTGGCGACCTATCCGCACGTGAAGTCCGGCAAGCTGAAACTGCTCGCGGTATCGAGCGCGAAGCGCGTCGCCTCCATACCGGATGTGCCGACGGTCGCCGAAGCGGGGCTCAAGGGCTTCGAAACCGGCAGCTGGCAGGGCGTGGTCGCGGCGGCCGGCACGCCGAAAGAAGCCGTCGCCCGGCTCAACAGTGAAATTTCGCGCATTCTCAACACGCCGGAAATGAAGGAGAACCTCGCCAAGCAGGGCGCCGAGGTTTACACCATGACACCGGAGCAACTCGGCAGCTGGCTGAAGAGCGAAATCGACAAGTGGGCAAAGGTGGTGAAGGCCGCCAACCTGAAGCTCGAATAACACGGCATCGCCACCAACAAAAAGCCCGCATGCGCGGGCTTTTTTTACGGCACAGGCCTCATTCGTTGCGCGCGCTTAGATTCAGCAACTGGCCGATTTTCTCCGAAGCTTTCAAGCCCGAGCCGGTCAGTATCAGCACCGTGGTCTGCTGCGGCGTGATTGCGCCGCTTTTCAGCAGTTGCCGCAATCCCGCCGCGGCCGCTGCGCTGGTCGGCTCGACGTAAAGGCCCTGCCGCGCGAGCGCGCCGAGCGCGGATACGATTTCATCTTCGCCGACGGCGATGATGCTGCCGCCGGAATTTTTTACTCCACGCAATACCTCACGCACGCGCGTCGGCTTCGACGACGCGATTCCCTCCGCTACCGTCGCTGTGATCTCGGTCGGCACCAACTGCTCGACGCCGGCCTTGAATGCCGCATACAAAGGCGCGCAGTTCGCGGCCTGCACGCCGAACAAGCGCGGCCGCGTGGTGATTTCGCCGCGGCGCATGAGTTCCGCGAAACCGCGCTCGCAGCCGCACACGTTGCTGCCGTAGCCGAGCGGGATCACGATGTTGTCGGGCACCTTGAAGCCCAGCTGTTCCCACAACTCGTACGCGAGCGTCTTGGTGCCTTCGATGAAAAACGGCTGCCAGTTGTGGCTCGCGTAGAAGATTTCGTTGGCGTAGCGCAGCGCCGCATTGGCGACGTCCTGGCGCGAGCCCTTGATGGTCACCACGTCGGCGCCGGTTGCCGCCATCTGCGCGATCTTCGGGTACGACGCGGTCGCGGGCACCAGGATGCGGCAGCGCATGCCGGCGGCGGCGCCATAGGCCGCGAGCGACGCGCCCGCGTTGCCTGACGAATCCTCGAGCACGTGAGCGATGCCGCAACGCTTCAGGTAGCTGATCATCACCGTCATGCCGCGGTCCTTGAACGAGCCGGTCGGCATCATGAACTCGAGTTTCATGATTACCGGCACGCCGTCGAGCGTGCCGCAGACGAGCGGCGTCCAGCCCTCGCCCAGCGTCACCGCATCCCCGGCATCGACGAGCAGCGCTTTTGCGTAGCGCCACACCGAGCGTTTGGAGGTATCGATCTCGTCGCGCGTGAGGCCCGGCGCAGCGCCGAGATTGAGATAACCGCCGCCGTCAGCGCACCAGCGCGGCCGGTCGAGCGGATAAGTCGCGCCCGTTGCCGAATCGATGTAATTCATTTCTTGAG
This sequence comes from Betaproteobacteria bacterium, assembly GCA_023266235.1. Classification (GTDB taxonomy): domain Bacteria; phylum Pseudomonadota; class Gammaproteobacteria; order Burkholderiales; family SG8-41; genus PALSA-1004. The sequence goes on from JAHFRL010000007.1 coordinate 75,654, forward strand.
GAACGTTTTCGTCAGCTCGAGCACGCGCTCGACATCGTCCATGTTGTTGTAGAGGTGCAGCGAAAAACGCAGCACGCCGCGCCGGATCGACAGTTTCACGCGGTTCTCGGTGAGATGCGCATAGAGGCCGTTGATGCGCTCGTCGCTGGCGCCGTAGTGATCGGCGCTCATCCTGCCGACCGTCACGATAGTGCCGACCGCCGGGCCCGGCTTGCCGCCCGTTACCGGCAGGCCGAGATCGAGCAGGCCCTGCGCGAGCGCGTGGCCGAGCCCGGTCACGTAGCGCTCGATCCGCGGCGTGCCGTACGCGAGCAGCTCGGTCAGCGAGGCGTCGACCGCCGCCGTGCCGACATAATTGTAATTGCCGAGGTCGAAACGCCGCGCCGCCGGCATCAGCTTGAAATTATCATCGCCCATCGTCGCTTCATGCGCGCCTTCGCCGAGATCGACGCCGAAGCGCGCGAGATACGCGGGCTGGAGCTTCTCCGCCCACTCGCGCCGGCAGTAGAGAAACCCCATGCCGTAGAGACCGAGCAGCCCCTTCTGCGTGGAGACCGCGAGCGCATCGATGTTCGATTTCCTGACATCGGTATGCAGCACGCCGCACGATTGCGCGGCGTCGACCAGCAGCAGCACGCCGCGCTCGCGGCACGCGCGACCGAGCGTATCGACGTCGGTGCGGAATCCCGGCGCGAACGTGACGGTCGAGACGGTGACGACGCGCGTGCCGCGGCCGATCAGCTTCACCATTTCGTCGACCGGAATGTGACCGTCGCGCGGCTTGACGCTTTTCACCTCGAGCCCGTAGCGCCGCATGTTGAGCCAGGGGTAGACGTTGTTCGGATGCTCGAGGTCGCCGCACAGGATCACGTTGTCGCCGCGCTTCCAGTCGAACGCGGTCGCGATCATGTTGAGGCCGTCGGAAATGTTCTTGGCGTACGCGATTTCGTCGGGCCCGGCGTTGATCAGTTGCGCGAATTTGCCGCGCGCGCGCTCGATCAGCGCGAAAAACTTTTCCTTGTCGCCGCCGTTCATCATGCGCTCGTCGAGGTGCGCGTCGATCGCCGCGCGGGTGGCGCGCGACAGGATGCAGCGCCCGGCGACGTCCATGTAGGTCCAGCGCTCGAGCGCGGGGTAGTTCCGGCGCGCCGCTTCGATGGCTTCCCACTCAACAGGCTTGTTCATCTCATGCTCCTTTGTTCGCGACGCGCTCTTCGCGCCCATCGCGTTCGACTGCCGCGGCGGCGCGCCCGGCCGGATCGCCGTAGCCGCCGCCACCGGGCGTGCAGATCCGCAACACGCTGCCGCGCGGCAGCGCGACTTCACCCGCCGCCGATGGCAACCTCTGTTCCTGCGGCGTGTCCGGATTCAGGATGAATACGCCGCGCGCACCCGCGCCGCCGCCCTGCATGCCGCCCGCGGCAACGTGCTGGCGCTCGGAGGACAGGCTGACCACGATGCCGTCGGTGAGCACGCGGTAGTCGCGCAACACGCCCATGCCGCCGTGGTATTTGCCGTCACCGGCCGAGCCGTCCCACAAGCTGTAGCGCTCGGTGCGGAACGGGTAAGCGTGCTCGAGCGCCTCGACCGGCAGGTTCGACGACCCCGACGCATGCACGCGCACGCCGTCCACGCCGTCGCGGTTCGCGCGCGCGCCCATGCCGCCCGCGAGGGTCTCGTAGTTCACGAAATAGGCGCCGGTCGCCGGATCGGTGCCGGCCATCACATACAGATGGTGCGGGCCGCTGGCGGCGAGCGCCTTGTCGGGCATCGCCTGTGACAGCGCGTTGGCGATCACATCGCCCAAGACGGTCGCGGAGATCGAGCGGCAGCCCACGGCCGCCGGTGGCGTGGGACCGACGACACAACCGGGCGGCGCGGTGATGTGCAGCGTGCGGTAATAGCCGGCATTGGCGGGAACCTCGGGGTCGAGCAGGCTTTTCGCGACGGTGTAGACGGTCGCGAGCAGCGCGCGATACGGAATGTTGCGCGCGCTTTCGAGTTGCGGACCCGATCCGGCGAAATCGAAATCGAGGCGGCCGCGGCCCACGGTCAGCGCAAGCCGTATGCGGCACGTCTCGCTTGCCGTATTACCATCGAGAAAGTCTTCCGCCACATAGCTCCCGGGCGGCAGCCGGTTGATCGCCGCGCGGAAGCGGCGTTCGGTAAAATCGAGATAGGCGGCAACCGTCTTCCCGGTATCCCTGATGCCGTAGCGCTCGAACAGGCGCAGCACGCTGCGCATCCCCACGGTATTGGCCGCGAACTGCGCTTTCAGGTCGCCGCTGCGCTCGTCCGGCGTGCGCGAATTGAGCAGAATGAGGTCGACCACGTCCCGGTTGAGCTTGCCCGCGCGCATGATGCGCACCGGCGGAATGCGGATGCCTTCCTGGAATATCGATTTGCACACCGCGGCTTCCGAGCCCGGCACCATGCCGCCGACGTCGGCGTGATGCGCGATATTGGCGACGAACGCGACGATCTTCCTGCCGACGAAAACCGGCGCGATGACGTTGATGTCGGGCAGGTGCGTGCCGCCGCCGTTGTACGGATCGTTGGCGACGAACATGTCGCCCGGCACGATTTCGCGCAGCGGATAGCGCTTGAGGATCTCGTCGACCGCGCCGACCATCGAGCCGAGGTGGATCGGCACGCGCTGCGCGAGCGCGACCACCTGCCCCCGCGCGTCGAAAATCGCGGTCGAGCAGTCGGCGCGCTCCTTGATGTTGGGCGAGAACGCGGTGCGCATCAGGGTTGCGCCCATTTCCTCGGCGGTCGCCAGCAGGTAGCGCGCCATGACTTCGGCCTTGATCGGATCGATGCCCTGGGTTGCCCCGTGTTTCGCGGCCATCCGCTTGACAGCCATGATCACGTCCCTCCTTTCACGCGCAGCGGCTCGACTTCGAGATGCAGGTAACCCAGCCGGTCGCCGCGCAGTTTCGCGCGCGGCGGCACCACCGTCGTCGTGTCCATCTGCTCGACGATCGCAGGTCCCGTGATGCGGCAGTCAGCCGGCAGCCGGTCGCGGTCGTAAACCGGTGTCGTGACGAATCCGGTCTCCGGAAACCACACTTTGCGCCTTTCGATCACCGCATCCTTCATTGTCCCATGCACGGGATGGTGCTTCTCGTGCGTCGGCGCGGGCCGCTCGACTGCGACCACCAGCCGCAAACTGACGGTCTCGACCGGCTGGCCGGGCATGTCATAGCCGTAGGATTCCCGATGGCGCGCATGATAACGCCGGATCAGACGCGCGAGCGACTTCGCATCGAGCCTGCCGTCTTTTACTGCGAGCGAAAGTTCGTAATTCTGGCCGAGGTAGCGCAGGTCGATCAGCCAGCTGTATTCGGCGCGCGCGGCCGTGTCCGCTTCGCCGCGCAGCCACCCGGTGCCGCGCCCGCGCAGCTCATCAAAGCCGGCATTGATCACGCTCAGATTCTGCGGCGCCGCCATGACCAGCCGGGTCAGGCTGAAGTCGCCGCGCACGTCGGCGTGCAGGAGGCCCAACGCCGACAGCAGGCCCGGGCGCGGCGGCACCAGCACCTTGCGGATGCCCATGTTGCGCGCGATGTCCGCCGCGTGCAGCGGGCCGGCGCCGCCGAATGCGACCAGCGTGAAGTCGCGCGGGTCCTCGCCCTGCTCGACCGAGATCACGCGCACCGCGCCCATCATGTTGACGTTGATGATTTCGATCACGCCGGCCGCGGCGCGCACCACGCCGACTTTGAGCCTGGGCGCGAGTTCATTCTTGATCACCTGGCGCGCGCGGTCGGGATACATCGCCATGCGGCCGCCGAGCAGCGCCCTGGGATTCAGCCGGCCGAGCACGACGTTGGCGTCGGTCACTGTCGGCCTGGCCCCGCCGCGGCCGTAGGCGGCGGGACCGGGATACGCGCCCGCGCTCTGCGGTCCGACTTTGAGCAACCCGCCCGCATCGACCCACGCGATCGAGCCGCCGCCGGCGCCGATGGTGTGGATGTCGATCGTGCGCGTGCGCACGGGGAAACCCGCGATCTCGCGCAGGTCTTTTTTCGCCGGCTCGCCGGCGCGGATCAGGCACACGTCGGTCGAGGTGCCGCCCATGTCGAACGTGATCAGATCCTCGATGCCGAGTTCGGCGCCGAGGCCGACGCAGCCGACGACGCCGCCGGCGGGACCGGAGAAGAACGTATTGACCGGCACGCGCCGTACCGCGCCCGGCGTCACCGCGCCGCCGTTCGACTGCATCACGCGCGGCGCGACCGCAATGCCAAGCTCGGCGACGCCGCGCTCGAAACGCTCGAGGTAACGGTCCATGACCGGCATCAGGCTCGCGTTGACTGTCGTCGTCGCGAAGCGCTCGTATTCGCGGAATTCGGGCAGCACTTCCGACGACGTGCACAGATAGGCTGCGGGCCACATCTGCTTGACGATCTCGCGCGCACGCTGCTCGTGCGCCGGATTCGCGTAGGAATGCAGCATGCAGATCGCGATCGCCTCGACCTTTTTGCCGTGCAGCGTCAAGACCGCATTGCGCACTTCGTCCTCGGCGAGCGGCGTAACCACCGAGCCGTCGTGCGCCATGCGCTCGGTCACCTCGATGCGGCAATCGCGCGCCGCCGGCGGCGTGGGCTTCAGCACGTCGAGGTTGAAGTAATGCGGCCGGCGCTGGCGCGCGAGCTCGAGGATGTCGCGGAAACCCGCGGTCGTGATCATGCCGGTGCGCGCGGTTTTTCCTTCGAGCACGGCGTTGGTCGCCAGCGTCGTTCCCAGGACCACGAACTCGACCTGGTCGCGCGGTATCAGCGCGGGATCGAGAATTTCGGCGAGGCCGTCGAGCACCGCCTGCGCCGGATCAGCAGTCGTCGTCGGCAGCTTGTGATAGGCGTACTTGCCCGTCGTCAGCTCGCACAGCACGAGGTCGGTGAACGTGCCGCCGGTGTCGATGCCTACCCAGATTTTGCTCACGATGTCTGTGGAAATATTCAGGCGTGGCGACGCGTAATGCCAGTTCCGCCAGTCAAATCGGAGAAACAGGCCGTGAATTGCTGCTGATCGAAGAATAACACGCGCAACTTGGCCCCGCCAAACACGGTGCTATGATAATGCGCAAATCACCAAGGGAATCGACATGGCCAGCGCCCAACTCGACCAACTCCGCCCCGCAGCATCGGTACCGCGCCTCGACGACGACTACAGCCTGCGGCTGTGCCAGCAGCTTGCGCGCTGGCGCTATGGGGATTTGCCCTCAGATGTCGTGCACACGCTCAAGCTGTTCCTGCTCGACACGCTCGGCGTGATCGGCGGCGCACCGAATGCGGCCGGCATCCGCGAATTGAACCGACGGCTCTCGCAATGGGAAACGGCCGGTTCGGCGACCGGCCTCATCGGCAAGCGCCGCTACTCGCCGCCGACCGCAGCGCTCGCCAACGGCGCGGCCGCGCACGCGCTCGATTTCGACGACCAGCACGATCCGGCGCGCGTGCACACCAATTGCATCGTGCTGCCGACGCTGCTCGCCACCGCCGAAGACATCGGCAATGTTTCCGGCAGGGATTTCTTGCTCGCCTACGCGATCGGCGCCGAGCTGGACGCGCGGCTGGGGCTCGCGTGCTACAACAGCCTCGGCAAAGGCTGGCACCCGACGATGGTGATGGGCACGCCTGCGGCAGCGCTTGCCGCGGGACGCCTGCTCAGGCTCGATGCCGAGGGCATGCGCAACGCGCTCGGCATGGCGTTTCATCAGACCAGCGGCTCCGCGCAAAGCATGCGCGACGGCGTGCTGTCGAAGCGCCTCGGCGCAGGATTCGCCGCGCGCTCTGCGGTCATGGGCGCGTTCCTCGCGGCAGATGGGTTGACCGGCACGCGCCGCACGCTCGAAGGCACCGCCGGGCTGTTTGCGCTGTACGAACGCGACGAAGTCAAACCCGAAATCCTGACCGGCGAACTCGGCAGCCACTGGCGCATCCGCGAATACAGCTTCAAGCCGTATCCGTGCTGCCGCTGCAACCATACCGCAATCGGCCTCGGCATCAAGCTGCGCGGACAAGGCGTGAAGCCGAGCGATGTCAGAGAAGTCGAGATCGGCATGGGCAAAGTCAACTGGCTCACCGTCGGCGAGCCGTACGATGTCAGGCGCGATTCAGTGGTGCACGCGCAGTTCAACACCGCTTACAGCTTCGCGCGCGCGTTGACCGATGCGCGCGTCGATCTGCACAGCTACCAAAAACCGGCGATCAGCGATCCGGCGGTGGTTGCGCTCGCCGCGAAGACCCGCGTGGTTGATGATCCGTCGATCGAGCCGACTGCAATCGAGCCGGCGCGCATCAAGGTCACGCTGAACGACGGCACGGTAGTCGAGGTCAAGAGCGACACGATCAAAGGCAGCCCGCAGGAACCGATGAGCGAAGACGAGTTGATTGCCAAATTCCGCGGCTGTCTCGAATTCGGACTTGGCGCTTCGCGCGCAGATGCGGACAAACTTGCCGCTGCGGTGATGAATATTGACACCGCGGCTGATGCTTCGGCAGCAATCGTTGGCGCATTTCCTCAGTCGAAGTAAATCACTAGCCATTTATTCACCCATCGACTTTCTATGCCCGTAA